>CBFGWV010000266.1:0-6697 GCA_965652545.1 uncultured Candidatus Competibacteraceae bacterium | reverse complement strand
CCGAAAGGCGGGAGATGGGCGAGGACACCACCGGACCCTCGGCCAGCCCTTGGCCGGCTACCGGTTACAAACCGGTGATCCCAGGGGACGCCCTAGCGCTCGGCCTCGGCCAGCCAACCACCGGGGTAGTGGGTGACGAAACCGGCGTCATTGACCAGCAACTCGGCCGTAAAGCTGCCGTCGCCGGCCTCGTACTGGTAAATCGTCTCGTCGACGCGGCGGTACACCTGATCCAGCGCCTCCAGGGTAAAGGCGGGAAACTGCAACCACGCCGCACGAACCACGGCGGACTCCCCCACCTTCAGGTCCAGACGCCGGATCGGCAGCAGGTTGGTCGCCGGTGAAAACTGCAAATCGACATCCAGCGCACCTTGCACCTCCGTCCACTCGACCCCGTGCAAACGCCAGCGGCGCTCATCGTCCGCCACCATCTGGATATCCACCAACTGGCCGCCGACCCAACCGGCCACCCGTACCTGGCGCGTCTCCCAGTTCGGATCGCAGCGGATCATGTAATCCAGACGGCTGCCATGGGCCTGATGCTCGAACACCGCCGTCCCGCGCAGCAGGATATGGTCGCCCTGCTCCGTCAGCAGCGCCGACTCGTGGCCCGGGCTCTCCAGGCGCCGCCAAAGAATGGATTGGGTAATCATCAAACGCTCCAGAGTCGTGCCAGCTGCTCGCGGCCCCATGGCCAATCCCTGAGCCCACTGTCACCGTTGATGTGACCATAGGCGCCCAGCTCGACAAATTCACTGCCCCAGTCGCGCGCGCAAGCCCGGGAAAACGCCAGGCCGGCATACGGATCATCGCTACTGGCGACCACAACGGTCGGCACCGGCAGCCGCTGACGTGGAAACTCGTCGAACCCCTTGGCCGCCGCCGGAAAGGCCGGGCCGGCCGGGTCCGGCACCGCCACCAACAGCGCCGCGCGCACACCGGCCGCGCGCCGCGCCAGCCGGAACACCGCCAACAACGACCCCAGGCTATGCCCCACCAGCACCACATCGCCGGGCGCCGCGCCGATCGCCTCATCCAGCCGTCGCGCCCACTGCGCGCACTCGGGGTTCTGCCAATCGTCCTGCTGGACACGAATCAGCCGATCATCGGCCCGCTCCCACAAGGATTGCCAGTGCGTAGGGCCGGAGTTGTCGTAACCGGGGAGAATGAGCGTCGTCATCAGCCTATCGTCAGGATCATAAAAAGTACGGGCCGCGGATGCCCAGGTGGTCGGTCGAATGACACACTAAGCTATCTGGCAACACAAGACGACGCTGCCCGGACCGTCCGCCACAGCCCAACGCCCATAAAACCTAAAACTTAAAACTTAAAACTTAAAACTTAAAACTCTCCGACAAAGACCGCCCTCCATGCTCAACATCCCGTTCAACTCCGGTCTGGCCATGCTGGCGGTGTTCGCCGTGCTCATGGCCGGCTCGCTGATCACTTGGCGACTGCGGGCGAAACACCCCGACAAGGACTACAAAGAGCTCGTCCTGCGGGTGCGCTCCTGGTGGGTGATGATCGCCGTGGTCTTCACCGCCCTGGTAGTCAGCGACACCGCGGCCATCGTCCTGTTTGCGGTGATCAGCTTCCTGGCGCTGAAGGAATTCTTCTCCATCGTGCCCACCCGGCTGACCGACCGGCGGGCGGTGTTCTGGTCCTACGTGGCCATCCCCATCCAGTATTACTGGGTCGCCAGCGGCTGGTACGGGATGTTCATCATTTTCATTCCGGTCTACCTGTTTCTCTTTCTGCCCATGCGCATGGTGCTCACCGGCGACACCAAGGGCTTCATCCGCTCCGCAGGGACGCTGCACTGGGCCAGCATGGTCAGCGTGTTCTGCATTAGCCACATCGCCTACCTGCTGGTGCTGCCGGTGAAGAACCCCAATGCCGGCAACATCGGGCTGGTGCTGTTCCTGCTGGTGCTGACCCAGTTCAACGATGTCTGCCAGTACGTCTGGGGCAAACAATTCGGCCGTCACAAGATCATCCCCAAGGTCAGCCCCAACAAGACCGTGGAAGGCTTTCTCGGCGGGCTGCTGTCGGTCACCCTGGCCGCCGGCATACTCGCCCCGCTGCTGACGCCGCTGAACGTCGGCTACGGGCTGGTGGCGGGGTTGCTCATCGGCGTGGCCGGTTTCATCGGCGATGTGGTGATCTCATCGGTGAAACGCGATCTGCAGATCAAAGACAGCGGCACGCTGATCCCCGGGCACGGCGGCATCCTCGACCGGCTGGACAGCCTTATCTACACCGCGCCGCTGTTCTTCCACTTCATCTATTACCTGCGCTACTGATGGCGACCAACCGCTGGTGGAAGATCCTCTTCATCGCCCTCATCGTGCGTCCGGTAGTGCTGTTCGCCCTGGGGCTGAACGTCATCGGCCGCCCCAACCTGCCGCGCAACGGGCCTGCCGTGGTGGCGGCCAACCACAACAGCCACCTCGACACCCTGGTGCTGCTGTCGCTCTACCCGCTCAAGGACGTGCACAAGGTGCGGCCGGTGGCCGCGGCCGACTACTTCCTGCGCAACCGCTTCCTGGCCTGGCTGTCGCTGCAGGTGATCGGCATCATCCCACTGGACCGGACTGGCGGTACCTCGCGCGAGCAGTTGTTCGCCCAATGCCACCAGGCGCTGGACGACGGGCAGATCCTGCTGATCTTCCCCGAGGGCAGCCGCGGCGATCCCGAGCGCCTGAGCCCGATAAAAAAAGGCTTGTACCATCTGGTCGGCCAACGCACCGACACGGCGGTCACGCCGGTGGTCATGCTCGGCCTGGGCCGTGCCCTTCCACGCGGCGAGGCCATGCTGGTACCGTTCAACTGCGATGTCGCCATCGGTGAATCCTTGCCGCCGGCTGAGAATGCAGATGCATTTGTCGCCGCCTTGAGCAATATTTTCAGTCAACTGCTGGCCACCTGCCCGACCCGGGTCGCGCTGGATGACGAATGAGAGGGAGTGCACCATGGCCTACGACGAGACTCTGGCAACACGCGTCCGTTCGCTCCTGGCCGAACAGGCCGGCGTCAGCGAACGCAAGATGTTCGGCGGGCTGGCGTTCATGGTTCGCGGCCACATGGTCTGCGGCGTTCTGGACACCGACCTGATCGTCCGCGTCGGGCCGGAGGCCTATGAGGCCACGCTGGAAGAGTCGCATGTGCGCACCATGGAGGTGAGCGGGCGACCGATGCGCGGTATGGTCTTCGTCGCCAGCCGCGGCGTCGGTCGCGACACGGCACTGGCCGCGTGGGTCAACAAGGCGCTGGGCTACGTGCGCACGCTCGAGCCCAAGAAATAGGCGGCGGGGCAGCCATGAGCGCCATTGTCCTGCCCGCGGACGAAAAACGCGCTGAGTCGGCCCGCCCGGCCACGCATTTGTTCGTCTCCCGCCATTGGGATTTCTGGCTGCTCGGCGGCGCCGCCCTGCTCCTGTGGCTGCCGCTGTACGCCTTCGCCGGCCTGCTCCCGGCGCTGGATACCGCGGCAGCGGGCTTGCCCTGGGTTGCCCTGTGGCTGGCCCATGCGGTCAACCATCCGCACTTCATGGCCTCGTACAAACTGGCCTACGGCCAGGGCGGCGGCTTCATACGGGCGCACTGGCTCCAGTTGCTGTTCGTGCCCGGTGCATTGATCGGCGCCTTGTGGCTGGCCTGGGCGCATTGGGACACGGTCATCGCAGACAACGGCCTGGTGGTGTCCGTCAACCGCGGCTTCGCCGCACTGGGCTGGGATACCCGCCTGGGCAACTACCCCTCTTTGGGTCCCGAGGTCCTCGGCCTGCTGATCAGCTTCATGTTCTTTACCGTGGGCTGGCATTACGCCAAGCAGACCTTCGGCTGCATGATGGTGTACGCCCGCTTCGACGGGTACCGCCTGGCCGGCTGGCAGCGCAACGTGTTGCGCTATGCGCTGCTGAGCACGTGGTGGGTGATCTGGCTGAACGCCAACTGCGCCGTGGGCAGCTATGGGTTCGAGCAGTTGCAGATCCAGCGGCTGGGCCTGCCGTACGGGTTGTTCATCGCCGCCTGCGTGGCCGCGGGGCTGCTGTTCGCCGCAGTGGCCGTGGTGTTCGTCATGCAGCGGCGGGAGGCCGGCCGCTGGCCGTCCGCCACCATGCTGGTGCCGATGGCCGCCCTGCTGGTGTGGCATGTGCCTTTGCTCAGTCACCCGCAGTATTTCTACATGATCGCCTTCTTCCACTCGCTTCAGTACCTGCCCTTCGTGTTCAAAGTGGAAAGCACCCGTCAGCGCCGCCAGTACGGCACATGGGGCATGTGGGTCACCCTGGGCTTCTTTCTTGCATTCATCATTGCCGGCTACCTCGCCTTCCGCGGCCTGCCCAATGGCCTGGATGGCCACCTGGGCACCGTCGATACACTGGGCGCGTCGTTCTTTCTGATCGCCTTCCTCGCGTTCATCAACATCCATCACTACTTCATCGACAACGTGCTCTGGCGCTTCAGCAACCCCCAGGTGCGCAACCTCCTGCTTAACGCAGGTTGACAATTCGCCAAGTGACGCCGCGGTCCTGGCCGGTATCATTGGCCCCATCGCAAACACGGGGGACTGACGATGTTCAAGGCACTGGGGCTGACCATGCTCTGCGCCATCGCACTGAGTACGACGGCGGGCGCAGCAGGTATACAGAAATGGGTGGACGAGGACGGCAAGGTCCATTACGGCGACCGCCCGCCGGAGAACGTAGAAACCGAGGCCATGCGCTCGAAGGCAGGCCGCCTCAGCGCCGCGCCGAAGATCGAAGCCAGCGACGTGGCGGCGAAACCCGTAGAGGACGTCGAGGCCGGTGACTTGATCGGGGCCTGGTGTCTTGCCGCCTTGTCGATGGACATCGACGGGGAGAAAACCCCCGACAACGTCGCCACCTGGACCTTCAGCGACAGCGGAGAGCTATCGGTGGAAGAAGGCGGCATCCGCTTTACGGCGCAATACACCGTCGGCGACAGCGAGATCCAGACCGACAACGATATGATCGGCGACTATGGCCTGGAAACCTTCGGCGGCGCCACCATGGTCATGAGCGGGCCCTGGGGCGGCTATTACCACATGGAACGGCGCGGCTGCTGACCGCAGGGCCGCTTCAGCCCGGTGCGCTGACCGTAAACGCCGCAATGCAGGCGGCCAGCGTATCCGGCAGCACCGGCTGGCGCAGTACCATCCACGCCCCCGCCGCATGTGCCCGGGCGGGAAAATCACCTTGCACGGGCATGACCTGCACCGTACCCGCCGCGCGCCCGACCGGCGCGCCGCCGGCCTCCACCGTCGCCCGCCAACGCTGTCCATCGTCCCAACTCGGTGGATACACCACCCACAGCGCCTGGCCCGCGACCGTCTCGCCATCCTCGACATGGATATGCCACAACAGCACAGCCATCCACAGGACCGTCACGGCAAGTAGCAAGCCGCCGGCGATGCGGTGCGGATGAAAGCGAGTATCGGGCAGCATGGCGCACAGCGTATCACCGATACCGCGCGTAGATCGCCTCCACGGTACCATCGCCACGCATCGCGGCCAGCGTCTCATTGAGCCGCTCGATCATCGCATCCGGCACCGACTTGTTGAACGCGATGCCCATCACCCGTGTGTCGATATGCAAGACAGGCTCGATCCCCGTGACCCCCTCCTGGCGGGCGATGTGATACCCCAACAACTCCCCCGTCGGCCACAAATCGATACGCCCGCGCATCAGCTTC
This sequence comes from uncultured Candidatus Competibacteraceae bacterium, assembly GCA_965652545.1. Taxonomy (GTDB): domain Bacteria; phylum Pseudomonadota; class Gammaproteobacteria; order Competibacterales; family Competibacteraceae; genus CBFGWV01. The sequence continues at coordinate 978 of CBFGWV010000266.1, read as the reverse complement.
AGCAGATTGAGGCGGTCCTTGCTCACCAGATCCAGCTTGAAACCCTTCTCCGTCAGTAGCGTGGCCACGGCCGACTGACGGTAACCACCGACACGATACAAACGCGCCAAGTCCAAGGTGTCGATATTCATGTCGGCATCGCTGCGGGCAAAGAAAACGTAGCGGTTCTCCACCAACGGATACACCCACTTGAACAACGGCATTCTCGACTCCAACAGACTGGTCGAATACACGCCATAATCTGGCGTATCCCGCGCCAGCTCATATGCCCGCTTCCAACTCATGAGCTCGATATCATAGGCGTAGCCGCTACGCTCCATAAGGGTGTGAATGATGTCGGTCGAAGTACCGGTAATTTGGGACGGGCCGTTTTCGGACGGGGTCGTCGACATATTGAATGGTGGATACTCCTCGGTAACCAGCTTGAGCGTGGTCTGGCAAAAAGCCGACGTCGAGCATAGCAGCAGAAAGGCAATGACTACTGAACGCATGATGGCATTCTCCGGATTGGGAGGAACCTAACCGGGCCGGATAATCCGACCGGTGCAAATGGTCGTCCTGACCGAAAGAGAAAGGCTTCGAAAAAACGGCAACGGGTTCCGGTGTTACAGCCCCCGATCAAAAACGGCCGGGCGTTGCCCGGCTACCGAGTACAACTCGGTGATCCCAGGGGGTGGCCATGGTGGTTTGCGACACCACTCCCATGCGACACGCCTATATCAGGCACCACCGCAAAGAGCCTTTTGGGTCGGGGAGGTCGTGTTCAGACCGTCGGCAGCATGGATGCTGCCGTCGAGCTCACACGGATGTGTTCACAGCGCGTCTGAACACGACCTCCCCGACCCAAAAGGCGGGAATTGGGCACCGAAGCTCGAAGCCTCTGAAGCCCGCAGCCAAACGACCCGGCGATACCACAAGGCTGTCCAACCAAGCACGCACCGCACCCGCATGGACCCGCCCCAGCTACAAAACCTGACT
>CBFGWV010000265.1:0-6741 GCA_965652545.1 uncultured Candidatus Competibacteraceae bacterium | reverse complement strand
AATCAGGATTGGTGCCGTCGGGATTTTGGTGCTTATACCGGCGCCCCCTCTCCCCCGGCCCCTCCCCCGCCAGGGGGGAGGGGAGTGCTCCGTTGCGATGGTGTTGAAGGGACCAACATCTCGCCATCGCCGACCGGAGCAAGCCCCTCGCCCCTCGCGGGAGAGGGGTTGGGGAGAGGGGGCGCCCAGCCCGGCCGCGCCAAATGCCCCAGCCTTCATGCGCCGCGTCCAGGCAATCTGAACACATCCATCAAAATGGACGTCTCCCCGACCCGCCGCTGCGGATGCGGGTCGTCGTACACCACCATCACCCCGGTTTCGTACCCCAGGCATTCGGTCACTGTCAGCCCCTCGGCACGATCCCAGCTCACGACGAACGGCAGGTCGAACAAGGCCTCCAGCCGCTTGCCGTCGCAGGCCTGCATCGAATGCCCATCGTTCGCAAAGGGTTCGCGCCAGCGGTACACGCGCAGGATGCCCTCCAGCCCCATCGTGGGACCGGCGAGGATCAACACATCGTTGCCATCCCGGCACAGGTCGCGGATGCCCAAGCCCTGCAAGTCCAGAAAATGCTTGTAGAACGGCGGATCGTTATGCAAATGCAGCGCATCGGCCTCACCGACATCCAGCGGCAGTTCGAGCACGCAGGCCCAGCCGCGCAGCACCGGTCCACGCAAACCCATGAAAGCGCGGTTCTCATGCACCACCAGCCCCTCGACATCCAGCCCGTTGTCCTTGCTCGGAATGCCGGCCTTCACGAACGGCCCGAAGTGCTCATCCTCGGCCAGTGCGCCCATCAGGACGCTCTCGTCTTCACCGGCCGGCAAGCGCGCTGCGTGGCGGCCGTCGGGTGCCTTGGCCATGGGCTCGCCGCCGACTAGCGGAATGCGCGCCAGTAGGCACCGATTGGCCTCCGATTCCACAGTGGCCAAGCGCTTGAGGTTCTTCTCGAGCTTCTTGCCCTTGGGCTTCTTGCGCTTGGCCGAGTGCGAACCGCTCAGCCATAGGTCTTCGCCGACGATCTCCAGCGCCTCGATGTCGATTTCCTCGTCGTCGCCGGGCAGTTCGAGTAGCTTTGCGGCGGTAAATATCCGGTGCTCGCCGAAGCGGGCGCCATTCAAGGGTGAGAGGCGATCCAGATGTCGCCCCTCGTCTGCACCGACCCACAGGTTGCCGGCGCTGTCGACGGTTACCGCCGACAGTTGTGTGATCACATCCTCGGCGTCGCGAACCGTGCCGGCCCGGCCCATGTCGAGCTGGACGCGCGAGAGGAGGAATCCCTGACTCATGAGGCTCTCCGCATGGCGATGGTTAACGCCTTCATGGACGCCCTCGCGGTGCAGCGAGTTTCCACCAGACCGGCAATCGGCGCCTGCATTGCCACCGAGCCCGCCATCGGCACCTGTGTTGCCATCGAACCCACTGTCGGCACCCGTAGGAGCCCTGCCCTCAGGGCGATTGCTCCGTATCTGCACCACACCCCGCAGCTTTGGTGCCAAACCCGGGCCGATCGCGCACAGGGTTGCGCCCCTACAGGTGCCCTGGGTCGGTGTCGGTGGCATCCGGGCAGCGCTCTCCATCATCCGGCGACCTACAACTGCCGGCCGATGATGATCCGTTGCACGTCCGAGGTGCCTTCGTAGATCTGGCAAACGCGCACGTCACGGTAGATGCGCTCCACCGGGTAGTCCTTGAGATAACCGTAGCCGCCGTGGATCTGAATGGCATCCGAGCACACCTTTTCGGCCATTTCCGAGGCGAACAGCTTGGCCATGGCGGCTTCCTTGAGGCAGGGCTCGCCGGCGTCCTTGAGTGCGGCGGCATGCCAGATGAGCTGGCGGGCCGCTTCGATCTGCGTGGCCATGTCCGCCAGGCGGAAGCCCACGGCTTGGTGCTCGATGATCGCCTTGCCGAAACTCATCCGCTCGCGCGCATAGGCCAGGGCCTGCTCGTAGGCCGCACGCGCCATGCCCACGCACTGCGCGGCGATGCCGATGCGCCCACCCTCGAGGTTGGCCAGGGCGATGCGATAGCCGTCGCCCTCGTTGCCCAGGCGCTGTGCCGCCGGTACGCGGCAATCGTCGAAGGCGATTTGCGCGGTGTCCGAGGCATGCTGACCGAGCTTCTCCTCCAGCCGGGTGACCACGTAGCCGGGCGTGTCGGTGGGCACGATGAAGGCCGAAATGCCCTTCTTGCCTGCCGCGGGATTGGTGACCGCGAACACGATCACCACATCGCCGTGCTTGCCCGAGGTGATGAACTGCTTGGTGCCGTTGAGGACGTAGTCATCACCGTCGCGGACCGCACGGGTGCGGATGGCACCGGCGTCCGAGCCTACATGCGGCTCGGTCAGCGCGAAGGCCCCGAGCAGCTCGCCGCGGGCCATCGGGCGCAGGAAGCGGTCCTTCTGCTCGTCGTTGCCGAAGGCCAGGATCGGCCCGCATCCGACCGAGTTGTGCACGCTGAGAATCGTCGAGCAGGCGCCGTCGGCGGCGGCGACGTCCTCCAGGGCCACGGCAAAGGCCAGGTAGCCGGCCTCGACACCGTCCCAAGCCTCCGGCACCAGCATGCCGTACAGCCCCAGCTCTGCCAGCCCGGCCAAGGCCTCGCGCGGGAAGGTCGCATCGCGATCCCAGGCGGCTGCGTGCGGCAGGATGCGGTCGGTGCAGTAGGCGCGCACCGAGTCGCGGATCATCACCTGCTCGTCGGACAGGCGCATGGCGTTACAGCCGCTCGACCGCGACCGCCGTCGCCTCACCACCGCCGATGCACAAGCTGGCCACGCCGCGCTTGAGATCGTATTTGGCGAGTGCCGCCAGCAAGGTCACCAGCACGCGAGCGCCGGAGGCGCCGATAGGGTGGCCCAGGGCGCAGGCGCCGCCGTGAACGTTGACCTTGTCCGCCGGCAGGCCGAGCTCCTCCATCGCGGCCATGGTGACCACGGCGAAGGCTTCGTTGATCTCGTACAAATCCACGTCCGCTGCCGACCAGTTGGTGTGCTCAAGCAGCTTTTTCATCGCGCCCACCGGTGCGGTGGTGAACCAGCCCGGCTCCTGGGCGTGGGTGGCGTGGCCGCGGATGGCCGCCAGCGGCGTCAGCCCACGGCGCTCGGCCTCTGACAGGCGCATCAGTACCAGGCTGGCCGCACCGTCGGAGATAGAGCTGGCATTGGCCGGGGTGATGGTGCCGTCCTTGCGGAAGGCCGGCTTGAGCGTGGGGATCTTGTCCGGGCGGGCGGTGTAGGGCTGCTCGTCCTTGTCGATGATCGTCTCCCCCTTGCGCCCGGGGACGGTCACTGCGGCGATCTCGCCGGCGAACGTACCGTCCTCGTTGGCCTTGAGCGCACGCTCCAGCGAGCGGATGGCAAAGGCATCCTGGGCTTCGCGGGTGAAGCCGTAGCGGTCGGCACAGTCCTCGGCGAAGCTACCCATCAGACGGCCCTTGTCATAGGCGTCTTCCAGGCCATCGAGGAACATGTGGTCGATGACCTGGCCGTGGCCCAGCCGGTACCCGCCGCGCGCCTTGGGCAGCAGGTAGGGGGCGTTGGTCATCGACTCCATGCCACCGGCGACCATGATGTCGGCGCTGCCCGCGAGGATCAGGTCGTGGGCGAGCATGGCCGCTTTCATGCCCGAGCCGCACATCTTGTTCACCGTGGTGCAGCCGACGGCCAGCGGCAGGCCGGCACCCAGGCTGGCCTGGCGGGCCGGTGCCTGGCCCTGGCCGGCGGGCAGCACGCAGCCCATGATGACCTCGTCCACCTGGTCGGCGGACAGGCCGGCGGTCTCCAGGCTGGCCTTGATGGCGGCGGCGCCCAGTTGCGGCGCGGCCAGCGGGGCGAACACCCCTTGCAGAGCGCCCATGGCGGTGCGGGCGCTGCCAACGATGACGATGGGGTCGGACATGGTGTCCTCCTTGATAAGGTTGGCCGGCCGCGCTTACGCGGTTTCCTGGAACAGCTCGCGGCCGATGAGCATGCGCCGCACCTCGCTGGTGCCTGCGCCGATCTCGTACAGCTTGGCATCGCGCAGCAGCCGGCCGGTGGGGTAGTCGTTGATATAGCCGTTGCCGCCCAGGCACTGGATGGCCTCCAGCGCCATCCAGGTGGCCTTCTCGGCGGTGTAGAGGATGACGCCGGCGGCGTCCTTGCGCAGGGTGCGGGCGTGGTCGGTGTTGTCGCAGGCCCGGCCCACGGCGTACAGGTAGGCCTTGCTCGCGCTGAGCGTGGTGTACATGTCGGCCAGTTTGCCCTGCATGAGCTGGAACTCGCCGATCGGCTGGCCGAACTGCTTGCGCTCGTGCACGTAGGGAATCACCACGTCCATGCAGGCCTGCATGATGCCCACCGGCCCGCCGGAGAGGACGGCACGCTCGTAGTCCAGGCCGGACATCAGCACCTTGGCGCCGCCGTTGAGCTCGCCGAGGACGTTCTCGGCCGGCACCTCGCAGTTCTCGAACACCAGCTCGCCGGTGTTGGAGCCACGCATGCCCAGCTTGTCCAGCTTCTGCGCCACGGAAAAGCCGGGGAAGCCCTTCTCGATGATGAAGGCGGTGATACCGCGCGGGCCGGCATCGGGCTCGGTCTTGGCGTACACCACCAGCACATCGGCGTCCGGGCCGTTGGTAATCCACATCTTGGTGCCGTTGAGCACATAGCGGTCACCGCGGCTCTCGGCCTTCAGGCGCATGGACACCACGTCCGAGCCGGAGCCGGATTCAGACATGGCCAGCGCACCGACGTGTTCGCCGCTGATGAGTTTGGGCAGGTAGTTGCGGCGCTGAGCGTCGGTGCCATTGCGGTGGATCTGGTTGACGCACAGATTGGAGTGCGCCCCGTAGGACAAGCCCACTGCGGCCGAGGCGCGGGAGATCTCCTCCATCGCGATCATGTGGGCGAGATAACCCATACCGGCGCCGCCCAGCTCTTCGCGCACCGTAATGCCCAGCAGCCCCATGTCGCCGAATTTGCGCCATAGGTCGGCCGGGAAGTTATTGTCGCGATCGATATCGGCGGCGCGCGGGGCGATTTCGGCTTGGGCGAAGTCGCGCACCGAGTCGCGCAACATGTCCATTGTTTCGCCGAGGCCGAAATCCAGGGCGGTGAAGGGGGTCATGGGTCAGCCTCCTGATGGTGGCCGGTCCAGGCGCGCGCCGGCCGTGGTCGAAAATCTAAGTTACGTTTACGTAAACGTCAATACGGAAGCGAATGTGAATATCAATCGGCGCTGGCCGTCTGGGGTTCGGATAAGTCGCCCAGCAGACGTTCACATTCGTCCGTGGCGCTGTCGATCTCGCGCAGCACGGCGTCGATGTCCTGAAGCTGCTGTTCGAGTATGGTTCGCCGTTCGGAGAGAATCTTCAGAAAGTAACGCAGCTGCTTTTCTTCGCCGCGCGCGGTGTCGAACAAGGCGAACAGCTCGCCCGTCTCGCCCAGAGACATCCCCAAGCGCTTGCCGCGCAGGATGAGTTTGAGCCGCGTGCGGTCGCGCCGCGTGTATACCCGCCGCCGCCCGTCGCGGGTGGGGTTGAGCAGGCCTTGGTCCTCATAGAACCGGATCGCACGGGTGGTCACGTTGAATTCTTGTGCCAGATCCGTGATCGTGAACAGCGTCTGTCTGGGTTTGTCCGCCATCTTGGGTGGTCTTGCGTTGCGCTGCACGCTCTTGAGTATTCTGAATACATCACGTTTACGTAAACGTAAAGCATGGAGTTTTCGATGTCGCAGCCCGAACTGAGCTACCCCATGGGCGAGAGCCTGCCGCCCGCGCAAGGTTTTATCGAGGTCGTGCCCGGTGTGCGTTGGATCCGTTTCCAGCTTCCGTTTGCGCTGGACCACATCAATCTGTGGCTGTTGGCCGAGGGGGAGGGCTGGGTGCTGGTCGATACCGGCTTGGGCGATGAGCGCAGCCGCGGGCATTGGGATGGGTTGTTCCAGTCCGCTCTGGAGGGGCGGCCCATCCACCGCATCATCGTCACCCATTACCACCCCGACCACATGGGCAATGCCGAATGGCTGTCACGGGTGTTCGGGGCGCCGGTGGCGATGACGACCGGTGAGTTCCTTACCGCGCACGCCGTGCACAGCGGGTCCGCGCTGTTCAACCCCGATGCGGTGGCCGGTTTGTTCCATGCCCATGGTCTGGTCGGCGAGATGCTCAGCGACACCGCTGGCCGTGGCGACATGTATCCGCGCATGGTGCCCGCGCTGCCCTTGACCTACCAGCGGCTGGCTGCCGGCGACCGCATCACCGTCGGCGGCAGCGATTGGCAGGTGTTGCTCGGGCTGGGGCATGCGCCCGAACACGCCTGCCTGTACTGCGCCGAGCGCGGGGTGCTCATTTCCGGCGACCAGGTGCTGCCGCGGATTTCGACCAACGTGGCCGTCACCGCCGCCGAGCCCGAGGGCGACCCGCTGGCCTTGTTCCTCGACACCTTGACCCGCTTCGCGCGTCTGCCCGGCGACACTCTGGTGCTGCCCTCGCACGGTCGCCCGTTCACCGGCCTGCGTGTCCGCCTGGCCGACCTGCGCCGCCACCACGCTGAGCGTCTGGACGCCGTCATGGCCGCCTGCGACGACCCCGTCACCGCCGCGGAAATGCTGCCGGTACTGTTCCAGCGGCCGCTGGATACGCACCAGCGCTTCTTCGCCATGGGCGAGGCCATCGCCCACCTCAACCACCTGTGGCACGGCAACCGCCTGGCGCGGGTGACCGACGACAACGGCGTGCACCGGTTTCACAA
>CBFGWV010000264.1:0-6778 GCA_965652545.1 uncultured Candidatus Competibacteraceae bacterium | reverse complement strand
GAGGGTCAACGCTCCCGCCCACGACCTGACGCGGCAACCGGCACAGTATCGAACAGCCACCAACGCGAGCCTTCTGGTCCGGGTAGGGGGTATTCAGACCGTCGGCAGCAGGGATGCGGCCGCAGGAGGGTGTCTGGCCTCGGCGTCCGTCGCGAGGGAAGTCGGGATCGAGACAGATTCGTCGATCGCTCGCGGAAGATAGCCCTAGCTATCTGACAAGAGGGATCGGCGAATATGGCCGAGCCCGGCTTTCCGCAGCAGGGCAGTCCGAGGCCCGACACCCTCCTCACGCTCACACGGACGTGTTCACAGCGCGTCTGAAAACCTCCTACCCGGACCAGAAGGCGGGATATGAGCGCCGCGCCGCCAGGGATGCTGCCGTTGAGCGCATACGGACGTGTCCACAACGCGTCTGAAGACCCCTTGCCCGGACCAGAAGGCGGGAAGTAAGCGCCGCCGCGGCAGGCCAACGCCAAGCCCCCGCGCCCTACCTATCCCGCCGCGCATGCTCGATGAAAGCCTGCGCCTCGGCCCGGGTTTCGAACAGATGCGGCGCCACCCGGCGCTCCAGCAGCTCCCCGAGCTTGATGCGCATGAAAGCGCTGGTCGTATAACGCGAGACCGTGCCGTAAAACGCATCGGACAAACCCGCCACCATGGCGGCATACGGCGAGGCCAGCTCCGGCGACAGCTCGAAACCGTCGTAATTGACCACCACATCCACCCGCCGCCCCACCCGCCGACACTGCGCCGCCACCGCATGCTGAATCTGCGCCACATCATCCAGCGTGCGCAGCCGCAGCGACTCGAAATTCAAAAACAGAATGTTGCGCTCTGCATCGTAGACAATGCGCTGCTCCAGCCCCAGATCCAGCAACCGCTGCTTGAGCCCCATCGGGCCCTCCGAAAAAATCGCCTCATCCATCACCGTCGGCGACTCCACAATCGGCGCAAACCCCATCAACGCCAGCACATCGCGTTCGATGTCCGCCCCCGGCGCCACCTCGATCAGCTTCACCCCCTCCGGCGTCAGCCGGAACACCGCCCGCTCGGTGACATACAACACCGGCTTGCCCGCGCTACGCGCCAGCGGGCCACTAAAGGTGATCTGGCCCACCTTGGCGATGAACTTGCCCGAGCGGCCCTCCTGACGGATGACCAGACGCCCGTCACCGGCCAGCAGATCCAGACCACCGGCGGTGAACGTCCCGGTGAACACCAGCGTCTTCGCATTCTGGCTGATGTTTATGAACCCACCGGCACCGGCCAGCTTCGCCCCGAAACGGCTGACGTTGACGTTACCCTCGACATCGCACTCCGCCAGCCCCAGGCAGGCCATGTCCAGACCGCCACCGTCGTAGAGATCGAACTGCTGGTTCTGCGCAATCAAAGCCTGCGTATTCACCGCCGCCCCGAAATCCAGCCCGCTGGCCGGTACGCCGCCGATGACGCCCGGTTCGGCGGTCAGCGTCAGCAAATCCAGCAATCCCTCCTCCGCGGCCACGGCGGCGACACCCTCGGGCATGCCGATGCCGAGGTTGACGATACCGCCCGGTGGCAAAGCCATCGCCGCTCGGCGGGCGATGACCTTGCGCGCGCATAAGGGCATGGGACGTATCGACTGCACTGGCACGCGGATCTCATGCGCATAGGCCGGCGAGTACGGTGTGGCATAGGTCTGCTCATGCAACCCGGGGTCGGCCACCACCACACAGTCCACCAACGGCGCCGGCACCACCACGTCGCGCGGGTGCAGCGAGCCACTGGCGGCCACCCGCTCGACCTGGGCGATGACCAGGCCGCCGCTGTTGTGCGCGGCCATCGCCATGGCCAGGGAGTCCAGAATCAAGGCCTCCCGCTCCATGGTGATGTTGCCGTCGGTGTCCGCCGTCGTGCCGCGAATGAACGCCACATGGATGGGAAACGCCTTGTAGAACAACGCCTCCTCGCCGCCGATGGTGACCACCTCCACCAGGGCCTCGCGGGTCACCCGGTTGATCCGCCCGCCATCCTGGCGCGGGTCGACGAAGGTCCCCAGCCCCACACGGGTGAGCGTGCCGGGCTTGCCCGCGGCAATGTCCCGGTACAGGTGGGAGATCACACCCTGGGGCAGGTTGTAGGCCTCGATTTTGTCCTCCAACGCCAGGCGGGCCACCTCGGGGATCAACCCCCAGTGCCCGCCGACCACCCGCTTGAGCAGACCGTCACGACCCAGTCGGTTCAGCCCGCGCACCTTGCCGTCGCCCTGCCCGGCGGCAAACACCAGGGTCAGGTTGCGCGGCTCGCCGTTGTCATCGAACCGGCGTGCCAAGGCCTCCAGCAACGCATCCGGGGTCCCGATGCCCACGAAGCCGGAGGTGCACAAGGTGTCCCCGGGGCGGATGAGACGCATGGCCTCCTCCGCACTGACCACTTTGTTCTTCATGCCCCACCCCTTATCGCGCGAATGCCACGCCGGGCAGCCAGATGGCCAGATCGCGCCAGACGAAGACCAGCGCGACCGTCGCCAACTGGATGAGGATGAACGGGATCACCCCGCGGTAGATATGCCCCAGCGTCACCCCCGGCGGCGCCACGCCTTTGACGTAGAACAGCGCATAGCCCACCGGCGGCGTGAGGAACGAGGTCTGCAGCACGATAGCGAACAACAACGTGAACCAGATCAAGGCCTGCTCGGGCGAGGCGAAGCCCAGGTCGTCCCACATGCCGAGCGTCGGTTGCGAGGGGTCGCCGATGAGCCCGCCGGCCAGGGGCAGGATGATAAGCACGATCTGAATCCAGTCGAGCACGAAGCCCAAGGCGAAAACGATGCCCAGGATGACCAGCAGCGTGCCCACCTCGCCCAGGTTCAGGCCCAGCAGCCACTGCTCGACCATCACATCGCCCTCCAACCCGCGCAGCACATGGGCGAAGGCGATGGCACCGAGCACGATCGCCATGATGAATGCCGTGGTCTTGGTGGTGCCCTCGCAGACCTCGCGCAGGTCCTTGAGGCTGAGCGAGCGGTTGACCAGGGCCAGCAGGGTCGCCCCCAGCGCACCGACACCGGCAGCCTCGGTGGGTGTGGCGATGCCGAAGAAGATCGTCCCCAACACCGCCAGGATCAACCCCACCGGCGGCAGGACGGCCCACAGCAGCCCCAGCAGCACCTTGGCATCCAGCGGCTCGCGCTGCGCCGGGGCCGGCATCAGGCTGGGGCGGATGAAGCCGAGCACGACGATGTAGAGCACATAGAACACGCCCAGCAGCACACCGGGAATCAGCGCCCCGAGGAACAGCCCGCCGGGCGAGATGGACAGCTTGTCCGCCATCAGCACCAGCATGATCGAGGGGGGGATCAGAATCCCCAGCGTACCCACCGAGGTGACCGTCCCCACGGCAACCGATTTGTTGTAGTTGTTGTTCAGCATCACCGGCAGACCGAGCAAGGCCAGCAACACCACCGAGGCGCCCACGATGCCGGTGGAGGCCGCCAGCAGGATGCCAATGAGGATGACAGTGATCGCATACCCGCCGCGCATGCCGCCGAAGACACGGGCGAAGCTGTTCATCAAGCGCTCGGCGATGCCCGAGCGGTCGAGCATGATGCCCATGAAGATGAACATCGGCAGCGCCACCAGGACCTCGTTCTGCATGGCCTGGTCCCAGATATTGCGCACGATGGCGGACATGTACGGCCAATGGATGTCCATCCAGGTGTCGGGATAATGCTCGATGACCCAGTCTTCCCAGCCGTAGGCGAACTGGATGGCCAGCGCGCCCATCATCAGCGACAGACCGCCCAGCAGCCAGACGATGGGAAAGCCCGAAAACAACAACACGATGAAGCCGCCGAAGAGGACGATGGCGAGTAGTTCATTCAGCTCCATGATCTCAACCCTCCGCCCGGGGCAGGCCAAACAACAGCGCAGTCACCCGCGACAGGCGCGACAGCAAGGCGATGGCGATGAGCCCGAAGCCGGCGATCAGCGCACCCTTGATGAGAAACCGGTGCGGCAGCCCGCTGGGCTGGTCGGAGCGCTCGCCGATGGCCCAGGCCGCCTCGACGAAGGGCACGGCGTAGACAATCACGAACACCACGAACGGCAGAGCGAAGGCCAGCAAGCCGATGAGCTCGATCCAGCCGCGGGCCTTGAGCGAGAGCCCGGCATAGAGCATATCCACGCGGATATGGCTGTCATCGGGTATGCAGTACGCGATACCAACGAGAAAGGCCACGGCGAACAAATGCCACTGCAACTCCTCGAGCTGGCCGATGTTGTTGGAAAGCGCATAGCGCCACACCACGTTGACCACCGTGGCGACGATGATGAGCACCCACAGCCACGAGGACAGGCTGCCGATGCGGTTGATCAGCGAATCCAGCACCCGTGACAGACGGGTGTGGGGAAAGTCCGGCGCGGTCGTCCCGCCGCTTGCGTCATGCGCGGTCATCTCGGTCCCCGTTGCAAAGGCGATGTGGCCAAAAAAGGCGGCCCGGCTGACACCGGGCCGGGTCGATCACTTGAAGTCGCGCGGCAGGTAGCCCAACTCCTTCCACAGCTGGTAGTTCTTGGAGAACGCCTGCTGGCTCTCGTACACGCGCTTGAAGTCCGCATCGGCCTCAACCTGCTCGGCCATCACCTTGTCGGAGGTGGTCTTCAACTGCTGGAGAATCTCCGGCGACAGGCGGGTGGCGGTCACACCGATGTCCGGGAAGCCGGCGATGATCTCGCCCTGCAAGGCTTCAGAGGCCGCCAGGTTGTTGGTCACCCCGGCCGTGCAGGCCATGGTGATCAGCGCCTTGTCGGCATCGGCGAGCTTGCCCCACTCGTCCTTGTTGACGATCAGGTGGAAGGCCGTGAACGTCTGATGCCAGCCGGGGAAATAGTTGTACGGCGCCACCTGGGCAAAGCCCAGCCGCTGGTCCACCACCGGCAGCGAGAACTCCGAGGCATCGATCACGCCGCGCTCCAGCGACTGGTAGATCTCACCGCCGGGAATCATCGACACCGACGCGCCCAAATCCTGCATCACCCGGCCGCCCAGGCCGGCGAAGCGGATCTTCAGTCCGTTGATATCCTCCAGCTTGTCGATAGGCTTCTTGAACCAGCCGGCGGTCTCCGGACCGGTGATACCGCAGAAGATCGGGTGCACGTTGATGGCACCGTAGACATCCTCGGCCAGTTCGCGACCGTCGCCGCGATACCACCAGGCGATGTACTCCCACGGCTCCATGCCGAAGGGTACGGCGGAGAACAGCGGCGAGGCGGGAATACGCCCCTGGTCATAGCCCAGCCAGTTGTAGCCGGCCACCACCTGCCCCTGCCCCACCGCCTCGGACAACTCCAGCGCCGGTACCATCTCCCCCGGCTCCACCGTGCGCATCTGGATGCGATCGCCGCTGGCGGCGCTCAGTTGCTCGGCCACCCAGGGCATGTTGTCCCCCAATGCCGGCAAACTGGATGGGAACGCACTGGGTACACGCCAGCGCACCCGCTCCTGGGCCTGGGCCGTCGCCATCCCCATCGTGGCGATCACAGCAGTGGCAAGCAGGGTACGGGTCAGCGCCGGCAGATGTTTGCGAATCATGGATGTCCTCCTCATCGGGTTTTGATGTAACCACCCGATCAAGAGCACAGCCTGTGCCAGCCACCAGCACAGGCAATAAGCCCTTGAATATGCTGACAACATGACCGTGATCCAGGACAAACGCGCGATTGGAATGTCCGGCATCCCGGACAGTGGAGGACACGCCGACACCATACTTGTAATAGCTTTATATATAACGTAATGTTTTGGTACGTTACTTTGCGAGCCATGATCATGCACTCACGCTTCGACCAGTTCAGAGCGACAGCCCTGGGCATGCAACTCGAATCCCTTATCGACACCGCCGAGCGCTACCTGGAATACGCCGCGCTCTCCCGCGCGCAAGTGCCGGCCGTGGCCGCCATCGTCCACGACCTGCGTGCCCGCTTCCCCGAAGTCCAGGACGACCAGACCGCACGCCAGTTCTGCGGCTCGATGGTCGCCGACGTCATGCGTCGTCATCGACACGACGTGCTGCGCCCGCGCGGCCGGGTACCCGGCGGCTATTTCACCTACGGCGCGGTGTGGTCGGCGCTGCCGGTACAACGTGGCTACGACGAGTTGCTGGAGGCCCTGGCCACCATGCCGCGCGAATTGCGGCAGCAGGTGGACGCCATACCCGAGGCACTGCGGCACCAACGGCCGCCGGGCACCGGCTTCTGCGTCCTCGAACACGCCTGCCATTTGCGCGACCTCGATATCGAGGCCTTCCGCGTGCGCATCGACAAAGTGTTGGATGGCGACGCGCCAGTACTGCCCTCCGTCGACGGCAGCGCCTGGGCGCAACAGCGCGACTACATGCGCCAGGACCTGGATGCCGCGCTGACAGACTTCACCACCGCCCGGGCAAATCTGGTCGCACGCCTGCGCGGCCTCGACGCGGAGCAGCGGCGGCGTTACGGGCTTTTCGACGGACGGCGGCGCATGACCGTCGACGATCTGGTCGAGAGCATTCACGAGCACGACCGGACGCATTTGCAGGAGTTGGATGAGTTGAAGGGCGAGTTGGCGGTGGGGTCGGCGAGATAATCGGGCTTGAAGGGGGGAGTCTCGAGGGTTCGATGGCGTATCGGGCAATCGCGCACAGGGGTGCGCTCCTACAGGTGCCGGTAGCGGGTTGGGTGCCCCCATAGATGGCGTAAATACGTTGCCCGCCACACGCCACACGCCACACGCCACACGCCACACGCCACACGCCACACGCCAC
>CBFGWV010000263.1:0-6779 GCA_965652545.1 uncultured Candidatus Competibacteraceae bacterium | reverse complement strand
TACGCCCGCTATGAACCGTATGGGGTCAGCGTGCACATCCTGCCGTTCAACTTCCCCATCCTGCTGATGTGCTGGACGGTCGCCGCCTCGCTGGCCGCGGGCAATGCCTGCATCGTCAAGCCCGCCCCGGCCACCACCTTGTGCACCCTGGAATTCATGCGCCGCTTTGCGGCTTTACCACCCGGCCTGCTGGCCTGCCTGCCCGGCGACGCGGCCACGGCCACGGCGCTGATCGAGTCCCCCGACACGCATGCGGTGGCCTTTACCGGCTCGGTGGCTGCCGCCCGCGCCGTCGGTGCCGCCGCCGCCCAGCGGATGAAACCGGCAGTGATCGAAGCCGGCGGCAGCGACCCGATGATCATCAGCGCCCATGCACCGCTGGCTGTCGCCGCCGCCGGCGCGGTGACCGCGGCGTTTCACCTGTCGGGGCAGATCTGCACCTCGGCCGAGCGCTTCTTTGTCGTCGATGGCATCCACGATGCCTTTATCGACGCCTTCGCCCAGGCAACGCGGCGTCTGCGTATCGGTAACGGCCTGGCGCGCAGCGAAATCGGTCCACTGGTCAGCGAGGCCGCACGCGCCAAGGTCATGCGCCTGGTCGACGATGCCTTGGCCCACGGCGCGACCGCCGTCACTGGCGCACGGATACCGCCTGAACACGCCAGCGGCTGGTTCTACGAGCCGACCATCCTCACTGGCGTCACCCCGGCGATGGCCATCATGCGCGAGGAGTGCTTCGGCCCGGTCGCCGCCGTTTGCCGGGTGGCGGATTTCGACGAAGCCGTCGACTTGGCCAACGATAGCCCCTTCGGCCTGGGTGCATCGGTCTTCACCACCCGCCTGGACGAGGCCATGAGCGCCGCCGAACGCTTGGAGGTCGGCATGGTTTGGGTCAACAACCCGTTGATCGACAATGACGCCCTACCCTTCGGCGGTTGGAAGGCCTCCGGCGTCGGCCGCGAGCTCGGCCGCCACGGGCTGGACGCCTTCCGCCGCAGCAAGATGGTGGTCATCGACCACACGCCCACCGTGCAGGACTGGTGGTACCCCTATCCGGACGACTGGTTCCATGAGGACCTCCCATGAACATCACCATCCTCGGCGGCGCGGGCCTCATGGGGGCCGGCATTCTGCGCGACCTGCTCTCGGACCTGGCCATCGTGCCCGTCGACGTGGTGCGCCTGTGCGACACCTCCATGGCACGCATGAGCACGTTGGCCGAGCGCCTGGACGACCCGCGCATCCAGTGCATGGCGGTCGATGTCACCGACCCGGCGCAACTGAAGCAGGCCATCGTCGGGGAGGATTTGTGCATCAACGCCGTACCCACCCTGGCCGGCCACCAGATGACCATCTTCGAGGCGGCGCTGCACGCCGGGGTGCCCTACATCGACCTGGGCGGGTTGGGCACCTACACCGTCAAGCAGATGGAATGGCACGAGCGCTTTCGCGAGGCCGGTGTCACCGCCGTGCTGGGCGTGGGCGCCGACCCGGGCATGTCCAACGTCATCTGCCGCGCCGTGGCCGACGAGTTGGACGAAATCGACCGCATCAACCTGTACTGGGCCGCCGAGTTGGTCGGCCCCGAAAGTCCTGTGCTGGTGCCGCCGTACAGCCTGTCGACCGTTCTGGCCGAATACGCCCACCCCAGCACGCAGTTCATCGACGGCCGGCACGTGCAATGTGCACCGATGACCGGGCACGAAGTCCTGGAACTGCCCGAGCCCTGGGGCCGTTGCGAGTTCATGTATTCCCCACACTCTGAGCAGCTCACCGTGCCGCTGGCCGAGGGCATTCGTGAAAAAGGCATCAAGGAATTCACCTGGAAGCTGCACCTGCCCCACCGCGAGCACGAAGCCTGGGTGGGCCTGGTCAAGGCCGGCTTCGGGGACTTCGACACGCCGGTGGATGTCGGTGGCGTGGCGGTCAAGCCGCTGGATGTGCTGGCCCAGGTGATCGGCCGCCATATCGACACCAACCGCCAGCGCATCCCGCAGCAGGACAGCCACGAGATCCACCTGGCCATCGGCCGCGGGCGCAAGGGCGGCAAGCGGGTCACCGCACGCTGTCAGGTGATCGTCCGTCCCGACATTCGTTATGTCGACTATGTGGACGCCTGCACCTCGATGAACGCCTCCATCGCCGCGCAACTCATCCTGGCCCAGCCGCGCAAACCGGGCGTCTGGGCGCCCGAGGGGTATTTTTCGGTGGCCGATTATCTGCCGGAGCTCGACAAGCGCGGCTTTCAGGTCACCACCACCGTAACCGAGGACCAGCCCCATGCGTGATGCCTTGTACATCGACGGTCAGTGGGTTCCACCGGCCACCGGCGCGACGCTGGCGGTGATCGACCCAGCCACTGGGACGGTGTTCGCCCACGCCCCGGCCGGCGGCGCAGAGGATATCGAGCGCGCCGTGCACGCCGCTCGCCGCGCCTTCGACGACGGTGTCTGGCCACGGCTCAGCGGCGCTGAGCGGGCCGGCTACCTGCGCGCCATTGCCACAGGGATACGCGCGCGGCTGGACGAGCTCACCGCGCTGGAGGTGCGCGACAACGGCAAGCCCGCCCCCGAAGCTCGCTGGGACATAGAGGACGCCGCCGCCTGTTTCGACTACTACGCCGGCATGGCCGAGTCCGTCGACAGCACCCCGCCGGAGGCCATTACCGTGGGCGATGAGCGGTTCGCCGCCAAGGTCGTGCGCGAGCCGGTCGGCGTGGTCGGCGCCATCGTGCCGTGGAACTACCCCCTGCTGATGGCCACCTGGAAGGTCGCCCCTGCGCTTGCCGCCGGCTGCACCGTCGTGCTCAAGCCCTCTGAGCTCACCCCCATGACCGCGCTGGAGCTTGCCGCCATCGCCGATGCGGCCGGGTTGCCGCCGGGCGTGTTCAACGTCGTCACCGGCACCGGGCCCGAAGCCGGCCAGCCACTGACCGAGCACAGCCTGGTCGACAAGCTGGCATTTACCGGCTCCGTGGCCACCGGTACGAAAGTGATGCAGACCGCCGCCCTGGACATCAAGCGGGTGAGCCTGGAGTTGGGCGGTAAGTCGCCGTTCATCGTGTTCGCCGACAGCGACATCGAGCAGGCCGTCGAGTGGATCATGTTCGGCATCTTCTGGAACCAGGGCCAGGTGTGCTCAGCCACCTCTCGGGTACTCATCGAGCGCAGCGCTTACCCCGCCATACTCAAACGGCTGGTGGACGAAGCGCAGCGGATCACCATCGGCGCGGGGCACCACGAAGGTGTGCTGCTCGGCCCGCTGGTCTCGCAGGGCCAGTATGACAAGGTCTGCGCTGCCATCGGCCGCGGCCTGGCCGACGGGGCCACGCTTGCCGCCGGCGGCAAGCGTCCCCACGGGCTCGATCGAGGCTATTTCCTGGAGCCCACCGTCTTCACCGACATGGCCGAGGACAGCTGGATCTGGCGCGAGGAGATCTTCGGGCCGGTGGTCTGCGTCATGCCCTTCGACACCGAGGCCGACGCCATCCGCCTGGCCAACGACACCCGCTACGGTTTGGCCGCCGCCGTCATGTCCAAAGACGACGCACGCTGTGACCGCGTCGCGGCCAGGCTTCGCGCCGGCATCGTGTGGATCAACTGCTCCCAGCCGACCTTCAGCGAAGCCCCGTGGGGCGGGTACAAGCAGTCGGGCATCGGCCGCGAACTCGGCCGCTGGGGTTTCGAAAACTACCTGGAGACCAAACAGATCACCCGCTATACCAGTAACCAGTCATGGGGCTGGTATCTGAAATAGCCCCTGAATCGATGTATGGATCAGGCGAACTGCCACTCGACCAGACCGATATAACCATCCGCAGCGGCAAACACGACCATGCCGTTGTGCTTTTGCACGACCCGTCCCGGCGTGTGCCCGTGGGCCTCGGTCCAGCCCACGGCCCGTCGCACGCGAAGCTGGCCGCCGTTGGTCTGGACCAGCGTCTCCAGCAACCCGAACGCACGGACTTTACGCAGTATCGTCTCGACCGGTTTGGCGAAGTCGAGCACCCGGTCATCCTGCGACCATAGCGGCCAATACGACCCGCCCACCTGCGGCTCGGCCGCGGCCCACAAGGCCTCGAAATCGTCGGCCACACGGCCGGCGAGTCGCTTGGTCGCCATCTGCACCTTCAAGGTCAGGCTCTCGTGGCACTCCTGCGCCGTGAGAGGAAACACCTCCCGCGCCAAGATATCCCCGGTGTCGAAATCCGCCGCGAGCCTGTGGCAGGTCACCCCCCAGTCGCTGTAGCCGTCCAGCACGGCCCGTACAGCCGGGTACCGGCCACGGCCCACCGGCAAGGGTGAGGGATGGAAATTCACCGCATGGGGGATATGCGCCTGCCAATCGCCGATGCGCCACCTGTGACCGGCCACCACCAGCACATCGCACCCCCGCACGGCGAGCTCCCGCAAGTCATCGTCGGTAATACGCGAGAGCTGGATCGGAATACCCAAGGCCTCGGCACGGCCGACCACGTAGCTGTTGCTATTGAACAGTGACGACGACGGCACAGGGTTGCTGAAGAACTTGACCGGCGTCCAGCCCTTGTCGATGAGGACATCGAAAACATCCTGGTACAAGTCCTTGGCGGCGATGGCAAAACGCATTCGGCACTCCGGGATGGCGGCTGACGGGCTGTTCGGATCAGACAAGGCCAGTGGAAACAAGTCAATCCACCATCTGGACGGAACGCTTGACTCTCCCCTTACGGGAGGCCTGAGGCTAGCGCCACACACACCACATGAGGCCCCGACCATGAACAGTTTGTTTCCCGATATCTGCTCCACCGCACTGCCCGAGTCCAAGGCGTTCTACGAAAGGCTGCTGGGCTTCACGACCGTGTTCCAGATCGACTGGTACCTGCAAATGCAGTCCCCCACCGACCCGAACGTGCAGATCGCCTTCGTACACCGCGACCACCACAGTGTGCCCGAGGCGTACCGCCAGCCACCCCAGGGCGTCATCGTCACCGTCGAACTCAACGATGTGGACGCTGTGTTCCAACGCGCCTTGGACATGCGCTGCGACATCGTCCTGGACCTGCGCAGCGAAGTCTGGGGCCAGCGCCACTTCATGACCCGCGACCCCAACGGCTTATTGGTCGATGTCATCCAGCTCATCGAGCCGTCCCCCGAATTCCTCCAAGAACACGGCCTCACCACCGAATGACCCGTACAGGACATCGACACATGCACACCGTAAAATGCCCGGCACCAGCCAGCCGGGCTCCACCATGCCACCGAACCCCAACCTCATGCCCATCGGCCGCTTCGCCAGTGCCTGCCGCCTGAGCGTCAAAGCCCTGCGTCACTACGATGACCAGGGCATTCTCAAACCCGCTCATGTCGACAGCGACACCGGTTACCGCTATTACCGCCCCGAGCAAGCGCGCGACGCCGTCATGATCGGCATGCTGCGCGCTCTCGACTTACCCCTGCCCACCATCAACCGCCTGCTGCGGGCCGATCGCGGCGAGCGCCAGCAACTTCTCGACGACACCCGCGAGCGCATGGCACGCGAACTGGCCAGGCGCCAGCACGCCCTGCGCTCCATCGAGCGCATCGCCCGCGTCGGAGACCTGTTGCCTTACGACATTGCCATTCGCATCGAGCCGGCCCACCGCGTCGCCCGCCTGAGCATCGTCACCACCGTCGAGCGCATGGTCGAGGATTCCGGCGAGGCCGTGTACCGATTGTTCGACGCCCTGCGCACCGTCGGTGGCGAGCCGCAGGACCCGGTGATGTGCATCAACGACGACCCGGATGGTGATGGACGCATTCGGGTGCATGCGTGTACGGGGTTGGCCCCGGACATACAAACCGGCGAGGGGTTTGAGATCGTCGACATCCCCGGCGGACCGGTCGCCTGGCTGACACATCAGGGCGCGTACGAGGAGTTGGGTATCGCCTTCCACGCATTGGCGGCCTGGGTGCAAGAGCGGGGACACGAACAGCGCGATGCATTGCGCGAGATCTACCTCAACGACCCCGCCGACACGGCCATGGACGACCTGCTGACGGAAGTGATGCTACCCATTCACCGCTAGGCGCATACACCCCTCCTGTTACCGGGGATCACGTCCCACCCGGCTTCTTCGGTCGCATCGAGCAGTCCTCCCCTTCCGCACCTGCCGAGGCCCAGGCCGGACCGGGTCTCTTCACCAATGTGCGGGCACCATGGCGGTCCAGCTCGAAAGGCTCGGGGCATCCCGCTGGCGGCAGATCGGTTGGCTCCGCAAGTCCCCACCGCTCCTTCACCCGTTGGCGTACAGCCATAACCGCCTGAACAAGGTGAGTCCGACCCTGGGTAAACACATCGAGATCGCGGCAACAGGAAAACCACACCGGCTCGCCGTGCCAGGGATGCCTGTAGTAGCCGGACTCGATCGTATGGCTGCGGGCGTGGCCTTTACCGTCCACCAACGTAACGACCATGGGCGCCATGCACAGCACCGCTGCCTTGGGGATCATGCGCCAACCGGCGGACGACCTTGTCGACCACCGCGCCTTGCGAAACAACAATGATGCTTGCTTTCAGTAGGCATGAATTCACCACTAAATCCGCTAAACAGGCATATAAATACCTGAAAACAGATATTATCCTCTTGCCCACGGAACCTGCAATAGTTGTTTCTCTGTGCGCCGCGCACACGGCGGAATGCCTGATGGCGCAGCGACATGGCGTAAGGGCATATAGGACGGCATCAACGAACAAGCGAACGGCAGCCTGGGCTACGGCACACGATGCTGCGCCCTGAAAGCAGAGCTACCCAGAGATAT
>CBFGWV010000262.1:0-6792 GCA_965652545.1 uncultured Candidatus Competibacteraceae bacterium | reverse complement strand
GCCAGCGTTTCCACGTGATGGGTCTGCGGGAAAAAGTCGAACGGTTGCACGGCGGTGACGCCGTATCCGGCATGCTCCAGCAGCACCAGATCGCGGGCCAGCGTACCGGCGCTGCAGGATAGATAAGCCAGTCGTTCGGGTCGGGCCTCGGCACTCAGCCAACGTATGACCTCTGGTTCCACACCGGTGCGGGGCGGGTTGAGATAGGCCAGACGGGCGTCGCCATGCGCGGCCAGCCATTGGCGCAACTGCGGCAGGCGCTGGGCGCAGTGGCCCTGCAACACCGTGGCCTGGGGCATAGCGTCCCGGCAACTGTCGACGGCATCCCCACCGGCCTCGACGCCGATCACAGCGCTGCCGGCGGCCAGCCAGCGGCGCAGGCTGCCGCCGCGACCGCAGTACAGGTCGATCACGGTATCCCCGGCGCGCGGCCTGAGGAAGTCCTCCGCGACATCCAACGCCTCGCGCGCCAGCGGCGCGATCAACTGGTGAAAACTGCCCGGTCCGTAACGCAGGCCCTCGTCGTCCCAGGATTGCGCAGCACCCCACCAGTGCTCCCAGCCGCGTTTGGCGAACAGGTGCAGGCCAGCGCAGGGATGCTTGTTGATCCACAGCCCCTCGATGCCTACGGCGGCCAACCCGACGCGCGCGGCGTCATTGAACCAGTCGGGCGGCGGCAAGCGGGCGGATTTGAACACCAGCGTGGCCTGGGCACCGGACACGGCCAGGAACGCCAGCGGCCACTGCGGCTGTGTCGGTACGACGAGCCGCACCCAATCCGCCAGGGCATTGACGCGGGCACTGTGCACCGGACAGCGAGGAATATCGATGAGCTCATCGCGACGCCACAGGCCGATGTGCCAGCGCCCGCCGATGCAACGCGTGGACAGGCTGACCTTGTCGCGATAGCCCAGCCGCGGGCCACCGGATCGCAACGGCCGGATCCGCCCGGCCCAGGGGGCCAGCACCCGTTCCAGCCAGCGCTGCTTGCGCGCGGCGCTGGCGGCGGCCGGCAGGTGGCGGTGATGACAACCCGGGCAGGCGGGGACACAACCCTCGGGCAGTGGGACAGTAGCGGCAATCATGGCGAGGGCCAGTCTGTCGCAAGTATGCTGTAGCGGCCACCCTCGCCACACCGCAGACTGCGGGTGCTTTGTCGGCGGGGCCGCCGGTGATAACGTATCGACCCTTTTTTGGCCACAGTTCAAGTGGATGCCCCCCTACGCGCCGGTTACCGCTATTGTCCGCACCCGCAACCGACCGGTCTTGCTCGCCCAGGCCCTGGACTCGTTGGTGCGGCAGGAGTGCCCGCCGCAGGCCGTAGTGGTGGTCAATGATGGCGGCTGCGATGTGTCCGCCGTGCTGGCGAGATTCCCCGGCCTCACCATCCACTCGATCGTCCACGACACTAGCCGTGGACGCAGCGCCGCCGGTAATGCCGGGCTGGATGCGCTTGCCACACCGTTTGCGCTGTTCTTGGATGATGACGACTGGATCGAGCCAAGCCACATCGCCGGCCTGCACGCGCTGTTGGCGGCTACGCCCGAGGCGCCGGCGGCCTATGCCGGAGTGGCCTGCGTCCATGTGGCAGACGATGGCTGCACGCGGGCGGGTCACATATTCAACCTGCCCTTCGACCGTCACCGCCTGCTGACCGAGAACTACCTGCCCATCCACGGCGTGCTGTTTCGCTGCGATGCGATCGAGCGCGCCGGGCTGCGTCTGGACGAGCGCCTGGAGGCCTACGAGGACTGGGACTTCTGGCTGCGCTTGTCGGCGCAGGGCGACTTCGCCCATCTCGATGCCGTCACCGCACATTACCGGGTCGCGGGTGATGGCGGGTTCGGCGGCACGCCAGGCGATGCCCGCGAGGCTGATGCGCTGGCGCGTTTCTTTGCTCTCTGGCGCACACGCTGGAGCGACGATGACCTACTGGCGATCGTTCGTGCCGCCAAGCACCGGCCCATGTACGAGGAACTGCGCAATCTACTCGATCGCCAGGATGCGCAGTTGCACGGCGTACTGGCCGAACGCGATGCACTGGCGACTGACCTGGACACCGAGCGCCAGGCCCTTGCCGATCTGCACGAGCGGCACGCGGCGCTTGGCCGGCATGCTGAGG
Organism: uncultured Candidatus Competibacteraceae bacterium; assembly: GCA_965652545.1. Taxonomy (GTDB): domain Bacteria; phylum Pseudomonadota; class Gammaproteobacteria; order Competibacterales; family Competibacteraceae; genus CBFGWV01. The sequence continues at coordinate 4,670 of CBFGWV010000262.1, read as the reverse complement.
AGATCGCCGAACACGCCGAGGATTTGAACGAAAAGGTCGATTACCTGTTGCACGCCAACACGATCGCCGAGAGCGAGCTGCAACGCCTACGTCAGCACATCGACGAGTTGCTCGGCAGCACCAGTTGGCGGCTGACCCGGCCGCTGCGCGGCGCGGTCCGCGCCGCGCGGGCGCTGCGTCGCGGCTTGCCCGTCTACAGCCGCAAGAGCCTGACGATCCTACGCGACGAGGGCCCCTCCGAACTCGTCCGCCGCACCCGGGCAAAGCTCGGCCGCCGCCCGCCACAGGAGCGGCTGCCGCGTCACTTCGGGCTGGCCGAATCGTGCGGACCATTGAGCCTGCCCACAACCACGGACCCGCAGCTGAGTGTGTGGCTCCACGCCGCGGCCACACCGCGCCAGGTCTACACCGCCGTGGCGGCCATGGCGGACGCGGCCCCACGCTGCCCTTGGGAGCTGCTCGTCACGGTGCCCAGCGACGCCGGGGAGGTACGGGCGATGCTCGCCGGTATACAAGGCGCACGGGTGTTCGACACCGCCGCCACCGGTAGCTGGGCCGAGGCCCTGCGCGTGGCGGCGGATGCCGCCGCCGGCACCCGCCTGCTGGTGCTCGATGCCTATTGCGCACCGTTGCCCGGCGCGGTGCAGAGCCTGTACGACACCTTGGACCAGAGCGCCGTCGCCTGGCTGGTTAGCCCCCGTTTGCTGACACCCGAGGGCCGATTGCGCGCCGCCGGCTGCATCCTCTGGCGCAGCGGGGCGTTGTCCCAGTACGGTGACGGGGACGACCCGACCCATCCGCAGTACCACTTCGTGCGCCCGTTGGACGGGGTGGGCGCGCAAGGTGCACTCATTGACTTGAAAATCCTGCGCACCTTAGGCCAAGCGACGACGGACCGCAGTCTGACGGCGGACTACCTGCTCAGCGGGCTGAACCTGCACGCCCAGGCCCAAGGTCGTATCGCCCTGTATCAACCCGAGGCCAGGCTGGTCGTGTTTCCGGCGCCTGAGCTGACACCAGAGCAGCGCGAAACGTCACGGGCGGCACTCAAGAGCGCTTGGCGGGCCCGGCTGGCACAGCAACCACCCGTGGGCTCACTCCCCTTGCGGGCAAGGGACCGGGTGCGCAAGCGGGTGTTGATCATCGATGTGATCACCCCTCTGGACGACCAGGACTCCGGCTCGCTGCGCATGGTCAGGCTGATGACCGAGTTGCAGGGGCTGGGCTGCCATGTGGCCTTTCTGCCCACAAACGTGGAGTACACGCCGCCGTACACCGGCAGGTTGCAGCAGGCCGGAGTGGAAATGCTCTACGCCCCCCACGTCTGGAGCCTGGAACGCTATCTGGAATCGCACGGTGCCGCGTTCGACGCCATCATCGTCAGCCGCCTCATCGCAGCGGACAAGATCCTGCCCATGGCCAGGCACCTAGTGCCGAAAGCACGGCTGATCTACGACACGGTCGATCTGCACTACCTACGCGAGCAGCGCGCGGCCGCACTGTCCGGCGATGCGGAAGACCTCGCCAAGGCCAAGGCGACGCAGGCCCGCGAGCTCGGGCATATGCTGCTGGCCGACCTGACCTGGGTGGTCAGCCCGGTCGAGCGCGAGATTCTCGCGGACACCTTGCCCGGCGTGCGGGTGGAGGTACTGAGCAACATCCACGAGATACACCCGGCCGAACACCCGTTCAGCCAGCGTCACGGACTGGTGTTCATCGGCAGTTTCAACCACCCGCCGAACGAAGACGCAATGCTGTGGTTCGTCGCCGACATCTGGCCGCGTATCGTCGAGCGCATACCCGGCATCCGCTTGCACATCGTCGGCAGCCGCCCGACCCGCGCCGTCCAGGCACTGGCCGGTGCGCAGATCAAGGTCACCGGCTTCGTGGCCGACATCAGGCCGTACTTCGCGCAATGCCGGCTGTCGATCGCCCCGCTGCGCTACGGTGCCGGCGTCAAGGGCAAGATCAACACCGCCATGGCCTATGGCCTGCCGGTAGTCGCCACCTCGCCAGCCGCCGAAGGCATGTGGCTCACCCATGAGAAGGATGTCCTCATGGCCGACGATGCGGCCGACTTTGCCGAGCAGGTGATCCGCGCCTACAACGACGAGACGTTGTGGACCCGGCTGGCCGCCGGCGGCTTTGACAACATCCGCAACCACTTCTCGCGCGCGCGGGCCCGCACCGCCCTCAGCCGCGCGCTGGGCCTCGACGGCGAGAGCGCATGAAACTGCTGTACATCACCCACGGCACCTGGCTGGACATGGACACCATCGCCGCCGGCAACAGCGTGCGTGGCTATTGGCTGGCGCGCGGCCTGGCCGAGCAAGGGGTGGAGGTGGTGTTTGCCCACCCTGCCGCCCTGGGCGCCGTGCGGCAGGCACAGCCGCTGCCCGGCGTCACGGTCGAGACCTACACGGATGATGTCGACCTGGGCCGGTTGATCCGTCGTACGAGCCCCGACGCTCTGCTCGTGGGCTATTGGGAGCTGCTCGCGCATCTGCCCCAGCCCTTGTCCATACCGGTGATCGCCGATCTCGTCGCACCGCGTGTGCTGGAGGTGATGTACGAGGACAGCAGCCGGTTGAGCGGCGAGATCGAGCGCATGCTGCAACTCTACCGGCGGGCGGACCGCTTTCTGGTCGGCAACCGGCGACAGCGCCATTTCCTGCTGCCCTGGTTGATGATGGCCGGGTTCGACCTGCGCGCCGGCATTCCGGTGGACGTCGTGCCCATATCCACCGAAGCCTCGGCACCCAAGTCCGAGAAGCCGGACGATACCCACTGGCGCTTCGTCTCCGGCGGGGTGAACTGGCCGTGGCGGCGCTCCGCGCCGTACTTCGACGCCCTCGCCCACGCCTTGGAGCGGCTTCCCGCAGACATCGACGGCAGCTTGCACCTGTTTGCCGGCAACTATGTCTACGGCGGCGGCAGTTCGGATGGCGAGGACCTCGGCGCCAGCGCGCGCATCACCCGCGAGCCGTTGTTGCCCTATGGCGCCATGCGCCGGTACTTCCGCGACAACGCCGACATCGGCGTGGAGCTTGCCGAGCACAACGTCGAGCGCGAGTTCAGCCAAGCCTTCCGCGCCGTGGAAAGCCTCGGGGCCGGCCTGCCGGTGCTCATCAGCGGGTACACCGAGTTGGCCGAGCACGTCCGCGCCTACGATGCCGGCTGGTGCGTCGACGAGCCAGCCCAATTGACGGACGTCGTGCGCGACATCGTGACCGACCGAGAGACCTGGGCACGCAAATCCGCCAACGCGGTTCGCCTGGTCGCGGACATCCTGGATTACCGAGTGACCGTCCGCCCCCTGCTGGCGTACCTGCAACACCCCGGTAAACCCCTGCGGGACCTGCCCCGACTGCCGCAACCCCGAGCGGCCGCAACGCCCGCACCGCCGCCGCGGCGGGCCGCGCGACTCAAGAGCCGTCTACTGCGTCTGGCCCGTGGCGCGCTGCGGCGCCTGCCACGGCGCGGCGAGCGGGCGATCGTGATGGTGACCCGTTCGGACTTCATCCCCACCGACCATGGTGCCGCGGTGAAGATCGACCGCACCGCCTGGGGGCTGTCGCTGACCGGGATCGACGTGCTGGTGGTCACTGACGAGCGCCGCCGCTATTACCGCTATCGCGCGGGCCGGCGCGAGACACTGCCCGTGCCCGTTTGGTTGCGGCTGGCGCTGCCCCTGCGCTGGGTCCGCAAGCGGTTGATCGCCCGCGGCGTACCCGGCGACGAGGCGTTCTTCTACTACCCGTTAGCCGATGCAAGCTTCATCCTGCGCGTGCTGTACCTCGGACTCCGCCATCGGGTACTGGCCTACCAGGCCGAGTTCCCCGCCTACGCACGCCCCGCCCTGTGGGGTCGGTCATTGCTCGGCGGCAAAGTACTGGTGGTCGAGCACAACGTCGAATACCAGCGCCTGGCCGACCAGTTCCCTGACACCGCGCCGGCGGCGAAAACCTACCTGCGCGATGTAGAAGTCGCCTTGTGCAGCCAGGCGGACGCGGTCATCGCCGTCTCCGAGCGCGACCGCGACACTCTGGCCCAAGCAGGCGTGCCCGCAGCGCAGGTGTTCTACGTGCCCCACGGCGTCGACCTCGCGGCCTTCGACGACGGCGCGGCCGAAGACGTGCGCGGGCGCTTCGGCATCGCCGCCGACCGGCCCATCCTGGTGTACCACGGCATCTACGCCTACCCACCCAACCGCGAAGCCATGGTGGTGATGGCGCAGGAGATCCTGCCGCGCCTGAATGCACTCGGGCTGTACCCGATCGTCCTGGCCGTCGGCCGCAACCCGCCTGCCGAAACGCTCCACCCGGATATCCTCTTCACCGGCTCGGTCGACCGCGTCGCCCCCTGGCTGCGCGCGGCCGATATCGCCGTAGTCCCCTTGCAGCAAGGCGGCGGCACCCGGATGAAAATCCTCGACTACTTCGCCGCCACACTGCCGGTAGTCAGCACCGCCAAAGGCATCGAAGGCATCCCCGTCACCCCGGGGCGCGATGCCGAGGTGCACGACGACTTCGACGCCTTTACCGACGCCATCGCCCGGCTGCTGGCCGACCCGGCCGCCGCCGCGAGAATGGCCGCACACGGGCGCGCCATTGTGGATGCGCTGGACTGGCGGCAGATCGCCCTGCGGTATAGGGATATTTTGGGTATTT
>CBFGWV010000261.1:0-6792 GCA_965652545.1 uncultured Candidatus Competibacteraceae bacterium | reverse complement strand
ATCCTGCTGTTGCTCGCCGACCAGTTCACCCGCATCGGCATCGGTGGGCGTGAGCTTCAGCTCGGCGTGGTCACGGCCATCATCGGTGCGCCGTTCTTCCTACATCTTCTATTGAAGGCGAAACGGCCATGAGCGCAATCACCGCCACCGCACTGACTCTGGACACCGCCGGCCGCCGCCTGCTGAACGCCGTCGACTTCGCCGCCGAACGCGGCGAACTGGTCGGGTTGATCGGGCCCAACGGCGCGGGCAAATCCACCCTCGTGCGCACCCTGGCCGGCCTCGTCCCCCCTAGCGCCGGCCGCATCACCCTGAACGGCCGCGACCTCTACGCCATCACCGCGCGCGAGCGTGCCCGCCATGTCGGCTACCTGGCGCAACAAGGCGACTGCCGCTGGGACATGGCCGTGCACGAAGTCGTCAGCCTGGGCCGCCTCGTCCATGGCGATGCGGATACCCAGGCCATCGACGAGGCCATGACGCTCACCGACGTGCACCGCCTGGGCGAGCGCGCCGTGAACGCGCTATCGGGCGGCGAGCGCGCCCGGGTACTGCTGGCACGCGTCCTTGCCGGGCGACCGCGCGTGCTGCTGGCCGACGAACCGGTGGCCAACCTCGACCCGCGCTACCAGCTCCAGTTCATGAGCTTGCTGCGCTCGCTGGCCGATACCGGCATGGCTGTGATCGTGGTCATCCACGACCTCACTCTGGCGGCGCGTTTTTGCCACCGACTGGTCGTGATGCGGGAGGGGCGAGTCGTCGCCAGCGGCGCACCGCCCCTGGCCGACCCAGTGCTGGCGCAGGCGTTCGAGATCGAAGCGCACGGTGGACGGCATCGGGGGGAGCCATTCTGCATTCCGTGGGCGATCGTCGCGTAACGGGGCTACCACTTTCGGGCAGCACGGCTGCGATTAGCCAGCGATTCATTCAGCGAAGGGCGTACGGCCGGAATCCAATGCCCTTGCTAACCTCTCGTCATCACAATGACGGGGAATAACCAAAATGCGCGAGTTGCAATGCTTTCAGGCCGTGGCGCCCCAGCCTCAGGACGTTCTCAACCTGTTCAATGAACAAGCTGCTGAGCTCGGCGTCACCTCGGAGGCCGACATCGTCAGCATCAGCACACTGCCGGTGGGTGGGCCGCGCGCCATGATCGATACCCCGGACGGTTCAATAACCGCCAGGGTCGAGGTCATCATTTTCTTTTGGGCGAACAACTGACCGCTGAGCGCGCGCATGGACGTCCCTGGAAGTCACCGGGGACGGCCTCTCAAGCCGCCTCCCGCCGCCAGGCTGGAAACGGATCGGGCAGGCGCGCCCACTGCGTCGGGTCCTCGCCCTCGGCCAGGCAGTCGTCCAGCCGCGCGCACAGCGCCTCATCGTCCATGTCACGGCCGATGAACACCAGCACCTGGTGCCGGTCCCCGTAGAGCGGATCCCAGTCGGCGAGTACGGTATCCCGCCACGCCGGGTCGTCCGGCCACCGGTTGCGCGGGACGCCGGCCCACCAGAACCCGGCCGCCTGGTGCTTGACGAAGGCACCGGCCTGGCTGAGCTCGCCCACCCAGTCGGGGCGGGTCGCCAGCCAAAACAGCCCCTTGGCGCGGATCACGCCCGGCCACTCGGACTGGAGAAAATTCATGAGCCGGACGGGATCGAACGGTTTGCGGGCGCGATAGACGAAACTGCCGATACCGTACTCCTGTGTCTCCGGCGTGTGCTGCGCATGCTCATACAGCTCCTTGAACCACCGCGGGTGGGTATGCGCACGCTCGAAGTCGAACAGCCCGGTATCGAGGATGCTCCCCATGGGCACCCGGGCGTGGTCGGTCTCGATCAGGTGGGCGGACGGATTGAGCCCGCGGATAATGCTGCGGGCGGTCTCGCGCTGCTCATCATCGGCCACATCGGTCTTATTGAGGACGATCACATCCGCGAACTCGATCTGGTCCACCAATAGATCGACCACGGTGCGTTCATCGTCCTCACCCAAAGACTCGCCACGGTCGTTCAAAAAGTCGCTGGAACCGTAGTCGCGAGTCAGATTGGCCGCATCGACCACCGTGACCATCGTGTCCAACCGGGCAACATCCGCGAGGCTTTCACCGTCCTCATCGCGAAACTCGAAGGTCGCCGCCACCGGCAGCGGCTCGGAAATACCGGTGGATTCGATGACCAGGTAATCGAAACGGCCCTGGGCTGCCAGGCTGCGCACCTCCTTGAGCAAATCGTCGCGCAAGGTGCAGCAGATGCAACCGTTGCTCATCTCCACCAGTTGCTCGTCAGTGCGCGAGAGGCCGGCGCCGCCCTCGCGCACCAGCGAGGCGTCGATATTGACCTCGCTCATGTCATTGACGATCACCGCCACCCGCCGCCCTTCGCGGTTGTGCAGGATGTGGTTGAGCAACGTCGTCTTACCGGAACCCAGAAAGCCGGACAGGACGGTGACAGGCAAACGAGTCATAGCGGGCGCCTCAGATGACGAAGAGTTAAAAATGTTATGTTATAACACTTCATATCCTCAAAACATCATTTCCGCATCGACCATCCAAACACCACCACTCTACGCCCAAGCCGGATCTCGCCCGCGCCGGTCAACCCGAACGGGAAACCGACGCCGTCGCCGGTGCAGCGACACAACTCAGGGCACGAGCATCCGCGATCAGGCCATCGACCTCGGCCAATAGCTTGCGAGTCTGCGCATCGCTGGAAAGATTCAACAACTCCACGGCCAGAGCGATCGCCTGCACGCGGCTGCGCTCAACCTGCCGGGCATAGTCAGGCGTGTACACCGTATCGGGACGCTCCACCAGCGACACCAGCCGCGCCCTGGGCGCATCCTGCGCGTTCAACGCCGCCTGCAGACGCTCGCCGAACCGCTCGCGATTGGCCAACCAAGCTTGCGCATAGCCATCGCGGGCCGCACTCCAACGCACGATCGCCTCGTGCTGCGCCGGCGACATCTCGCCCAGCCATCGATCCAGGCGATCCTCCAAACGCTCCACACGATTGCGCCGCCGCTCATCGACCGCCGGCTCAAGATGCTCCTCACGCGACTCGGCCACTTTTTCGCCAAGGCTCTCGAAGAGCTCACGCCGTTGCTCCTCATCCAGCCGCAACATCAGACCGGCCACCGTTGGGGCGATCTCGATCAACAGCTCATCGAGGAAGACCTCCGCCTCTGCCATATGACCGGCCACATCGCCCTGCGCGACCGGCACCTCGGCCAGCGTCGCACGAACCGACGACAACCATTGCTCATAGCGTGGAAGCTGCGTTCGGCAATGCCAGTCCAGATGCCCGTCGATACGAGCGCGCAACCAATCCTCCTGCTCACCGGTCAACGAGACCAGATCATCCACCCGCCAGAGAATCAGCCGATCGGCCTGGCCATAGGCAATGCGGGTGGCGCTGCATGCGGCGGCTGAGGCCAGCAGCAGCGCGACGAGGGCGATTCGCAAGACGAAACCGATGGATTGGGTCATGACAACCATCGACCCTGACACGGCCCGCCGGGTTCACCGCGTTGGTCCCGCCACACCATTGACCGCCACCACAGTAGCCTCCCGAGTTGGGTGGGGTGTGTGACGACCGTCGGCCGCAGGGAAGCGGCCGTCGAGCTTACAAGGATGTATTTACAGCGCGTCGTCGCACACCCCACCCAACTCGGGAGGCGGCCGACGGGCACAGACAGAAGCCCGTTCTCAGCTGCCAGCCTCAGCCCCCACGGCAAGGGGCCATCGCGTCGTTACGCGATCTGCCGATCCCGAGCGACACCGGAACCACCAATCATCCAATTCCGCCCCAGGATAGCCACCACGACCACGGTGCCAACCGCGATCGTGGGCAAATGATTGGCCACAAGCATCAACCCGGCCACCGTAAGCAGGACCTTCTCAATGCGGTTGATGCGGGTACGGAAATACCCGATATACGCCGCCGACAAGGCCAGAATACCCAGCATGCCGCTACCCAGTGCAGTGATGAACTCCAGCCACGTAAAGTCGATGAACAACAGACTGGGCGCATACACGAACATAAACGGCACCAGCGCCTTGCCCATCGACAAGCGAAACGCCGTCAACCCCGTGCGCATCGGCTCCGACCCGGCGATACCCGCACCGGCATACGCCGCCAGCGCCACCGGAGGCGTCACATCCGCCAGCACACCGTAATAAAAGACAAAGAAATGCGTCGCCAGCAGCGGCACATCCAACTGATACAGAGCGGGCGCCGCGATCGACGCCAGAATGATGTACGTCGGCGTCGTGGGAATGCCCGCACCCATGATGATGCAGGCCACACCGACCATCAGCAGACCGAAGAACAACGTCGCCGTGTGCTCGGTGATCAGCCCCGTCACATCCCAGGCCGACACCGCCGTACCCAAGTCACGGGCGATATCCACCACCGCCGCCGAGAACTTGAACCCAAACCCCGTCAGCGTCGTGATGCCCAGGATGAACCCCACACAGGCGCAGGCCGCACCGATGCCCAACGCGTACTTGGCACCGACCTCGAACGCCTTCACCAACTGACCGAACCCCAGCACGGATGAGCGATCCAACCGCGCACCCAGAGGATTGGCCACCAACGGCAAATAGGCACAGCCGATGGTCAGCAGGATGCCCCAGAACGCGGCCAGAAACGGCGTGAACTGCATCAACAGCAGAGTGACCATCGCGATCAGAGGAATCAGCAGATGCCAACTCGTCGCCAGCACCTTACCCAACCGCGGGATCCGCTCGGCCGGGATACCCTCCAGCCCCAGGCGCTTGGCCTCCAGGTGGACCATGAGGATAGCCGCAAAATAGTGAAACGCCGCGGGGATGATCGCGATCAGAATCAGCTCATTGTAGGGAATACCGAGCAGCTCAGTCATCACGAAGGCCGAAGCCCCCATGATCGGCGGCGTCACCTGCCCGCCACAGGACGCCGACGCCTCGACCGCCGCCGCAAACCGCGCCGACAGGCCGCTGCGCTTCATCATGGGGATGGTGAACGCGCCGGTGGTCACCGTGTTGGCGATGGGCGAGCCGGAGATCATCCCGAACAGACCCGAGGCGGCAACCGATACCTTGGCCGGCCCGCCCGAATAGCGCCCGGCCAGGATCGACGCCAGGTTGATGAACAACTGCCCTAGCCCGGTCGCCTGCGCCAGCACACCGAAGAGCACGAAATGGAAGACGTACGTCGCCACCACTCCGACGGCAATGCCGTAGATGCCCTCAGTGCCGATATACAGGTGATTGACGATACGCAAGATATTGTAGCCGCGATGGCCGAGCACCCCGGGCAGGTACGGCCCGAGCAGCCCGTACAGCAGGCAGAGGATACCGATGACCGGCAACACGATACCCATGGTGCGGCGGGTGGCCTCGATCACCATGATGATCGCCACCACACCGAACATGTAGTCCAGTGGCTGCGGCGAGCCCACGTTGATGATGAAGATGTCCTTGAAGAACACCAACAGGTACAGCGACATACCGACACCGGCCGCGGCGAAGACAAAATCGCGCAGCCCCGGCGTCTCACCACGACGGCCAAAGAAATCCAGCGGCAGCGACAACACCGTCAATGCGGCGATGGCCAGCAGGAACGGCCAATGTGTCGGCTCGCCGTTCGCCCAGAACAGCGACGCATTGAGGTCGTAGCCGATGTACAGGTAAAACGCGCCGAACGCGGCCGAGATCGTCCACTCGTTCACCGCCTTGCGGGCGCGGTTGACCGGAAAGACCAGGAAGATCAACCCGAACACGAAAGCCAGGTGCACCGTGCGGTGGGCTATCTCATTGAGCAGCCCGAAGCCGGCGGTGTACAGATGAAACAACGACAAGGCGACGGCGGTCAGCATCACCACGCCGGCCAGCAGACCGGTCAGGGCGCGGAAGTTGGACTCCGCATCGAACTCGCGGATGAGTTCCTGCTGACGGGCTTCGGAAACGACCTCGTCGGTGTGCGCCGCGGCGCGGTCGGACGTCATGGCGATACGCTCCCCCGTTGGCGATCGCAGTCGGGGACCGGACGCAAGCGAATCGCCATCCGTCCCCAGCGCGATAAATCGATGGACTGCCCGTCCACCTGCAATGCATTGCCGTAGTCAGGATCCACCCGCACGACCAGGTCCTCGATCGCGCGGTCCAGTGTCAGGTGAAAACCCTCGCCGTCCTGTGTCCAGGCCAACGCATCGGGTGCCTCATCCAGACCCGACGGCAGCCCGGCACCGTGCGCCTGGAAGGTCTCGCCCACTTGGGTGATGCGCCCGTCCCTGAGGCGGTAGTCGTCGCGCACGGGGGTCATGGACACCGAGTGGATGAAGCCCAGCGCGAACGCCGTCACCGACGGGATGCAATCGAGCGGGCGCCCGTCCTGGTGGGCGGCCTCCAGTTGCAAACCCGTGGCCATGGCCGGCACGCATGCCGTCACGCCGGCCAGGACGGCCAGCGCACGGCACAGCCAGGCGGACACGTGCGGCAAGGCTTACTTGACGATGCCACGCTCGCGGAAGTAGCGCTCGGCACCCGGATGCAAGGGGATCGACACCGACTGCAAGGCCGTATCGAGGCTGATCTCCTTACCCTTGGGGTGAACCTGGCCGAGGGTTTCGGTGTTTTCGTACAAAGCCTTGGTCACCGCGTAGGCGATGTCGTCCGGCAGATCCGCATGGGTGGCCCAGATGGCCATTACGGCCAGGGTGTCCACAGCCTCGTCCTGCCCTTTGTAGGTGCCGGCGGCCAGCGTCTGGGTGGCGTAGTACGGTTGCACCTCGCGCAGCTTGTCGATCTCCGG
>CBFGWV010000260.1:0-6833 GCA_965652545.1 uncultured Candidatus Competibacteraceae bacterium | reverse complement strand
TGGCCTGCGTCCTGCGCACCTTCGCCCGCCCGGGCGACATCGTGCTCACCGAGGCGCTGAGCTACCCCGGCCTCATCGAACTGGCCCGCACCATGCGGGTCCAGCTCATCGGCCTGGACACCGACGACCAGGGCCTGTGTCCCGCCGCACTGGACCGCGCCGCTGCCACCTTCGAGGCGCGGCTGCTGTTCTGCGCACCGACGCTGCACAACCCGACCACGGCCACCATGTCCGCACAGCGGCGCGACGACATCGCCGTCGTGGTGAAACGGCACCGACTGATGCTCATCGAAGACTGCGTCCACGCCGCCACCCTCGCCCACCCGCCGCCGGCGCTGTCGACCGGGTTGCCGGAGCGCGCATTCCTGATCGGCAGCTTTTCAAAAGCCGCCGCACCAGGCCTGCGCGTAGGCTTTCTGGACGCCGCGCCAGCGTGGATGGGCAAGATCGCCGGCAGCATGCGGGCCGACTGCTGGATGGTCGCCCCTTTGATGCCGGAGATCGCCACCCGCTGGATCGACAGCGGCGAACTCGACGGTTTGATTGCCCAACAGCGCGCGATGATCGACCAGCGGCTGGCCCTGGCACTGCCCATGCTCGAAGGCCTGGACATCCGCAGTGCGCCTGGGCACCCCCTGATCTGGCTGCGCCTGCCGCCCCCCTGGCGGGCCGGCGGCGTCGCCCAGGCGCTGGCCGCAGCGGGCGTGCTGGTACGCACGGCGGATCATTTCGCCGTCGGTCGGGGACCGGCACCGGAGGCGGTCCGGCTGAGTGTCAACGCTGTCGGATCCGACGAGGCTCTGGTGCAGGGGTTGCGCAGATTGCGGCGACTGCTGACGCAGTCACCGGCGTAGATATGGCACCGATCTGCAACCTGTGGAATGACGCTTGCCCATGCCGCTACACCCCGATCCCTGGCACCTTTAGGAGCACACCCGGAGTGCGCGATCGGCTTGGGTTGGTGCCCATCTCTCGGGCATGGCGACGCATCGGGCAATCGCCCACAGGGGTGGGCTCCTACGGGTGCCTGGGTTTGGCTGAATCGCATCGGCCTGTACGGTGCAGCGGATCGGCACCCGCTTCAACGTAAGCCCTTGTAGGAGCGCACCCCTGTGCGCGATTCGCTCTCGGTCGGCACCCAAACGTTAGAGGTTCGGCGGCGTATCGGGCTATCCCGCACGTGGGTGCTCCCCTACGGGTGCCCAGGTTCAAAGCACGGTGCCCGAGTTCAAGGGCGCAGGTCCAGGATTTGGAGCATCCGTGCCCAATCGGCGTCCTCGGCGGCGTGCAGGTCCAGGTACTCGCCGCCGACCGGGTGGACCAAGGCCAGGCGCTGGGCTTCCAGCCACATGCGCTCGATGCCCAGGTGGCCGCGAATGAACTTGTTGTGGCGATGGTCGCCATGGGCGCCATCGCCGATCACCGGGCAGTTGATACCAGCCAGGTGACGACGGATCTGATGAAACCGCCCCTGTCGCGGCACGGCCTCGACCAGCGCGTAGCGCCGGCTGGGAAAGCGCTCGCAGGCCACGGCGATCTCGCACCGGGCCAGCGTACGGATGCCCGTCTGTGCGGGCCGCTCGGGCTGGCCGCGGGCACCGCTCAGCGGGCGGTCGACCTCCCGCTCATCCGGCGGCACGCCGCGAACCAGCGCACGGTAGGTCTTGCCCACCGTGCCGGCCTCCAACTGGGCTTGGAGCTGACGTGCGATGTCCGGCGAGAGCCCGAACACCATTACGCCGGAGGTGCTCTGGTCCAGTCGATGCACCGGGTACAGCCGCTGGCCGATCTGGTCGCGCAGCAGCTGCAACAGTGCCGGTACATCGCGGCTGGCCAACCCACCACGATGCACCGGCAGCCCAGCCGGCTTGTGTACGGCGACCATGTGCGCATCCAGGTACAACACCTGTAGCGGCACCGGCTGGGCCAGGCAGTCTGCCGCGACGCTCACTTGGGTACGGCGCCCTCGATCCCCTGGACGTAGTAGTCCATCGACAACAGTTGCTTGTCGCTGGCCGTCTCACCCTCGGGCACCACCAGTTCCCCGGCCTGGTTGTGGATCGGGCCGGCAAACGGGTGCAGCGTGCCATCGATGATGGCTTTACGGGTCTCCTCGGCCTCGGCGACGACATCTTCAGGGATGGCCGGGTTGTAGTCGGTGATCACCACCATGCCCGATGCCAGCCCACCCCAAGTGTCCATCGACTGCCAGGAGCCGTCGATCTCCGCCTGCGCGCGGGCGATGTAGTAGTCGTCCCAGACATCGGTAATGGCCGTCAGGTGCGCCTTGGGGCCGAAGGCGCTCATGTCCGAGGATTGGCCGACCGCCCAGACGCCGGCCTGCTCGGCAAACTGCACCGGTGCGGGCGAATCGGTGTGCTGCAACAGCACGTCGGCACCCTGGTCGATCAGCACCTTGGCGGCATCGCGCTCCTTGCCCGGATCGTACCAGGAGTTCACCCAGACGATCTTGAACTGCACGTCCGGGTTAACGCTGCGGGCAGCCAGGAACGCCGAGTTGATGCCACGGATGACTTCGGGAATCGGGTAGGAGCCGATGTAGCCGACCACGTTGGATTCGGTCATGCGCCCGGCGATCTTGCCGACCACGTAGCGACCCTCGTAGAAGCGGGCCGCATACGTCGCCAGGTTATCCGCGCGTTTGTAGCCGGTGGCGTGCTCGAACTTCACATCCGGCCAGCGGCTGGCCACCTTGAGGGTGGGGTTCATGAAACCGAACGACGTGGTGAAGATCAAACGGTTGCCGCGGGCGGCCAGATCGTTGATGACCCGCTCGGCATCGGCGCCCTCGGGCACGTTCTCCACGTACGTCGTCTGCACCTTGTCGCCCAGCGCCGCCTCCAGGGCCTTGCGGCCCTGGTCGTGCTGGTAGCTCCAGCCGTGGTCGGAGACCGGCCCCACATAGACGAAGCCGACCTTGAGCGGCTCATCGGCGGCGTGGGCCGCGGCAGTGGATACCGCGATGAGTGCGGCGGCCACCAGCGTGCGCAATGCCATCATTGCGGCAACTCCCCCTGCACGCCTTGGACATACCAGTCGGTGGTCAGCAAGGCCTCGTCGGTGATGACCTCACCGGCGGCTAAGCGCTCGGTCCCGGTGTTGTCCAGGACCGGCCCGGTGAAGGGGTGGAAACTGCCATCGGCGATGCTCGCCTCGACCTCGGCCACTTTGGCCTTCACGTCGTCGGGGACTTTGTCGCTGATGGGTGCCAGCTTGACCACGCCGGCGGCGATGCCCTCCCACTGGTCGCGCGGGGTCCAGGTACCGTCGATCACCTCCTGCGCCAAGGTGGTGTAGTACTGGTCCCAATGATGGGTGACGGCGGTCAGGTGGGCATTCGGGCCGTACTTGCTCATGTCGGAGTGATAGCCGATGGCGTACTTGCCCTGCGCCTCGGCGGCCTGCACGACGGCGGTAGAGTCGGTGTGGTGGGTGATGACGTCGGCACCCTGGGCCATGAGCGTGTCGGCGGCCTCGCGTTCCTTGCCCGGGTCGTACCAGGAGTTCACCCAGATCACCTTGACCTCGGCATCGGGGTTGACGGCGCGCATACCCATGGTGAAGGCGTTGATGCCCATGACCACCTCGGGGATGGGGAATGCCCCGACGTACCCACCGACACCGCTTTCACTCATGCTGCCTGCGACCATGCCGGCGAGATAACGCCCCTCATAGAAGCGGGCGTTGTAGGTGCCGACATTGTCGGCTTGCTTGTAGCCGGTGGCGTGCTGGAAAACCACATCGGGAAACTGCTTGGCCACTTTGATCGTGGGGTTCATGTAACCGAAGGAGGTGGTGAAGACCAAACCGCTGCCGGAGTTGGCAAACTGGCGGATGACCCGCTCGGCCTCAGCCCCCTCGGGGACATTCTCGACGAAGCGGGAGGTCACCTTGCCTTCCAGGGCGGCTTGCATCGCCTGCCGACCCATTTCGTGCTGATAGGTCCAACCCGCGTCGCCTATCGGGCTGACATAGACGAAGCCGATGTCCAGCGGCTCCTGGGCCGAGACACTGCAACTGGCCGCGGCCAGTACCAACGAGGTGAGCACTGCGCGTTTGAACATGGATCCAAAACCTCCGGAAACGGGCGTTCAGCCCTCGGGATGAAACGGCTTGCCCAAACTGGCCGGCGCATTGAGCCGGATCCGGTTGGGGTCGCGAGAAATGAGCACCAGTACGGCAATGGTAGCCAGATACGGCAACATGGCCATGAGCTGACTGGGAAAAGACAAGCCCAGTGCCTGACCGTGCAACTGGAGAATCGTCACCCCGCCGAAGAGATAGGCGCCGACCAGCACTCTTGCGGGGCGCCAGGTGGCGAACACCACCAGCGCCAGGGCGATCCAGCCGCGCCCGGCGGTCATGGCCTCGACCCACATGGGCGTGTAGATCACCGCGAGATACGCCCCGCCCACACCGCTCATGGCACCGCCGAACAAAGTGGCCAGATAACGCACGGTCATCACGGGAAACCCCTGCACATGGGCGGACTCCGGCGACTCGCCGATGGCGCGCAGCATCAGCCCGGCACGGGTCTTGCCGAGAAACCAGGCGATCGCGGCGAACAAGACCAGTGACAAATAGACCATGATGTCCTGGCTGAACAGGGTCGGCCCCAGTATCGGGATGGACGACAGCACCGGTATCGGAAGCTCTGGCGGCGCTTCGACCACCAGCGCCGCGAACTCCCGCCCGACGAAGGCGGACAAGCCCATGCCGAACAAGGTCAGAGCCAGCCCGGTGGCGACCTGGTTGGCCATCAACGATAAGGTCAGCACCGCGAACAGACCGGCCATGAGCATACCCACGGCGGCGGCGGCGAGAATGGCCAGGGTCGTGCTGCCGGTCAGGGCGGCGACGATGAAAGCCGTCACCGCGCCCATGAGCATCATGCCCTCCACCCCCAGATTGAGCACGCCGGCCCGCTCGGTGACCAGCTCGCCCAGGGCGGCATAGACCAGCGGCGTGCCCGCCCCGAGGGTACCGGCGATGATCGCAACGAGTGCGGCGTCCATCACTTGGCCTCCACGGTGTTCAACGGCGGCACCCGACGTATGCGGTAACGTACCAGGACATCGGCCCCCAACAGATAGAACAGCAGCAAGCCCTGGAACAAGCCGGTGACAGCCGAGGGCAGGCCCATTTCCATCTGTGCGGATTCACCGCCCAGGTACAGCAGAGACATCAACAAGGCGGCAAAGGCGATGCCGACCGGCGACAACCGGCCGACGAAGGCGACGATGATGGCCGCGTAGCCGTAGCCGGGCGAGACGGACATCTGCAACTGGCCGATGGGGCCCGCCACTTCACCGAATCCGGCCAGCCCGGCACAACCGCCCCCCACCAGCAATGCCCACCACACCACCTTGGTCTGGCTTACCCCGGCATAGCGCGCCGCCGCCGGCGCAAGCCCTGCCACGCGCATACGAAACCCCAACAAGCTGCGGCTGAACCACAGCGTGGCGAACGCTACCGCCGCCACCGCCAGCCAGGCGCCGGCATGCAGACGGGTACCCGAAAGAATGTTCGGCAGCAACCCGGCATCCGGAAACATGCGCGATTCGGGAAACGCGAAGCCTTCAGGATTGCGCCAGGGGCCGTTGATCAGATAACCCAGCAACAGCACAGCGACATAGTTGAGCATCAGGCTGACGAGGATCTCGTTGGCATTGAAACGAGTACGCAACAGCGCCGGCACGGCCGCCCAGGCCATACCGCCCAGCGCGCCGAGCACCACCATGCCCGGCAGCAGCCAGGCACTCTCGCTGTCATGGAACAACAAGGCCAACCCGCCGGCGCTAATGGCGCCGAATGTCAATTGTCCTTCCGCGCCGATGTTCCAGACACCGGCACGGAACCCCCAGGCCAGGCCGATGGCGATCAGGCACAAGGGTGTGGCCTTGAGCAACAGCTCGCCAAAGCCATAACGGTTGTCGATCGGCGAAATGAAAAAGCTGTAGAACGCCGCGACCGGGCTCTGGCCCATGGCTGTGAACACCGCCAGCCCGGTAACCAGCATCAACATCAGGGCCAGCAGCGGGGTGAACCAGAGCATGGCGGTCGACGGCGCGGGCCGGGGTTCAAGCCGTAAGCGCATCGTGCCCCTCCTTCTGCCCACCCATGAGTGCACCGAGCATCTCCACCGTCGTCTCGCGGGTCGGGCGTGGACGCGACAAGCGCCCACCGGCCATGACAGCGATCACATCGCTGACTTCGAACAATTCGTCCAACTCCTCGGAGATCACCAGAACCGCGGTGCCGCCATCGCGCAGATCGACCAGCGCCTGGCGGATACGCGCCGCCGCACCGACATCCACGCCCCATGTGGGCTGGGCCGCCACCATTACCGATGGCGACTGCATCACCTCGCGACCGACGATGAACTTCTGCAGGTTGCCGCCCGAGAGGCTGCGTGCCGCGGCCTCCTCGCCCCCGCAACGAACATCGTACGCGTCGATACACGAGCGGGTGAATGCGCGCAGCCGCTCGAAGCGGATCAGACCCGCCCGCACCATGCCCGCGCGCGGCGCCGTGAGCAAGGCGTTCAGTGTCAGCGGCATATCCGGCACCGCCCCGCGGCCCAGCCGCTCTTCCGGTACCACGCGCAGACCGCGCAGTCGGCGCGCCGCCGGCCCCAGATGGCCGACCGGCTTGTCGTCCAGTTGCACCATATCGGCGCGACGGGCGCGGGTCTCGCCCGTAATCAGGGCCAGCAACTCGCTCTGGCCGTTGCCGGACACACCGGCGATACCGAGTACCTGCCCGGCACGCAGTTCGAGGTTGATATCCTCCAGCGCGGTGCCGAACGGGTC
>CBFGWV010000259.1:0-6868 GCA_965652545.1 uncultured Candidatus Competibacteraceae bacterium | reverse complement strand
CGGAACGGGTTGGCCCATGACGCAAAGGCGTTCACGCCCCGGGTCTGCAACCACACCTTGCCCTGCCCTGTGAATCGGCAGACGAACCCCTCACCGGAGAAGAACAACGACTTGTACCCTCCGACCTTGGTGATCTTGTAGTCCAGCCCATCGGTAAAGGCGACGATGTTGCTGGTGTCGACGACATAGTCACCATCCACATCGAGCGCGATCATCGCCCCGTAGGTGTTGAACCACAGATCGCCATTGCCACTGCAACGGATCAGGAACAAACCCTCACCGGAGAAGAAGCCTTTGACGAAGCCCTGCCATTTCGTCTCCACCGTCACGTTCATACCGGCGGCAACGAAGGCCGAGTTCTGCAGGAAAACCGTGTCCCCGTTCAGATAGACATGCCCCATGTCGCCAGGGGCGGCCGGGGCGATGCCGATCTCAGCCGGCCCACCTTCGGCGGTGAACTCGTTGATGAACAGCGACTCGCTGGTCAGAAACCGTCCCAACCCGCCACGCATCTTGGTCTTCATGCGCAGGTTGGTGTCCATGGTGGCCATGGCCGAGGCTTCGACTTTCAACGTCTCGCCCGCCGGAATACGCGCGGTCAGGAACGCGAAGTCCGGGCGCGCCTCGATCCGGAAATCGAACCCCGGCTCGCCCGCTGTCTTGACGATGTCCGGCGTGGCGTTGCCCGCTGTTGCAGGCGGCGATACCGCGGGTGCGGGCGCAGGTTCCGACGGCGTCGGCGGGGCTGGCTGCGCAGGCGGCGTGGCCTTGCGCAAGGCCACCGGTTCGCCATTCACAGCCTCCAACTCGCAGACCAGGCCCGCCTGGCCCAAGGCGGTGCAATACTTCTCGCCAACGGCGGCGTCGACGTTTTTTTTGATCACCACTGGCGCTTTGGCGAACACCGCCGCGGCCTGTGCCGGTTCAATCTTGAACAACCGCGCCAGCCCGGCCATCGCTGCGGCGTGCTCGACACCCGGACGCAGCGCACCGGTGAGCTTTACATTGAATTGACTCATGGCGCCGTCCCCTATTTCTTGCGCGGCTTGAGGCCGCCGGTGAGTGCGGAGCCGAAGCTGCCGGGGTTGTGCGACTGGCACCACACGGTGCCCCGCCCCTTGAACTTGCACACCAGCCCCTCGCCGCCGAGGAACGAATGCCACCAACTCTTGCCGGCTTTGGTGATGTCGAAGTCCAGCGTCTCGTTGAAGGCCACGATGTGCCCGGTATCGACGATGTACTCGCCATCGACCGCTATCGGGTAGATGGCCCCGAAGGAGCTGACGATGACCCGACCGCTGCCCTTGAGGTGCACCCAGAACACGCGTTCGCCCGAGAGCACGGACTTGAAGCCCTGCCAGCCCATGTCCACATCGACATCGTGCTCGCAGGCGAGGAACGAGCTGCCCTGCACGATGAGTGTTTCGTCGCGCAGGTCGTAGACCATCATGTCGCCGGCCAGCGCGGTGCCCAGCCACAGCTCGCCGCTGCCATCGCGCGGCTCGAAGTGGTTGAGAAACAGCGACTCGCCGCTGAGCATGCGCTTGGCGGCCTTGAGCAACCCGCCGGAGCCTTTCTTGTGTGTGGAGGTGGTGATGTCCATATTGCCGCTCATGGCAATCATGGCACCGGATTCGGTGGTGCAGATCTCACCCTGGCGCAGGGCGATCTTGGCGGCCGTGCTTCCCGGCCGATGAATCAGTTCGACATCCATGGTGCGGCTCCGCTTACGGCAGCTTGGGGTTGATCCAGGCCAACAGGCCCGGTTCGCTTCGGGTCTGGATCACGACCTTGCCCTGGCCACAGACCCGGGTAACGATCCCTTCCCCGCCGAAGAAGCTGGAGAACAACCCACCGGCCAGCTGCAGCTTGAGCTTGACGCCCGGCCCGTAAGCCACCAGATGGCTGGTGTCGACGATGAACTCACCGTCCACCTGGCGATCGAGCAGCGCACCGTAAGCGCCGTACCAGACCTTCCCCTGCCCCTTGACCACCAGCTTGAACAAGCCCTCGCGCGCGATCCAAGAGACGAAGCCGGCCCATTTCACCCCCAGCGTGACGCCTTCGGTGGCCGCCAGGAACGCACCTGGCTGCAGGTAGAGCTCCTCGCCGTCCACCTCGTGGCAGCGAATCTCCCCCGGGGTCGGCTGCACCAGCGTCAGCGTGCGCGGCCCGTCCGTGCGGTTGCTGAACTGGCTGATGAACAGCGTCTCGCCACCGAGGTACTTGCGCAGCAGGCCTTTGAAAAACCCACCATTGAAACGCGCCGTCAGGTCCAGATCGGCCGACATGCTGGACATGGCGTCGGATTCGGTAATGATCGACTCCCCCGGTTCGAGCTCCACCCGTACATAGGCGAACGCCCGGCCTCCCAGTATTTCAGTCTTCATTGTTATCGTCGTCCCTCGTTTGACTCGCGTCGAATGCGCGTACCGCCGCCTGCAGACGGGCGAATTCCGGGCTCAGGTCACGGTACGGCCCCTGACTCTCGGCTACGCGCTCCTCCAGTGCGCTGATACGGTCTCCGGTTGCCGGATGCGTGCTCAGAATCCAGCTGTGGTCTTCCAACGTCTCTCGAAGCGTCGGGTTCTCGATCTCCTCGAGGCGTTCTTGTTCTTTCTCGACCAAGCGCTGAAAAAACCGGGTCAGTCCTTGCGGATCGATGTTGGCTGCATTGAGCAGCTCGAAGGCTTTTTCATCCGCCTCCGACTCGAACCCGCGCGAATAACTCTGGCTCAACAGCAAAGGCGCACCGTCGGCGACCAGGGCCAGCAACCCGCTGGCATCGCCGATCATCGCCTGTACGGTAAGGTATACCCCGGCTGTGCCCATGATGTTCCTGACCCCGTGCTGCTCGGTCACGTGGGCCATTTCATGCGCCACGACACCCAGCAGCTCATCCGGCGTCTGCGCGGCCAGGACGAGACCGGAGTTGATCACGATATACCCGCCCGGCAATGCAAAGGCATTGAGTTCGGGGTCGTGGACGATGTGAAGCGCAAACGTATGACGCGATGTGTCCGCGACCTCGACCAGCGGCTGGGTCAACGCCTCCAAGGCGTCCAATGCATCGGCCTCGTCGATCAGCTCCGCATCGACACGGTATTGGGCAAATGCGGTTTTGCCGAGCTGTTGCTCCCACTGCGGGGGAATCGTCGGGGCGATCCAGCCGGTAATGACATCCATACCGAGAATCACGGCCAACGGCGCGGCGATCACGGCGGCGGCGACACCACCCAGCAGACTCCAGTTGAACACACGCTGGCGGCGGGACTTTTTCAGTTGGGCTTTCGCCGCCGTGTTGCCGTGCAATGACGGATCGTCCAACACCTTCAATTCGGTGGTGTAGAACGTCCAGTCTTTTTCCTCAGGATGCGAGAAATACACCAGCCGATCACTGGCACCGCCGAGTTTGATCTCAATACCGTCAATGGGTATGACAGCCTGGAGATTACCACCATCGAAACGGACCTGGCCGTTGCCGATGGTCAAACGGCCGGATGCACGGCCGCGGTCGAACCCCTCATAGAACGCATGCCCCGCGTAAGTCCGTGGCTCGGTCAAACTGTCAACTCCAAAAAACCCGCAACGACACGGGTGGCGCAGTTTACCGCCGACGGCGCCATTAGGTAAGCCGCCCGGCTCTGGATCAAACCGCCCCGTTTCCGGGCAAATCGAGAATACCCTCCAACTCGGCCAAGCCGCTGAGCAACCCCTCACGCCCCGCATCGCTCATCGAGGCCAGAAGCCGTGCCTCGAAGGCCTTCACCAGCGGCACCAGCTCGGCGAACTTGCCCCGCCCCAGAGGCGTGAAGCGCAGCATGCGTTCGCGCTTGTCCTCGGTCGAGGGCACCTGCTCGATCCAGCCCAGGGCGATGAGCCGGGAGACCGCGCGGCTGATGGTGGACTTGTGCGTACGCGTGCTGGCCACCACCGCCTGGGCGGTCGTCGGCTCGACGGCGCCAAGTGTGGCCATGACCCGCCACTCCGGTATGTCGATGCCGAAGCGCTCCGCGTAGATCACCGACAAACGGCCGGAAACCTCCGCCGCCAGCCGGTTCATGCGAAACGGCAGAAACGCCGTAAGCACGAAGTTGTCGTCATTCACAATGTATTTGTCCTTGCGCCCACTCATCGTCGACTTATACTAGTTTCACTTGCAACCGAATTCGACACCCGCGCAGGCCGGCCACTCAGCGTTCCCCCGGCCCCGGGTCCATGATGTATCACACCCACAGGGGACGGAGTCCAGCATGTCGAAAGCATTCGCCTCCGCCGGCGACATGGCGGAAAAGGAAATCTCATTCACCGAGATCGGCGATAACCTCTACGCGTTCACCACCCAGGGCGACCCCAACAGCGGGGTGATCATCGGCGATGATGCGGTGATGATCGTCGATGCACAGGCCACCCCATTGATGGCGCAAAAAGTCATCGACCGGGTGCGGCAAGTCACCGACAAGCCCATTCGCTACGTGCTGCTGTCGCATTATCACGCCGTGCGCGTGCTCGGGGCGTCCGCCTACAACGCCGAGCAGATCATCGCCTCCGAAGGCACCCGCTCGCTCATCGCCGAGCGCGGCGAGGAAGACTGGGCGTCGGAGTTCGCGCGCTTCCCGCGCCTGTTCCAGGGGGCGGAGTCCATCCCCGGCCTTACCTGGCCGACCATGACCTTCAAGGACCGCATGACCGTTTACCTCGGCAAGCGGCGGGTAGAGATCATGCATGTCGGCCGCGGTCACACCGCCGGCGACACCATCGCCTGGGTGCCCGATGCCGGGGTGATGTTCTCCGGGGATTTGGTCGAGTACCACTCGGCCTGCTACTGCGGCGATGCCTACTTCAACGACTGGCCGGGGACGCTGAGCCGGCTGGAGGCCTTCAACGCCAACGCACTGGTGCCCGGTCGTGGCGAGGCGCTGACCTCCGGCGATGAGGTCCGCGTCGGCATCCGCCTGACGCACGACTTCGTCACCACTTTGTACGAGTCGGTGTACCTGAGCGTGGCCCGTGGACTGACGCTGAAGCAGGCCTTCGACCGCTGCCGCGAGGTCATGGACCCGAAGTTCAGCGAGTTCGCCATCTACGAGCACTGCCTGCCGTTCAACGTCTCGCGCGCCTACGACGAGGCCTCCGGCATTTATCACCCGCGCATCTGGACGGATACGCGCGACCAGGCCATGTGGGCCGCGCTACAAGACTGACGGCCCCCAGGGGGAACAGGCATGGGCGGCTTCTCGCATACCCGGTATCCCTATCAGCGTCCGCTGGAGCTGCTGGGCGCCGCATCCAGGCGCCGGCCGGTGATCATCGTCGGCGCCGGGCCCATTGGGCTCGCCGCCGCCATCGACCTGGCGCGCCAGAACATCGACGTGCTGGTGCTGGATGACAACGACCAGGTATCGGTGGGCAGCCGGGCCATCTGCTGGTCCAAGCGCACCCTGGAGATCTTCGACCGCCTGGGCGTGGCCGAGCGCATGCTGGCCAAGGGCGTGCGCTGGCACGTTGGCCGCCTCTTCCACCGCGACAAAGAGGTCTATGCCTTCGACCTGCTGCCCGAGGCCGGTCACCGCTGGCCGGCGTTCATCAACCTGCAGCAGTACTACGTCGAAACGTACTTGGTCGAACGCTGCCAGGACCTGTCCGAGCGCATCGAACTGCGCTGGAAACACCGCGCCGTCGACGTGAGCCAGCACGACGACCACGTCACCGTGTCGGTGCACTGCCCCGACGGCGACTACACCCTGGAGGCCGACTACGTGCTGGCCTGCGACGGCGCCAACTCGTCGATACGCCGCATGCTGGGCCTGGACTTCGCCGGGCGGGTGTTCGAAGAGCGCTTCCTCATCGCCGATGTGCAGATGAAGGCCGAGTTTCCCTCCGAGCGCTGGTTCTGGTTCGAGCCGCCGTTCCACAGCGGCCGTTCCGCCCTGCTGCACAAACAACCGGACAACATCTACCGCATCGACCTGCAACTGGGGCCGGATGCCGACCCCGAGGTCGAAAAGCAGCCCGAGAACGTCATCCCGCGCATCCAGGCCATGGTCGGCGAGCGCGAATTCCGGCTCGACTGGGTGTCGATCTACACCTTTCAATGCCGGCGCCTGGAGCGCTTCGTCCACGAGCGCGTGATCTTCGTCGGCGACAGCGCCCATATCGTGTCCCCTTTCGGCGCCCGTGGCGGCAACGGTGGCATCCAGGACGTCGACAACCTGTGCTGGAAGCTTGCCGCCGTACTGCGCGGCGAGGCCGGCCCCGCGCTACTGGAGAGTTACGACCGCGAACGCACCTTCGGCGCGGACGAGAACATCCGCTACTCCTCGCGCTCCACCAGCTTCATGACGCCCAAGTCCGCCATGGAGCAGCAGTTCCGCGACGCGGTGCTCGACCTGGCCGCCGACCTGCCGTTCGCCCGCAAACTCGTCAACTCCGGCCGCCTGTCCACCCCCTGCCGCGTGCACCTGCCCGATGCCATCGACGAGGCTGCCGGGCCACTGGCCTGCGGCACCGTCTGCCCCGACGCCCCGGTCACCGGCGGCAACGAACCCTGGCTGCTCGATCACCTGGGCGACCGCTTCACCCTGCTCCACCTCGGCCACCGCCCACCCACCTGCGCCCCACCCGGGGTGGACGAAATCACCATCGGCCCCGAGGGTGTGCTGGAGGACGCGCAAGGCTTCATCCGCCAGCGCTACGGCTGGGACGTCTCCGTCCTCGTGCGCCCCGACCAGCACGTCGCGGCGGTGTTCACGACGGTGGACGAGGCGAAAGTCGCGCGGGCCATTCAACACGCGCTGGGAGGCAGCACTGCATGAGCGACATCGGCGAAGACCGGTTCAACGGCCAGGGCGACGAGTTCTACGCCGAG
>CBFGWV010000258.1:0-6907 GCA_965652545.1 uncultured Candidatus Competibacteraceae bacterium | reverse complement strand
TGGGCAATCGCCCTGGGGGCAGGGCTCCTACGGGTGCTGGCTTTAGGGAACGGAGATGCTGCCGGTGTTAGCCCGCCATGAGCCCCGCGCCGACGGCCGTGCGTTGAAGATATGCATGCCCTTTGCACGCCTCGGCCAGCGAGGGCGCGACGACCGGGTCTTGTTCGGCCTCGACCACCAGCCAGCCGTGATAGCCCGCCTCGCGCAGGATGGTGAATACACCCGGGTAGTCCACCACCCCGTCCCCGGGCATGCAGAACACTCCGTCGAGCACGGCATCGAGGAAGCTGCGGTCGCGGTTGCGCGCATCGGCCAACACGCGTGGGCGAATGTCTTTGCAGTGCACGTGGTTGATGCGTCCGGCATGGCGTGCGGCGACCGCGGCCGGGTCGCCGCCGGCATAGGTCAGGTGCCCGGTATCCAGCAACAGACCCACAGACGTGTCGGTCCCGGCCATCAGGCGGTCCACCTCGGCCTCGGTTTCGACCACCGTGCCCATGTGGTGGTGGTAGGCCAGGCGAATCCCCTCGCTGGCCAGGTAGTCGCCGAATGCGCTCAGGCGGCGGGCGAAGCCCGGCCAGGCGGTCTCGGCGAGTATCGGCCGGCGCGAGACCGGCGTACCACGCTCGCCGTGCACGCAGCCGCTGCACTCGGCCACCACCATCACTGAGGCGCCCAGGATCTTGAGCAGATGCAGGTGCGGTTGGACCGCGGCAATTTCAGCATCCACATCCCGTTCCAGCAGGTAGGTCGAGTACCAGCCCGACACCAGTGCGAGATCGTGACGCTGAAGGATGGGGCCGAGCACCTGCGGGTCGCGGGGGAATTTGTTACCCAGCTCGAAACCGGTAAAGCCCGCTTCACGCCCCTCGCTCAAGCACACCGCCAGCGGCGTTTCCGCGCCCAGGGCGGGCAGGTCGTCGTTGCTCCAGGTGAGGGGGTTGATGCCCAGTCGTACGCTCATCGGCGGTCCTTTCAGCGGGGTTGGGCGCGTTTGGCGCCGCGGTAGCGCTCGAGGGCGGCGGCGACCTCGGGCCGCGGCGAGGTTTCCGGCACTGCCACATCCCACCAGTGGCCGCCCTCGACGGTGCTGGCGATGGGGTCGGTGGGCAGGCTGATCACATATGTCCCCGCTGCCGCGCGCGCCCGCGCCAGGGCGGCCTCCAGTTCGGCAATGCCGCTGACCGACTCGGCCGTGGCGCCCAGGGCGCGCGCGTGGGCGGCGAAGTCCACTGCCGGGGCCTCGCCCTGGCAGTCGCCGAGCAGGTTGTTGAACGGTGCGCCGCCGGTGGCCTGCTGCAGGCGGTTGATGCAGCCGAAGCCGCGGTTGTCGAGCACCACGACGACCAGCTTCAGGCCGAGCATGACCGCGGTGGCGATTTCGGAGTTGAGCATCAGGTAGCTGCCGTCGCCGACCAGGACGACCACCTGCCCGTTGGGCGTGGCCATCTTCACCCCCAGCCCGCCGGCGATCTCATAGCCCATGCACGAGTAGCCGTACTCGACGTGGTAGGCGCCGGGTCCGGCGGCCCGCCACAGCTTGTGCAACTCGCCGGGCAGCCCGCCGGCGGCGCAGACGACCACGTCCTCCGGCCGGGCGGCGCGATTGACCGCCCCCAGCACCTGGGCGTCGGTGGGATACGTGGCCTTGTCGGCCGCGGTCACCCGGTCGACCACATCATGCCAGTGACGAATGGTGGAGCCGGCGAGTGCGCTCCAATCAGCGCCGACCTGCCAGCCTTGCAAGCCTTCGCCAAGCGCTGCCAGGACCAGATCGGCATCGCCACGCACGGCCAGTGCACCGTGCTTGCGCGCATCCAGCCCGCCGACGTTGATGCTGACGATGGGCTTGCCGTCGAACAAGGTGCGAGAGCCGGTGGTGAAATCCTGCAAGCGCGTTCCCACCGCGAGGATCAGATCGGCCTCCGTGGCCAGACGGTTGGCGCTGGCCGCCCCGGTCACGCCGATGGCGCCGGCGTTGCACGGGTGGTCCCAGGGCAGCGCCCCCTTGCCGGCCTGGGTTTCGCTCACCGGGATGTCGAATGCGCCAGCGAAGGCCGCCAACCGCTCGCAGGCGCCGCTGTAGTGCACGCCGCCACCGGCGACGATCAGCGGGCGACGCGCGGCGCGCACGGCCGCGAGCGCATCGGCCAACTCCAGTGGGTCGGCCGGGCGGCGCTCGATGCGGTGCACCCGCGTCTCGAACAGCCAGGCGGGATAATCATGAGCCTGGGTCTGCACGTCCTGCGGTAGGGCCAGTGTGACCGGGCCGCAGAGTTCGGGGTCCAGCAGGTGGAATGCGGCAGCACTCAGGGAATCGATCAACTGCTCCGGGCGCTGGATGCGATCGAAGTAACGGCTGACCGGGCGGAAGCAGTCGTTGGCGGTGATGCCCGGGTCACCGAACACCTCCACCTGCTGCAATACCGGGTCGGGTGCGCGGGTGGCGAAGGCATCGCCGGGCAGGAACAGCACCGGCAGCCGGTTCACGTGGGCGAGAGCGGCGGCGGTAATCATGTTGGTGGCGCCCGGGCCGATGGACGTCGTGCAGGCCATCATCCGCCGCCGCCGGTGCTGTTTGGCGAAGGCGATGGCCGCATGCGCCATGCCCTGCTCGTTGTGCGCCCGGTAGGTGGGCAGCTCGCCGCGTACCTGCGCCAGGGCCTCGCCCAGGCCGGCGACGTTGCCGTGGCCGAAAATCGCCCACACTCCGGCAAACAGCGGCTGCTCGCCGCGCTCGTCCGCGATGCGCTGGGCCATCATCCAGCGCACCAGCGCCTGGGCCATGGTCAGATTGATGCGCTCCATCACGCCACCTCCCGCGCCCCGCCGGCCCGTCGCCAGGCGTGGATCAATTGTTCGTAGCGCGCACCGACGTCCTCGATCAACCCGGCATCGTCGACCTCGCCCAGCAGCCAGCGCCGGCTCGCCTCCATGAACAAGGTGCGGCCGACAGCGAAGCCCACGCAACCGGGCACCCCGGCACACTGGCTGATGGCCTCGATCAGTGCCTCCTGGGGCTGGTCCAGGCCCAGCATCACCATCCCACGGCAGTAGGGGTCGAACTGGTGGATCACCTGTCCCACCGCCGTCCAGGCGGCCGCAGGCATCGGCGGCAGCTTCCACCAGTCGGGGCGTATGCCTAAGTGATAGAAGCGTTGCACGGCGCGGCGCAAGGTGTCGTTGTCGCAGGCGCTGTTCTTCGGTGGGATCACCTCCAACAGCAACTCGTGGCCGCTGGCCAGACAAGCCTGGTATAGCTCCTGGACCTGGCGCTCCTGTGCCAGGCGCAGGTCGATGGGGTCGTCCGGGTGGTAATGGACCAGGCACTTGACCACATGCTCCAGCGGCCAGGTGATCAGGCGCGAGCCGATCGAGCGCCCGCCTTCCAGCTCCAGGGGGCGGGAGCCGGGTATTTCGACCGGGCGGCCGATCCACAGCCCGCGCCCGGTGGCCGCATCCAGTGCGTCTTGGCCGTAGGTGTCGTCGATGAGCACCCCGATCTCGACTCCCAGGCCCAACCGTTTGCCGGTGGACAGGGCTGCCTCCAGCAGCTTGCCCTTGAGTTGCCCGATGCGTTGCGGGGGGCTGCCGGTGGCCATGGCCAGGGCACGAAACTGCGGGCGGTGATCGAAGGCCAGTGCGAACAGGGTCGGGCGCTCGGGGGCCGGGCGGGTGGTTACCCGGTGCAGATGCGTCAGTTGGGCATCGCGGTCCGGCAGGGGAATGCGCCGGTGCTGGGCCAGGTAATGTTCGAGCTCTACCGCGGTGGGCATGGCCGGGGCACAGCCGTGACGGGAGACCACCAACGCACCGCAAGCGTTGGCGAAGCGGGCGCAGGTTTGCGCCGACTCGCCGCGCAGCCAGCCGCGCAGGAAGCCGGCGAGGAATGCATCCCCCGCGCCCAGCACGTTGAGCACCGGCACCTGGAAGCCGCCGTACAAGGGGGCATCGTCCAGATGCCCCGGCAGCTCGCCGGCGAAGACCTGGCAGCCGGCCGCCCCACGCTTGAGAACCAGGGTGGCCTCGCTGAGCGCGCGTACCGCCCGCAGCGCAGCCAAGGTATCGGTGCTGCCCCCGGCGATGTGGAACTCCTCTTCGGTACCGACGATGAGGTCGAACCGGCCGACCAGCGACTGCAAATGGGCGGTGACGCCGTCGGCGGCGATATAGCGCGTCTCGCCATCGCCGCGGCCGGTCAGCCCCCACAGCACCGGCCGGTAGTCGATATCGAGAATGGTCAGCGTGTTGGCCGCCTGGGCGCGGGCCAGCGCCTGACGGCAGACGCGGTCGGTACGCGCGGTGGAGAAGTGGGTGCCGGTGATCGCCAGTGCGCGGCTGGAGGCGATGAAGTCGGCATCGGCATCGGTGTCCTCAAGCGCCATGTCCGCGCAGTTCTCGCGGTAGAAGATCAGCGGGAAGGTGTCCTTGTCCTTGATGCCCAGCACCACCAGGGCGGTGAGCCGCTCGGCGTCGGTGCGCAGGTGGGACACATCCACCCCGGCGCGGGCCAGTTCCTCACGTACGAAACGGCCCATGTGATCGTCGCCCACGCAACTGAGCATGGCGCTGCGCAAGCCCAGCCGCGCGGCGCCGTAGCAGACGTTGGCCGAGGAGCCGCCCAGGTACTTGGCAAAGCTGCCGGCATCCTCCAGGCGCGCACCCAGCTGCTGGGCATAGAAGTCGACGGCCGCCCGCCCAAGGCAGATGAGATCCAGCGGTCGGTGTTCGGTCATGGGGCGGTGTCCTCAGCGGTGGATGACCGGCAGCCAGCAATGTTCGGCAGCGGCCGCCTCGACGGTGTCCAGCACCTCGCTGACCCGGCAGCCTTCGGCAAAGTCCGGCCATGGGCGGCGGGTGCCGGCGATGGCCTCGAGGAGGTCGCGGACCTCGATGATCTTCATGTCGTTGAACCCCAGCCCGTGCCCGCCGCCGGGGCAGAACGGCGCGTAGTCGGTGTGCTCAGGCCCGATGAGCAGCGTGCGAAAGCCGTCGCGACCACGGCGGTCGCCGGCGTTGTACCAGTGCAGTTCGCCCGGTCGCTCCTGGTCGAAGGCGAGCGTGCCCTTGCTGCCCACGACCTCGTAGGTCAGCCCCAGCCGTCGCCCCCAATGCACCCGGCTGCATTCCACCGAGCCGGTGGCGCCATCGGCAAAGCGCAGCAAGGCATGGGCGATGTCGTCGTTCTCGACCTCGGCCGTACCGCCGCCGGGCAGGGGGCGGGTGGGGATGACGGTTGCAAGGTCCGCGCTGACCTCGGCAATAGGGCCGATCAGGTGCATGGCCAGGTGAATGATGTGCGAGCCGATATCCCCCAGCGCGCCGCTGCCGGCCAATGCGCGCTGCTGGCGCCAGGAGTGCGCAACGGCCGGGTCGGCCAAGTAGTCTTCGTTGTGCGTGCCGCGAAAGTGGCGGACCTCGCCCAGCTCGCCCGCGTCGATCATCTCGGTGGCCAGTTGCGTCGCCGGCAGCCTCGCGTAGTTGAAGCCCAGCATGGTGACCGTGCCGGCGGTGCGGGCCGCATCGCGCAGGCGGCGGGCACCGTCGGCATTCAAAGCCATGGGCTTTTCGAGATAGACATGCTTGCCCGCCGCCAGGGCGGCCAGCGCCATGGGCTCGTGCAGGTGGTTGGGGGTGCAGATGTCGACCACCTGTACCGCCGGGTCGTCGATCAGCGCCCGCCAGTCATCGCCGGCACGCGCGAAGCCAAAGGCCCGTGCTGCGCGCCCGGCGGTATCGAGGTCGATCTCCGCCAAGTGCGCGCAATACGGGTGCTTGGCGAGCGCGAACACCCGTGGGGCGGCGTGGTAGGCGATGGCGTGGGCCTTGCCCATGAAGCCGCTGCCGATCAACCCGATGCCGATGCTGTCCATGAATGCCGGTTCCCGTTGGGCTGGCTCAGCGGTATTCGCCGGCCAGGGCTTCCACCTTGGCGATGTTCTCCGCCGTGATGAAGCCGGGGCCGGAGTTGATGTTGTTGCTGGGCACCACGCCGTAGCGGGCGTAGTTGGTCAGCACGACGACCGGCAGATAGCCTTGCAGGAACGGCTGCTGGTCGATGGCGAAGTCGATGGTGCCGGCCTTGATGCCTGCGGCGATGCCGGCGGACAGGTCGAAGGTGCCGAAGTGGATCTTGCCGGCCTGGCCGAGTTGGTCCAATGCGCGGATGGTCGGCTCGGCCGAGTTTGGTCCTAAGGTGAGGATGCCGTTGGTGTCCGGGTGTTGGCGCAGGTAGGCGGCGACTTTTTGTTCGACCTCCACCGGGTCGATGCCCGAGTCCAGCATCTGGTTGCCCATTTCGACGCCCAGGGCGTCGGCGTAGCCCTGGCAGCGCTCCACCGAGGCGGGGTTGGTGATGTAGTGGTTGACGCACAGGAAGCGGCTGACCCCGGCGGCCTTGGCACGCTCGCCTGCGCCGTAACCGGCGTCGTACTCCGGCTGGCCGATGTGCATCAGCGCGCCCAGCGCCTTGCTCTGCTCGGCGGTGCCGGAGTTGATGGTAATCACCGGAATACCCTTGCGTACCGCCTGCTCCAGCGGGCGCTTGAGCACGTCGAAATCGGCGATGGTGACGATCAAGCCGTCGGGGTTCTGCGCCGTGGCCTGTTCGATGATCCGCGCCATGTCAGCCAGGTCGCCGGTGGTCGGGTTACGGTAGTCGACCGTCACCCCCATCTGCCCGCCGGCCTCGCGGATGGCGGTCTTGATGGTGTTCCACCAGGAGTCCGAGTCGGGCGCGTGGCTGACCAGTATGAAGGTCTCGTCCGCGGCCTGTGCGGTGCCCAGGGTGATCGCCGCCAGGGCGGCGAGGGTGGTGGTGCGAAGCCAATGTTTCATGGGAGTCTCCTTGGTGGTTTTAGGTTTTAGGTTTTAGGTTTTAGGTTTTAGGTTTTAGGTTTTAGGTTTT
>CBFGWV010000257.1:0-7062 GCA_965652545.1 uncultured Candidatus Competibacteraceae bacterium | reverse complement strand
AGCCTGCGGAGTGCCGGGGACTTCACGCCGACCGTCGGCAGCATGGATGCTGCCGTCGAGCGCACACGGACGTGTTCACAGCGCGTCGGTGGGGAGTCCCCGGCACTCCGCAGGCGGGTTCCCAGCACCGACCCCTGCCCGTCACCAGCACGAACGCCGCCCTCAAGCGCACACGGACGTGTTCTCAGTCCACACCCCCCAATGCCGCCAACAACTGCGTCACCTGTGACTCCAACTGCTCCACCCGCGCCTCCAACGCCGTCAATCGCTCATCCTGCGGCGCCCGGCCGAAGCCCCGGGGGGCATCATCCCCCTCCGGCGCCGACGCCAAAGCCGCCTCCTCGCCGCTGAACAAATGCGCAAAACGCACCTCACGCTGCCCCGCCCGGCGCGGCAACTCCATCACGAACGGACCGTCCTCGTGCTCCAGCAAACGCTGCATCACCGACTCCACACTCGCCGCCGCAATGAACGTATGCATACGGCCGGCCTGCAAACGCAGCTCCGCCATCGTCAACGGCCCACGTAAAAACAACGACGCCAGCACCGCCCGATCCGCCGGCTTGAACTCCGACGCCCGCGTCAACGACGCCCGCAAACTGTGCGCATAACGCGGCACCCGCGTCGTATCGCGCTCGCGCACCAACATGCGCCGCTCCAACGCCCGCACCGCCTCATTCACCGCCGACTCGCTCAGCGACATCACCGGCTCGCGGTTGGACTTCTGATTACAGGCCGCCGTCAGCGCCTTCACCGTCAGCGGATACTGATCAGGCGTGGTCATCTCCTTCTCGACCAGACTGCCGAGAATGCGGACCTCGATATCGTTGAGGGTGTAATCCATGATCTCGTTCTCATTCAGGACGTGTCGCTGAAAACAAAACCCGCCGCGGACACTACAACCGGGCGGCATTGAACGTATCGCAGCGCTTCATATCCCCCGACTCGAAACCCATCCGGAACCAGCGTACACGCTGCGCGGCACTGCCGTGGGTGAACGCATCGGGCACCACCTGCCCTTGCGACCGCCGCTGCAGCGTATCGTCCCCGATCGCACCGGCGGCGGTGATGGCTTCTTCCAGATCCCCGGCCTCCATCCAGTCCAACCGGCGCTGCGCATGATGCGCCCACAAGCCCGCAAGACAGTCGGCCTGGAGCTCCTGACGCACCAGCAGGCCATCAGCCCCCTCCACCCGCTGACCACTGCGGCGGGCGTCGTTCACCTGCTGCGAGACGCCGGTCAAGGTCTGGATGTGATGCCCGACCTCGTGCGCGATCACGTAGGCTTGGGCAAAATCGCCCGCGGCACCGAAGCGCTCATGCAACTCACGGAAGAATGACAGATCGATATACACCTGCCGGTCGCCCGGACAATAGAACGGACCGACCGCCGCGCTCGCCGAACCGCAGGCCGAGCGCACGCTGCCGGTGAACAAGACCAGCGTCGGCGGCTGGTACGTGCCACCGGCGGCGTTGAAGATCTCACCCCAGGCATCCTCGGTTTCGCCGAGAATCGCCCGCACGAAACGGGTCTGCTCATCATCGGCCGGCTGCCCGCCACCCTCCTCCACGACATTGCCGGCGGTGAACTGGTCGACCAGCCCGAGCATCTCCAGCGGGTTCTGCCCCAGCAACAGACTCACGACAACGACGATCACCAGGGCGCCACCGGACAACCCGGCTCCCGCCCGCCCGACGCGCCGACCGCGACGGTCATCCACCCGATTGCTCAACCGACCCTTTTTCCAGCGCATGGATGTCCACCCTTCATAGCCGTCTTACCGACTGTATGCCGCGCAGCCCACGCTGCCAACGGGCCATCGCGCAGCGGACACATACGCGCGCGCACCGTTGCCGTGCCTGACGCGTAAATACGGTGCTACATACTAAGCGAATTCATTAACCAACTCCCCCGACTATTCGGCCTTCATTAAGACAGTCGAATTCGTCATGGAACAAACAATGAGCAGCGGCAATCGGCTTATAAATAGAGCACGGCGTGTCAATTGAAATGTTACGTGTCATTTTAGTGAAGAAGTTTACAAAACCCGCACCCCATTTGACTTTCCAGAGCACCCACCTAGACTCGATCCAGTGATTTACCGCATGGATCTGGAGTCACTTCCATTACAACGACAAGACAATGGCTTTGCTCGGACCACCAAATGAAGGGCGTGTCCGTTTTGTGAAGCCATTGCGGCCACACCGATCCCGTAAAAACTGGACACCATCGGCGCCCGGCGCAGGCTGTGCGCGAGACATGACGTCAACGAGGAGGGGGGCATCACCCATGGAGCACCGCAAACGCCGTTTCACCCACCGTTCGCTATCCGCCACCGTCGCCGCGGGGCTCGCCGCAGTGACGGCCGGCTGCGGCATGGAGACCAAACCGATGGCGCTGGCAGCGAGCGACACCGCCGCCTGCACCGCACCCGCAAGTTGGTTCCCCGATACACCGATTCCCAATACGTTTCCCGCACAGCCGAATAACTGCGACTTCCATAAATGGTCGTGGCAGATGTTCCTGTGGCTGCACGACAAATCATCGAGCGCCGCCGATGCGCCGCTGAATTTCGAAACGCTGGCCAACCCCGGCGCTGTGCTCAAGCCCGGCGGCCCGACCGCCCCCTATCCCGGACGCGTCGCCGGTGAACCGATGGACATGCTCGCGCGCCTGGCCAAATCCAGCCAGAGCGTGGATGCGGACGATATATTCCAGGCCGGTGCGGGCAACAAGATCCTCATCGACCAGGCCGGCAACGTCGTCTACTACTCCGGCCTGCTCAACGAGACATTCTGGGACTTCGTCACCAGCAACAGTTTGTATGCGCTGGAGAGCCTGCAACGCATCAGCCCGACAGCTGATTTTCCGGACAACACGCTGGAATTGAAGGTGTCCTGGCGCGTCGCCGCCTTGCTCGATACGCAGGGCAACCCGACCAAGACGTTCATCCCCGATGCCGATCAGCACTACTACACGGCGCAGTCGACCGTGCCGGTGGTGGAGGTGGTCGACGGCAAGGTCACCGACAACACCGGCAAGACCCAGAGCGTAGAACTCGCCCTGGTCGGCATGCATGTGGTGGGCGTGGTCCAGAACCACCCGGAGTTTATCTGGGCCACCTTCGAGCACAAGGCCAATGCGCCCGATTGCAGCGCCGTTCCCACCGGGAGCACCGACCCGGCAACCGGCCTGCCCTGGTCGCTGTACACACCCGAGAGCGGCATCGGCGTGCAAAACCAGTTCAATGTGAACGACCCGCTGAATATCGTCAGTGTCTGCCGTCAGGCGCCCTGGGGCGGCGGCGATGCCACTAATACCGCCAATATCCAAAGCCTCAATGCCAGCGTGGCGCCCCATCTGGCCGGCACGGTCTGGGAGAACTACGAGCTGGTGGGCGCGGTGTGGACCACCGGCGGCAATGACATCCCCGGTGCCAACGGTGCCCCCATGGCCCCCGGCGACCAGCAGATCGGCTCTCTGAAACTGGCCAACACCACCATGGAGACCTTCACCCAGGACGCCAACTGCTTTGCCTGCCACAACGGCGGCGTACACACGGTGACCATCGGCAACTCGGGGCAGATCGTACCGGCCAAGCACCTGGACCTGTCACATTTCATCGTCAATTACCAGGCCTGGCTTCAGGCCGCCCAGGGCGCCAAATAAGGGGAGGGACACCACCATGAGCACCAATTTCCGCATCCACCCGGCCATTGGTTTTGCCCGCGTCGGCAACAGCAGCGAGTATTACCTCGAGCCGGTCACCATGGCCTCATTGCCGGTGCCCGGCTCCTCCAGCGACACCATGGGCGGCCTGCCGGTGAAGCCCGGCACAGAGAACGAGACCATCACATCGGCCGACCTGCGCGATGCCAGCGGCGCGCTTAAACGCCAGGCCGCGCGGTTCAAGATCTACGCCTACGATATCCAGGCGCCCGAGACCTACCCTATGGGTGTCAGCGGCCAGGAAATCGTCATCGGCAGCACGATTGACGGCAAGACCGTCACCGACATCGTCTGGACCGTGCACCTGGCCAACAAGAAGGCGAACTGGTACATCATCCCCGAATCCAACGGCATCGACGCCTACACCCAGGGCGAGACGCCGCCCATCCGCAACCCGCAGATGGGCACGGACATCGGCGCCAGCGAGCGCTTGCAGAAGCTGGTCATCGACCCCGGTCCGCGCACCGTGCACGGTGCCAGCGCCGCCCCGGTGTCGTTCGATGCCGCCACCCCCGCCACTTACTGGGACAACGGCATTCAGGCCGTCCCGAATTATCCCAAGTCGTTTCCGCTGGACCACTTCCCCAACATGGATTGCCCGGACGGCCCCATCGAGACACTGGGCGAGTTGCAGACCGACGCCCAGGGCCGGCTCATCGTCACCGGCGGCTACGGCAAGGCCTGTGGCTGGATCGATCCGAATACCGGGCAGCCGTTTCCACTCAACAGCGATATCGACAACGACGGCTGGTTCGACGATGGCAGTGACGGCCCCGTCTACGCCACCGTGGTGTTCAACGACGGCAGCGCTCAGGTCGTACAAGGCCATGCCTGGGTCACCGCCACCGATCCGGCCTATGCCCCGCAGACGCTCAACGCGGTGTCGCTGTGGGACGACATCCACGATGTGTGGGTACGGCATTTGAACCTTCAGCCGAAGCTCTTTGCGAACAACCAGTTCCAGGCGAGCTACATGCCGTCGTTCAGAAACGAGATCTTCCCCATCTTTCGCAGTGCGGCCATGCAGATGTGGAACACCAATCTCAACGTCACCGGTATCACGGCCCACGGTGCAGTGGACCAGATCAAGCCCACGGACGACCCGGCCACGACGATTCTCGGGGGGCTGGGCTTTATCCGTAATCCCAACGACGAAAGCCAATCGCAGGATGGCCGGTTGATGCCGTTGTCACTGGGCGATGCGGGCGAGTCGTTCATGTCGTTGCGCAAGACGCAGTATTTCTACCTGACGCAGTGGAACGCGAAACACTTCGACCCGACCGTTAGCCTGAGCCTCAACGCCGGGGAGTACCTGGACAAAACCATGCTGGTGAACTGCCTGGGCGGGCGCTTCAGCCCCGGCATCGATTTGACCTTCATCGTGCGCGACCCGGCCTTGTACGTGCAGGACTGGCAGACCTCCGGCACCGGCCCGTTCCGCATCTTCCCCAAACCTCTGGACTACGCCGCCGCGCAACCCGGGGTGCCGTTTCTCACCGCCGGGTATACGCCCAACATCGTCAACAACCCGCTGGGCAACGCCTCGCCCATCGACACCAACCCCGGCAGCCCCGGGCTGGAGCCGGGGGATGCGTCGAAGTTCATGGCACTGCCCTGGCACACGGACTACAACTCCTGCGCCACCCACCAGCCCGACCCGACCCCGCAGTTCAACAACACCTTGTACTGGTCGTGGCCGGCCCAGCGCCCGGTGGCGGTGTATGTGGCCGATGAAGTCAAGGATGGCAAACTGCCCGATCAGCAGCGCTTTTCGGTGCGTGGCGAGGGCACCAGGACCGACCCGTTCGACCCGGCGGAAGTCGGGCGCTTTCAAGAGCGTATCGACATGGTCAAGCACTGGCATGAGATCGGCATCATCGTCCAGGGGACGGCCATCGACAGCAGTGACGGCGGGCCGTACAGCGCCGATTTCTACCTGGAGGTGAAGAGCCAGTTCGGCAACGACGCGGACCCGGTCGTCCCTTGGCCGAACACGGTGGCGCCCGGTGGCGATACGACCTCCTGAGGGGCTGCCGGATGCCTGCCAGGTCGCCATTATCGGTGGCGGCCCGGCAGGCTGCGCCTGTGCGCTGACGCTGGCCGAGGCCGGTATCGACGATGTGGTGCTCATCGAGGCCGGTGACTACAGCCGCCAACGGGTGGGTGAGAGCCTACCCCCCGATGCCCGCCTGCTGTTGAAGTTGCTGGGGGTGTGGCGCGATTTTCTGGACCAGGGCCACGATCCCTGCCTGGGCAGTTGCTCGGCCTGGGGCGGAGCGGCCCTGGGTTACAACGACTTCGTGACCAATCCGATGGGGCCGGGCTGGCATCTGGACCGGCAGCGGTTCGACGGTCTACTGGCCGATGCGGTACGCGATTGCGGCATGCCGTTACTGACCAATACCCGCTTCACCGGTGTCGCGGCCGATGCCGATGGCTGGGTGCTGCATGTGCGCGATAGCGATGGTGCGTCGCGCCGCTTGACGGCGCGTTTCGTGGTGGATGCCACGGGTTTGCACAGCCGCGTCGCCCGCGCGATGGGGGCGCGGCGGCGGTTGCTGGACCGGTTGTTCTGTGTGTATGGGTTTTTCCTGCGGCCGGAGGAGGAGCCGGCCAACCGTCTGACGATGTTGGAGGCGGTGGAGGATGGCTGGTGGTACAAGGCGTCGCTGCCTGATGGAAAGCTGTGTATTGCGCTGGCCTGCGATGAGGACAGTCTGCGTCGCCAGCGGCTGAATCAATGGCAGCGGTGGTTGAACAGTCTGGCAGCCACACGGCATGTGGCGCGGGATTTGTCGGGGCATCGGTTTTTGAAGGACGAGATGCTGGTGACGCCGGCGCCGTCGTATGTGTTGGATGTGTGTTGCGGCCGGCAGTGGCTGGCGACCGGGGATGCGGCGTGCAGTTTTGATCCGCTGATGTCCCGGGGTATTCACAAGGCGTTGGAGGATGGGATTCATGCCGGCCGGGTGGTGGCGCGCTGGGTCCGCAGCGGTGCGGACGAGGCGGACGATTACCGGCAGAGTATCGATCAGCGGTATGGGACGTTCGTCAGCATGCGACAGTATTTTTATGCGCAGGAGACCCGCTGGCCACGGTCGGCGTTCTGGCAGCGAAGGCGCGCGGCGTGAGGTGACGTAGGGCGGTCCGCGCGCGATAGCGCCTGGCCTGGCCTGGCCTGGCCTGGGCTGGGCTGGCCTGGGCTGGGCTGGGCTGGGCTGGGCTGGGCTGGGGCAGGAGGCTACGACCCCGCCTTCCTGGGGTCCACTGGCCCGGATCAGACTCGCTGTGGACACGTCCGTGTGCGCTCGACGGCAGCATCCATGCTGCCG
>CBFGWV010000256.1:0-7081 GCA_965652545.1 uncultured Candidatus Competibacteraceae bacterium | reverse complement strand
CTACATATCGTTGTGCATGCCCCTCGATCCCGACACCCTTGTGGACGCGCTGCTATCGTTGCTAGGTATGTAAGCGACGCGTCATGGAGCAGCGACATGAAGGTCACCATCGACATCGAGGCCACCGCCCAGGAAATGCGCGAGTTCCTCGGCCTGCCCAACGTCCAGCCGCTGCAGGACGAAGTCCTCAGCCAAATGCGCGAGAACCTGAAAAAGGGCGTGTCCTTCGACCCCAGCTTGCTGTTGCAACCCATGCAATCGGTCGAAGCCATGCAGAAGCTGTTCTGGGAGGCGTTCACCCGCAGTGGGGCGGACAAATCCGATAAAGGCGGCAAGGGGGGCTGAGTCGCCACCCGCCGTCAGGCCAGTCGCGTTTTCCCCGCGCCGCCTGGTGTCTCCAGAATGTACGTGGGTTGGCACAAGCCTGAGTACCGCTCGCGCAATTGCCGCATCAAGGCCATACCCGTCTCGGGGTCGAGACGGAAATGCCCGGTCCCCGGCGCAAGGTCGGGATGATGGATGTAATGCGGCTTGATCCGGTTCTCCACGAAGCCACGCATCAACGCCCCCAGCGTCTCCACGTCGTCATTGACCCCCTTGAGCAAGACCGACTGGCTCAACAGCACAATGCCGGCATCGACCAGGCGGGCGCAGGCGGTACGCGCCGATGGGCTGAGCTCGTTGGGGTGATTGCAGTGCAGCAGCACATAGACCGGGCATCGGCCCTTCAGGGCGTCCACGAGCTCGCTGTGAATGCGCTCGGGATCGGCCACCGGGATGCGTGTGTGGATACGGATGATGCGGACGTGTTCGATGCCGTTGAGGCGCCGCATCAGTTCGGCCAGTCGACGCGGGCTGAGTACCAGCGGATCACCCCCGGTGAGGATGACTTCCCAGATCTCCGGGTGCGCCGCGATATAGGCCAACGCCTGATCGGTCTGCTGTGCGCTCAAGGGTTGTTCGCCCTTGGGGCCGACCATCTCTCGGCGAAAGCAGAAGCGGCAATAGACGGCGCAGATCGGCGTCACCTTGAACAGCACCCGGTCGCGGTAGCGGTGCACGATCCCGGTGACCGGGCTGTGGACATGGTCGCCGATGGGGTCGGCCAATTCGTCCGGATGGGTGTCCAACTCGCGGACATCGGGCAGGTACTGCCGTTTGATCGGGTCGTCGGGGTCGCCGAGCGTCATGGTGGCGCGAACCGCCGGGGTCACGGCGACGGCGTAGCGTGCCGCGACGGCGGCCAGACGGGTATCGTCCGCGGGGGAGGGCGTTCGGGGCACGGTACCTGCTCACGTATCGTCGGGGGGCGCCAAGGCTATCAGGCCGCGTTGCGGGCTTCGAGTGGCCGCGCCACCTGTAGGCGTCTTTGAACTCTCCAGCCCAAAGGTACTCAATATTGCCCGTAACAGTGCTGCGAACCCATCAATCCACTATCGTCAAACGGAAGGAGTTCCACCATGGATCGCGAAGCAACGGATAAAGGTACGGCACGCGCGGCGGCTGGACGACCCGCCGCAGTCAAGGGCGACAATCCAGCCAATTCCGGTGCAGCTCATGACGAGCATGCCACCACCGACCGGTTGGCCAGCCGCGCCCACCGCACGGTCGATCAGGCCGCCGAGCATGCCAGTCGCGCCGAACAATACCTGCGCGAAGGCATCGGCCACGCCGAAGAGCGGATTCGCGAAACCAGCCACGATGCCAAGGTCCGTTCCGATGAATTGCTCTCGAGCATCGGTACGTACGTTCGTGAGAACCCGCTGACGTCGATCGGCATCGCCTTCGCAGCCGGGACATTGTTCTCCGCATTGACCCGCGGCCGCCGGTAAGCGCCCGATGACGCCGGAGCAGCCGGAGCCGGCCCGCTACAATGAGGCGGCCGAGAACGAGGCGGCCGCGCAGGACACCACCGCCGGGCAGGACACAGCGTCCTCCCAGTTGGAGGAGCTGTCCGGGCTTGCCGTCGCCTTTCTGGGCGCCTGGGCGGGTATCCTGCGCGATCTCCTGGGCCTGCTCAAGGTCGATGCCCAGCTGGGTGTACGGGCGGTCCGCCTGCTGGTCGTGTTGACGCTGGCCGGCGGGCTTCTTGTCGTGGCGGTATGGCTGTTCGCCAGCGGCGCGCTGGCCTTGTTGCTGATGCAGCTCGACCTGCTGGGGCCGGCCGCGGCCGTGTTTTCAGTGGCCTTGCTCAATCTGGCGCTGCTGATCGCAGTGGTCGCCCTGATGCGCCGAACGGCCGCCGATCTGTGGTTCCGCAACAGCCGAGACGCGCTGGCCGGGCTGCGCGCCGGCGTCGGCAAGGAGGATGGCGCGCCATGTTCCGCCGAGCACGGTTGATGCAGGATGCCGGTACCCTCCGCGCGCGGATCCGCAGCGGCCAGTGGCGCGCAGCCCGCGCACGCCGCGCCGCCGTTGCGCGACTCAATACGCCAGCCCTGCTGGTGGCGGCATCCGTCGCCGGCATCCTTGTCGGGCGCATCGGCCCCATCGCCGCCCGGCTCCCGCGGCTGGTGCGTCTGACACTGCGACGGCTGGCCTTGGTGCGTGCGGCGCGCGCCGTGAAGCAGGCCATGGAGGCGGCCTGACGAGGCGTGTCAACTCGTCGCGGGTGTCGCGCGGCGAATGAACGCCGTGGCCGCCTCGGTGGTCAGGGCCGTTGCATACAAGTGGCCTTGCGCATAGTTACAGCCCAGTTCACGCAGGCATTCCGCCTGCCCCTCGGTCTCTACACCCTCGGCGATGGGCACCAAGTCCAACTCGCGGCAAATGGACAGGATGGCGCGAACCAGACTCGGGCGTGTCTTGCGATCGTCCAGCGAACTGATGAAGCTACGGTCGATCTTCAAGCCATCGACATGCAAGCGGTTTAGATAAGCCAGCGACGAATAACCGGTGCCGAAGTCATCGATGTACACGCGTATACCCATGGCGCGTATGTGATCGAGCAGCTCCGCGGTGGCCGCAATATCGCGGATCAACAGGCTTTCAGTGACCTCCAGGTGGAGAGTGCCGGTGGTCAGGCCGTAGCGCTTGCAAACATCGCGCAACAGGCCGACGAGATCCCCGCGTACCACTTGGCGGCCGGACAGGTTCACGTGCATGGACAGGTGGTTGCCATCACCCGCCTCACGCCACTGGGCCAGTTGGCGGCAGGCGGTTTCCAGTACCCACGCACCGATGCGGACGATCTGTCCGTTGCTCTCGGCGATGTCGATGAACTGGGTGGGCGAGAGCACCCCGAGCCTGGGATGACGCCAGCGCAGCAAAGCTTCGAAGCCGATCAGGGAACCATCGGCAAGGTGCACCAGCGGTTGGTAGTACAGGCACAGTTCGCCCCGCTCGAGGGCGAACTGCAGTTCCATCTCCAGCGTCAGCCGCTCCTGGATCTCCCGCCCCATCTCGATATCGAAGATCTCATAGCAGTCCTTGCCGCGGGCCTTGGCCCGGTACATGGCGATATCGGCATCGCGGATCAACTCTTCCGGGCGTTGCGTCGTTTCGGCGTGGCCGAAGGCGATACCGACGCTGGCCGATACGCAAGCCTCTGCCTCGCCGATGCGCACCGGTGCGCGAATGGCGCGCATCAGTCGCTCGGTGATCTCCAGCGCCTCGCGCGGCTGGCGCAGATCGTCCAACAGCACCACGAACTCGTCCCCACCCAGACGGGCGACGGTGTCGACATCGCGCACATAGACCCGCAGGCGCTCGGCCACCGCGACCAGCAGGCGGTCGCCGGCTTCGTGGCCGGTACTGTCATTGACGAACTTGAAATGGTCCAGATCAATGAACAAGACGGCGAAATCGGCCTGCCCGCTGCGGTGAGCCCGCACCATGCAGTGATTGAGGCGTTCGATGAGCAGGTGACGATTGGGCAGGCCGGTCAGGGCGTCGTGCAAGGCGTCGTGGCGTAGCCGCGCCTCCATGTCCTGGCGGGTCTTGAGATTGACCAGGAAGGCGTTGAACCAGCGTGCCAGCTCGGCGATTTCGTCGCGTCCGCGTACGGCGACCGGGGTCAGGTCGGGCGCCTCATCGCTCTGCAAGCTGCGAAAGCGGCCGGTAATGTCGGCAAGCGGGTGGACCACGTTGTGGTTGTAGCGCAGTGCCGCCAGCCCGACCAGTACGAAGCACGAGAGCACGGCCAATACCGTGGTGTTCCAGATGGGTGCGGCGCCATCGGCCAGGGTGGCCTCTGGAATGACTGCGATCACCCGCCAGCCCAGCATTGCCGACTGGGCGAAGCTCAGCGTGACGGCCTCGCCGTCGATGTGTTGCCGCAGGCTGCCGCGGGGGGCCTCGAGGCCGGGCAGCGCGGCGAGCTCGAACGCATCGCCCGGCTGGTGCCTGTCTGTGGCGTACACCACCCGTCCGGCACCGTCCACGACAACCAGATGCACGTCACGTCCCAGGTTGATGTCGATGAACAGCCGTGCCAGGTCGCCCGGGTCATAGTTGACGATCAACAGCCCGGTTTGTTCGCGCGCCAGCGTGTCACGATTGACCCGCGTGAGCAGGCGGGCGGCGCTGACCACCAGCGGATACGCGGAATTGGGGTTGGGGTTGGCACCGATACCGCCCCACCAGATGCGCGGTGTGCTGGCGGCGGCCTGCTCGCGTATGGCGCTCACCACGTCCTCGCGGATGCTGTCGCTGAGCAAGGTGTCGCCGACATGGAATCGATGCCCATTGATCAGATCGATGAGCTCGATCGACACCAGCCCGCGCAGGTTGGAATAGCCGTTGAGGATATAGCCGATCCGTGCCTGGGTGGCCAATGCGGTATACGGGTCGCTGGTCTCGGGTGCCTCCGACTGGCCCAGGACGGCGGTGATCGCTTCCACACCGGCGAGGTTGTCGATCAGGCTGGCGATGGCTTCCATCTGCGCCTCCAGCGTCGCAACCTGGCGCGAGACGATGTCCTGGCTGTACTCGCCGGCGGTGGCGCGCACAGTGTCTCTGGCGGTGTCGTAGGACACCGCACCGACGATCAGCACCGGAATGAACCCGATCACCATCAGGTAGATGATGAACTGATTGCGAATGCCGGGGCGCCAGCGCCCCTTGCGCACCGGCGAGATCATGGTGCGGCCGCACCGTCTCGCGTGATCAGACGGACATCCACCAGGGTCTCCATAGGGACGGGGCGTCGATGGAGCAGATCCACCGCGAAGCGTACACCGAGCTCGCCCTGACGGGCGGCCTGCTGATCCACCGTGGCGACAAGGCGGCCCTGGCCCATGATGGCCAAGGCCTCGTCCAGGGCATCGAAACCGGCGACCGGGATGTCCGATCGTCCGGCATCGGCGAGGTGGCGCAGGGC
This sequence comes from uncultured Candidatus Competibacteraceae bacterium, assembly GCA_965652545.1. Taxonomy (GTDB): domain Bacteria; phylum Pseudomonadota; class Gammaproteobacteria; order Competibacterales; family Competibacteraceae; genus CBFGWV01. Next base: position 1,761 of record CBFGWV010000256.1, on the reverse strand, counting down.
GCCCAGCGCCATCATGTCGTTGGCCGCCACGATACCCACGATGTCGGGGTTGTCGCGCAGCAACTGGCGGGTCACGGCGTATGCCTCGTCGATCTTCCAGTGCGCCGTCGCGGAAACGATGCCGGTTACCTGAGCATGCCCTGACAGCGCCGCCCTGGCACCGGCGAGGCGGTCCTCGGCATTGGCGGCGCCGGGAATCCCCTCCAGGATAGCGACCTTGCCCGGTACCGCCAGGGCGTCAGCCAGGGCGTTGGCCGCCAGAAACGCCCCGTGCCGGTTGTCCACGCTGATGAACGGGACGCCCTCCAAGCCATGCTGCCGGGAAAAATCGGGATCGAGCCGGTTGTCGAGGTTGACGATGACCACACCCTGGTCGCGGGCGCGCTTGAGTGCGGGGATCAGCTCCAGTGAATCGCCCGGTGCGATGACGATCGCATCGACGCCTTGGTGAATGAGTTCCTGGACCAGTTCGATCTGCTGCACGATGGAGGTTTCCTGTGCCGCAGTCTTTACGACCAGATCGACGCCCAGCTCCCCGGCGGCCACGCGTGCACCCCGCTCCATCTCCACGAAGAACGGGTTGGTCAAGGTTTTCATGACCAGGGCGATTACCGGTGGCGATGGCGTACTCGATGCCGTCCCCTGGTCGGGTGCGTCGGAGCGCTCGCATCCTGCAAGCAGGAGCACGGCCATCGCCATCAGACAGGAGCGTCGGGTTACCGGCACGATTCACCGTCAGTAAAACAAGATACAGCCCGAAGTATAGTGACCTAGGAGGCTGTCGGGCTTGAGGCTGTCCTTCGCCGTGCGCTCAGCGCCCACCGATACGCATCAGCGTGTTCGGGATACGCGATACCAGTACCGGTAGCGTGACTGAAACCCCATCCCCGTGTACAGCCGTCGGGCTGCGTCGTTGGCCGCCACCATCTGCAGATAGGCGCTCTGGGCGCCTTGTTGCGTGGCCCAGGCCAGCGCCCCGTCCATCAGCGCCGAGGCCACACCCTGGCGGCGATGGTCCGGATGAACGACCACATCGAACACCCCGGCGAGGCGGGTGTGCAGGACGACCAGCGCACAGCCCACCGGTACGTTGTCGCGATGGATCGTGAACCACCCCGCGGGCAGCGCCAAGCGCTCGAGGAGGCGCTTGTGCATGGCCAGTTGGCGCTCGGGTTTGCCCGCGCAGTGACCGTAGACCGCCAGCCAGTTGTCCGGGGTGGTCAACACGACCGGCTCAGGTGGGGACGTCGGGTCGATGGTCTCCAGTGACCGCGTCCAGACCTCCGAGGGGTCCACCACCCGATCACCGCGGGCCTGTAGGCGCGCATCCAGGGCGTCGGGAATGAGCGGTTCCACCAGGCGGTACACCACGGGCAATCGCCGCTCGCGCAACCAGTGGTCGGCTGCGGCCAGCGCATCGCTCAGCCCTTGCGCGGGCTTGCCCAGGATGGTGATGGAATTGGATCGCTTGCTGTAGCCATTGGCGGCCCGGCGCAGCCATAAACCGTCGCGCGCGCTCTCCAGCGCCGGCCAACTGTCCAGGGCGGCGCGTTCGAGCCCGAGAATTTCAAGCGCGGTAGGGGGGGTGAGGTTTTCAGTTTTCAGTTTTCAGTGTTCCGTTATTCGAGTTCAACGAATCCTCTGGGTACCGAACGACTACCCACAAGCACGTAAAATTCAATCTCCCCCCTCCACGATGAAAAACACCGAACACCGAACACCGAACACCGAACACCGAACACCGAACACCGAACACCGAAC
>CBFGWV010000255.1:0-7083 GCA_965652545.1 uncultured Candidatus Competibacteraceae bacterium | reverse complement strand
TCGCTCAGGTGGCGCAGAAGGTCCAGGCCTTGTGCGACCGCTTCCCGGTCTACCGTTGAGAACGCCCACCGCGACCCTCGCGAGGCAGCCATGACCATCAGCGTGTTTGATCTGTTCAAGATCGGCATCGGTCCGTCCAGTTCGCACACCGTCGGCCCCATGCGGGCCGCGGTGACGTTCGTCGACGACCTCGTCGAGCGTGGCGTGTTGGATCAGGTAGCCGGTGTGCGGGCCGAGCTGTTCGGTTCCCTCGGGGCCACGGGCAAGGGCCATGGGTCGGACACCGCGGTCATTCTGGGCCTGGAGGGCGAGGTGCCCGACCGGATCGACCCCGAGACCGTGCCGGGCATCCTCGCCCGGGTTCGCGGTTCGCGGCGTCTGCGTCTGCTCGGCCGGCACGAGATCGACTTCATCGAGCCTGACCACCTCATTCTGCACAAGCGCAAGGCCCTGCCGTACCACCCCAACGGCATGCGCTTCGATGCCTGGGATACGGCCGGCAACCCGCTCTCGTCCAAGGTGTATTACTCCGTGGGCGGTGGCTTCGTGGTCGACGAGAAAGCGGCCCGTGGCGATAACCCAATCCGCGAGGACGACAGCGTCCGGCAGCCGTATCCGTTCTCCACGGGCGATGGCTTGCTAGCTTTGTGCAGGACTCACGGTCTGGCCATCAGCGACATCATGCTGGCCAACGAGAAGGCGCGCCGCAGCGAGGCCGAAATCCGCGACGGCCTGCTGCGTATCTGGGCCGTGATGCAGGATTGCGTCGCCCGCGGCTGCCGCCAGGAAGGCATCCTTCCCGGCGGTATGAAGGTGAAGCGCCGCGCGCATGACTGGTATCAGAAGCTCGCCGCGACACCCGAGGCCAGCCTGCGCGACCCGCTGACCATCATGGACTGGGTCAACCTCTACGCGCTGGCGGTGAACGAGGAGAACGCCGCCGGCGGCCGGGTGGTCACCGCGCCCACCAATGGCGCGGCCGGCATCATCCCGGCAGTACTGCATTACTACGTTCGCTTCGTCCATGGCGCCAATGACGCCGGGGTGCAGCGCTTCCTGCTCACGGCGGCGGCCATCGGGGTGCTGTACAAGATGAACGCCTCCATCTCCGGCGCCGAGGTCGGCTGCCAGGGCGAGGTGGGCTCGGCCTGTTCGATGGCCGCCGGTGCCTTGTGCGAGGTGATGGGCGGCACGCCGGAGCAAGCGGAGAACGCCGCCGAGATCGGCATGGAGCATAACCTCGGCCTGACCTGCGACCCGGTCGGCGGCCTGGTGCAGGTGCCGTGCATCGAGCGCAACGCCATGGCGGCCATCAAGGCCATCAACGCCGCGCGTATCGCCTTGCGCGGCGACGGCAAGCATTTCGTCTCACTGGATAAGGTGATCAAGACGATGCGCGACACCGGTGCCGATATGAAAACCAAGTACAAGGAGACCGCCCGCGGGGGTCTCGCGATCAACGTCATCGAAGTACCGGTCAGCATCATCGAGTGCTGAGCGATTCCGATCAGTCGGGGAGCCCCATGAGTCGATATTCAATCTTCAGCCTGGTCCGCAACGGCCTGAGCTATCACGAAAACTGGCAGCGGCAGTGGCGCAGCCCCGAGCCCAAGGCCGAGTACGACGTGGTGGTCGTCGGCGGTGGCGGTCACGGCTTGGCCACGGCGTATTACCTGGCCAAGGAACACGGCATCACCAATGTGGCCGTGGTGGAAAAAGGCTACCTCGGCGGTGGCAACACCGCCCGCAATACCACCATCGTGCGCTCCAACTATCTGTGGGACGAATCGGCGCTGCTGTATGAAAAAGCGCTGAAGCTTTGGGAGGGCCTGTCCCAAGACCTCAACTACAACGTCATGTTCAGCCAGCGCGGGGTGATGAACCTCGGTCATTCGCTGCAGGACATGCGCGATATCGAGCGCCGTGTCAACGCCAACCGCCTGAACGGCATCGATGCGGTGGTGCTCACGCCGCAGGAGATCAAAGAGCGCGTGCCGTTGATCAACATCAACAGCTGCCGCTACCCGATTCTGGGCACCTCGTACCAGCCGCGCGCCGGTGTCGCCCGCCACGACGCGGTGGCCTGGGGCTTTGCCCGCGGCGCCGACAAGCGCGGCGTCGACATCATCCAGAAGTGCGAAGTCACCGGCCTGCGCATCGAAAACGGTGCGATCAAAGGCGTCGACACCACCCGTGGCCTCATTCGCGCGAAGAAGGTTGCCGTGGTCACCGCCGGAAACACCTCGGTGATCGCCAACATGGCCGGCATCCGTCTGCCGCTGGAGTCCCATCCCTTGCAGGCCCTGGTGTCCGAGCCGATGAAGCCCTGCCTGGACACGGTGATCATGTCCAACGCGGTGCACGGTTACATCAGCCAGTCGGACAAGGGCGATCTGGTCATCGGCGCGGGTATCGACCAGTACTCCGGTTACGGCCAACGCGGCAGTTACCACGTCATCGAGGGCACCCTGGCGGCCATCTGCGAGCTGTTCCCCGCCTTCTCACGGGTGCGCATGAACCGCCAATGGGGCGGCATCGTCGATGTGGCCCCCGACGCCTGCCCGATCATCAGCAAGTGCGACGTCAAAGGTCTGTACTTCAACTGCGGTTGGGGCACCGGTGGCTTCAAGGCCACCCCGGGCTCCGGCTGGGTCATGGCCCACACTGTCGCCCGCGACGAACCGCACGCGCTTAATGCGGCGTTCACCATCGACCGTTTCTACAACGGTCACTTGATCGACGAGCACGGCGCCGCCGGCGTGGCCCACTGACCCGGCGCGAGAGGAATCCGTCCATGTTGCAGATTGATTGTCCCTGGTGCGGTCCCCGCGCCGAGATCGAATTCTCCTGCGGTGGTGAGGCCGACATCGTGCGCCCCGCAGACCCTTTCGCCCTGTCCGATAAGCAGTGGGGCGACTACCTGTTCATGCGCCATAACACCCGTGGCCCGCACCGCGAACAGTGGTGCCACACCCAGGGGTGCCGGCGCTGGTTCATCGTCGAGCGTGACACCGTGACGTACCGCATCAACAAGATCGAAAAATTCGGCGAGGCGTCGGGCTCCCCAGCGCATCAGCCGCAGTTGGCCAAGGGGGGCGCGCAATGAGCCTCGCTCGTCCCAATCGCCTGGCCGCCGGCGGCCGCATCAACCGCGGCAAGCCGGTGCAGTTCAAATTCAACGGCAAGACCTATGGCGGCTACCAGGGCGACACTGTCGCCTCGGCCTTGCTGGCCAACGGTGTGCACCTGATCGGTCGCAGCTGGAAGTACCACCGCCCGCGCGGCATCGTCGCCGCCGGGTCGGAAGACCCCAACGCCTTGCTGCAGCTGAACGAAGGGGCCTACACCGTCCCCAACGCCCGCGCCACCCAGGTCGAGCTCTATCACGGCCTGACCGCGCGCAGCGTCAACTGCTGGCCCAATGCCAAGTTCGACCTGATGCGCGCCAGCAGCCTGGTGGCGAAGTTCCTGCCGGCGGGCTTCTACTACAAGACGTTCATGTGGCCGAAAAGCTACTGGATGAAGTATGAGCAGGTCATCCGTAAGGCCGCCGGTCTGGGGTCCGCACCTGTCGAGGCGGACCCGGACGTCTACGAGAAGACCTACGCCCACACCGATGTGCTGGTGGTCGGTTCGGGCCCGTCCGGCCTGGCCGCGGCCCTGGCCGCCAGCCGTGCCGGTGCACGGGTGATGCTGGCCGATGAACAGCAGGAGTTCGGCGGCAGCCTGCTGCACTGCCGCCAGGCCATCGACGGCCGGCCGGCCGATGCCTTCGTGGCCGCTGCCATCGCCGAGCTGGCGGACAACCCGGATGTGACCTTGCTGCCGCGGTCCACGGTATACGGCTATCTGGATCACAACCTGCTGACCATCGCCCAGCGCCTGACCGATCACCGTCCCGCCGGTGCTTCGGACGGTCCGCGCGAGCGGCTGTGGCGGGTGCGTGCACGTCAGGTGGTGCTCGCCACCGGCGCGCACGAACGTCCGTTGGCGTTCTGCAACAACGACCGTCCCGGCATCATGCTGGCCTCGGCCATCTCCGCCTACGTCAACCGCTGGGCGGTGTTGCCCGGGTTCCAGGCGGTGGTGTTCACCAACAACGATTCGGCCTACCAGAGCGCGCTGGACCTGCTCGATGCCGGTGCCCACGTGGCCGCCGTGGTTGACCCGCGCGACAACCCGCAGGGCGAGCTGCCCAACCGGGTGCGTGCCCGTGGCGTGAAGATCATGGCCGGCCATGTGGTGGTCGACACCCAGGGCGGAGGACGTCTGGAAGGCGCCAAGGTCATGAAGCTCGCCGCCGACAAACAGTCGGTGACCGGCGAGATCCACGGCATTGGTTGCGACCTGCTGGCGGTGTCCGGCGGTTGGAGCCCGGTGATCCACTTGTCCTCCCAATCCGGCGCCAAGGCGCGCTGGAGCGAAGAGCAGGCCTGCTTCCTCCCGGGCGAGCCGATGCAGGCGGAAGTCTCCGTCGGCAGTGCGGCCGGTGTGTTCGATCTCGCCGGGTGTCTTGCCGGTGGTTTCGAGGCCGGCGGCAAGGCGGCCGGTGCCGCCGGCTTCGGCGATGGCAGTGTCGTCGGTGTGCCCGCGGTAGACACGGTGGCTGAGGAAGCCCTGCTGCCGATGTGGCTGGTGCCGGGCGTAAAGCCGCACGGCCGCGGTCCCAAGGCCTTCGTCGACATGCAAAACGATGTCGGCGCCTCGGACCTGCAACTGGCATTGCGCGAGGGTTTCGAGTCCATCGAGCACGTCAAGCGCTATACCGCCATGGGCTTCGGCACTGACCAGGGCAAGCTGGGCAACATCATCGGCATGGGCATCGTCGCCCAGGGCCTGAACGCGCCCATCCCGCAGGTGGGCACGACGACCTTCCGGCCCAACTACACGCCGGTCACCTTCGGCGCCATCGCCGGCCCTGACCTGGGCGATTTCTTCGATCCGATCCGCAAGACCCCGACGCATGCCTGGGTCGAGGCACAGGGCGCGCCATTCGAGAATGTCGGCCAGTGGAAGCGTGCCTGGTACTTCCCCAAGGCGGGCGAGTCCCTCCACGCTGCCGTCGACCGCGAGTGCCTGGCCACCCGCAACAGCGTCGGCGTCATGGACGCCTCCACCCTGGGCAAGATCGACATCCAGGGCCCGGACGCGGCGGCCTTCCTCAACTGGGTGTACACCAACAACTGGGACAACCTGAAAGTCGGCAGCTGCCGCTACGGGCTGATGCTCGATGAGAACGGCATGGTGATCGACGACGGCGTGACCACGCGCATCGGCGAGCACCATTACTACATGACCACCACCACCGGCGGTGCCGCGCGGGTGATGGCCTGGCTGGAGCGCTGGCTTCAGACCGAGTGGCCGCACATGCAGGTCTACTTGACCTCGCAGACCGACCACTGGGCCACCATCGCAGTGGTCGGACCCAAAAGCCGCGCCGTGGTGGCCAAGCTGGTCGAGGGCGTGGACCTCTCGGCGGAGGCCTTCCCCTTCATGACCTTCCGCGAAGGCACCATCTGTGGGGTACCCGGGCGTGTCATGCGGGTGAGCTTCTCGGGCGAGTTGGCCTTCGAGCTCAACGTGCCGTCCGAGTACGGTCATGCTTTGTGGGAGCAGGTCATGGCCGCGGGCGAGGAGTTCGGTATCACACCGTACGGTACCGAGACCATGCACGTGCTGCGTGCCGAGAAGGGCTACATCATCGTCGGTCAGGACACCGACGGCTCGATTACGCCGATCGACCTGCAGATGGATTGGATCGTCTCGAAGAAAAAGGACTTCCTCGGCAAGCGTTCGCTCAGCCGTGAGGACACCGCCCGGCCGGACCGCAAGCAACTCGTCGGTTTATTGACGGAGAACCCCAAGGATGTGCTGCCCGAGGGGGCGCAGATCGTGCGCGACCCGAACCACCCGGCGCCCAACCCGATGTGCGGGCATGTGACCTCCAGCTACTGGAGCGCCAACCTGAACAAGTCGATTGCCTTCGCCTTGCTCAAGAACGGCCGCAACCGGGTGGGTGAGACGGTCTACGCGCCGTTGTCGGATGGCCGGGTGATCAAGGCCACCATCGGCAAGCCGATCTTCATCGACGACAAGGGCCGCGACGAAGAGCAGTCGTTCGCCGACTTCTACAAGGGTTGAATGCCATGAGCGAGACATTGCGTAGAGAGAGCCCGCTGGTGTGGCACAACCTTGCCGCCCGCGCCACCAGCCGTGTGCGTGGGGCCGGGGTGCAGATGAGCGAGCGCCCCTTCCTGGGGCATGTGAACCTGCGTGGCAAGGCCGGGGATGCGGCGTTTGCCAAGGCGGTGAAGTCGGTGGTCAAGGTCGACCTGCCCACCGAGCCCAACACCGTCGCCGAGACCAAGGGTGTCACCGTGCTGTGGCTGGGGCCGGACGAATGGCTGCTGGTCACCGAGAAGGACGCCCAGGCCGAGCTGATCGCCAAGCTGACCCAAGCCGTCGCGGGGCTGTTCGCGGCCGTGACCGACGTGTCCGCCAACCAGACGGTCATCGTCCTGGCCGGCCCCGACGCCCGTACCCTGCTGGCCAAGGGCTGCCCGCTGGACTTGCATCCGCGGGCGTTCAAGCCTGGCCAGTGCGCCCAGACCGTGGTCGCCAAGTCGCCGGCGCTGATCCGGCCGCTGGCCGAGGGGCGTTATGTGCTCATCGTCCGCCGCAGCTTCGCCGACTACCTGTGGGGCTGGCTGGAAGGGCAGGCCGCACCGCACGGGGTGGTGGTGACTGAGAGCTGAGCGCCTTCCGTCTCTGGCCGTTGTCATTACGGCCGGGGAGGAGCCTGATTCCCGCCCTTTGGACCGGGTGGATGGGGATCGGACCCGCTGTGGACACATCCGTGTGCGCTCGACGGCAGCATCCATGCTGCCGACGGTCCGATCCCCATCCACCCGGTCCAAAGGGCTCAGGTTCGGTGGCGGATCGGGCGGGCGGTGTAGGGTGCCGCGGCCCTTCGCCCGATGGGATGCCTGGGGTCAAGAATGGGCCGTGACACATTCGCCATAATGGTCAGTAGGCGACGCTGAAATTCCTCGATGTGCTGGCGGTGGTGTGTCCACACACTAG
>CBFGWV010000254.1:0-7100 GCA_965652545.1 uncultured Candidatus Competibacteraceae bacterium | reverse complement strand
AGGTGTCAAGGCGAAATCGAATACGTCGCGGTATGGCGCAACACCATTCGCAAGCATCTTCTAATAGACGCTCCCGAATGGTGGCCGGATACCTCGCAACGAGACGGCTACCCCGCCTGCCGCTTGCCGAGTACCGGACGCAGCTTTTCGGCGGACTCTCGCAGCAGCGTTTCCGTGGTGTCCCAGTTGATGCAGGCATCGGTCACGGACACGCCGTACTTGAGCTGCGAGAGGTCGGCTGGAATCGACTGGTTGCCTTCGTTCAGATTGCTTTCGAGCATCAAGCCGACGATGGAGCGGTTGCCCTCGAGAATCTGGTGCACGCAGTCGTGGAACACCAGCGGCTGAAGCCCGTACTGCTTTTTGGAGTTCGCATGGCTGCAATCGACCACGATATTGGCCGGCAGCTTCGCCTTGGCCAGTGCGTCCTCGCACAGCGCGATGGCCACGGAGTCGTAGTTGGGCTCATTGCCGCCGCGCAGCACCACGTGCCCATAGCCGTTACCGCGGGTGCGGATGATCGACACGCGGCCGTCGTGATTGATACCGAGGAAATTGTGCGGACGTGAAACCGAGTGCAAGGCGTTGATCGCCACCGACAGGCCGCCGTCGGTGCCGTTCTTGAAGCCCACCGGCGACGACAGCCCGCTGGCCATCTCGCGATGAGTCTGGGATTCGGTGGTGCGCGCGCCGATGGCGGTCCAGGTGATCAGGTCCGCGATGTACTGCGGGCTGATCGGATCGAGCGCTTCGGTACCGGTGGGCATGCCCATCTCCGCCAGTTCCAGGAGAAGGCCGCGCGCCATGTGCAAACCCTTGTCGATCTGGAAGGAGTCATCCATGTCCGGATCGTTGATCAGCCCTTTCCAGCCGACGGTCGTGCGGGGCTTCTCGAAATACACCCGCATCACCAGCAGAAAGACGTCCTGCACCTCTTCGGCCAGGCGGCCCAGGCGCTGAGCGTACTCACGGGCGGCGTCGAGGTCGTGGATGGAGCACGGGCCGGTCACCACGAACAGGCGCGGGTCACGGCGATCGAGGATACGCTCCAAGGCTGCGCGACCGTTCAGTACGGTGGACTCCGCACGCTCGGTCAGCGGCAATTTCTGTTTGACGCTCTCGGGGGTGGGCAGGACGTCCTGAGCCACCACATTGACGTTGTTGACGCGGGTGTCGAGCATGCTGTTGGCCACGGCTGTTCGTCGGCAAGGGCCGATCAGTATAACGGCCTGGAAATCGCGTGCCATAGGGGGCTGCGCATAAGATAAACCCCGCCGGAGCGGGGTTTAGGTTGGCTGGATCGGGTGAGCTTCCTGCCCTCAACCTTCCATGGGGAGCGGCGTCGAGCCGGCTCCGATTCAGCCCAGCCTGGTGTGAGGGAGAACCCCACGGCCTCGTGGCTAATTATCACGTCGTTACAACCCGATCTGCCTGGGCATCCGTTCCCGATCATATACGACTCACGATTCCGTAGCCTGCCTCCTTGCCGCCTTTCGTGTGCTGCACAGACCTCTGGCAAAAACAGGCGCGCAACGCGCTTGTCATTGAGCCCCAACCCATACTTCCGTGCGTCCCTGGGTGCCCGGACCTTCCATGAATGACTAACCCTTTCCGGTCGACCGTCCGCCGGGTGTTCCGTTACCCGATTGATCAAGAGGCAATGCAAATGTAGCAGGAAACTTTGTGAATTTCTGTGACGGGATGCACATCCTGGACATGAATCTTCACCACCGCCAAGGCAACGGCTTGAGGATGGTCACGTGTTTCTCTTGGATGTCGATGTAGCCGCCGATGGTCAGCTCTTTCATTATCCGGCTGATCATTTCGCGCGATGCGCCTACCATGTCGGCAATGTTCTGCTGCGTGAGCTTCTGGGGGATACGCCCGTCCGCATCGGCTTCGGTGGCCAGTTGGGTCAGCGTGTGCGCAACGCGGCCGTAGACGTCGCGCAGCGCCAGGTTCTTGACCTTGTCGGTAAGCTCGCGAACACGGCGGGCCATGCCTTGCAGCAGTTTCACGGCGATTCCTGGATATTGATTCAGGCATTCGAGGAAGTCATGTCGTTGAATAAGCAACAACCAGCTGGGTTCCAGGGTGATGACCGAAGCCGAGCGGGGTGCATGGTCCAGAATCGACATTTCGCCGAAATAGTCCCCCACGCCCTGAAAACCGAGGAAGACCTCGCGACCGTCGTCGTCGCTGGCGTACACCTTTACACTGCCCTTGAGGACAATGAACAAGGTATCGGTGAGCTCGCCTTCGTTGATCAGAATCGTCTGACGCGGATAGTGCTTGGCCAGCCCGATGTTGGCGATGACCTGGATCTCCTGCTTGTTGAGCGAGGCGAACAAGTCGACGGCATTGAGCGCAGCGGTGTAGTCCACAACCGTATCCCTGTGTCAAAAAGTCAAACAGTGGCAAGTCCGGCTTTTGGAAATGCCATCTTTGTTCATCGAGTGTAAGCGTAACCATGAGCTGGCGCACGGCAGTCAACGCAGCAACGGCAGCAGTCGCCCTCTTGGCGCTGGTGCTCGTGCCGTTGTTGCTGTCGGTCGAACGCACCGGTGGGCCGGGGTTGTTGTTCGCCATGCGCGGTGCGCGCGAGGCGCCGCCCGGTGTGGTGGTGGTCGCCATCGATCGCGACGCATCGCGCGCGTTGGGCTTGCCGAACCGGCCATCGGCTTGGCCGCGGACCATACACGCCGACCTGGTGCGTGCGCTTACTGAGGCTGGCGCGGCGGTCATCGCCTACGACGTACTGTTCCGCACCCCCCGTCAGACCGACGAGGACGCTGACTTCGCTGACGCCATCAGGGATGCCGGCAACGTCATCCTGTTCCAGCACCTGGTGCGCGATCAGGTCGGCGAGGGCGAGGAGGCCATCGCCATCGAGCAAAAAGTCTCGCCCTTGCCGGAGCTGGCGGATGCGGCCGCCGGGTTGGCGCCGTTCCCGCTGCCGAAGATCGGCCAGCAAGTGGATCAGACGTGGGTATTCCGCGGTGAGTTGAGCGACGATCCGACATTGCCGACCCTGGCCTATCATCAGTTTGCCGCCCCGGTGTACCCCTTGCTTCGTGAGGCGATCACGCAGGTCGACCCCGAGGCGGCGGAGCGGTTTCCGGTGCAGATGGACCAATGGCCCGGTCCGTACCCTGCCAGCAGCTGGGCGCGGGCTTTGCGCGGGTACCTTGCAGACGCGCCCGAGCGGGTCGGCGAACTGCGCCAGTGGGTGACGACGCGGCCGATGAGCGATGCGGATCGTCAGCGCTTGCTCGGCTTGCTCGCGCTCCACGGCGGGGATGAAAGCCGGTACATCGATTTTTACGGGCCGCCCAGAACGGTGCCCACGCTGTCGGCCCACGATGTGCTGGCCAATCCACACGACCTGCGCGGCATCGCAGTGTTCGTCGGCTTCTCCGAGGACTTCCAGCCCCAGCAACAGGACGGTTTCCCGACGGTGTTCTCACGGGCGGACGGCGTCGACCTCAGCGGGGTGGAGATCGCCGCCACAGTGTTCGGCAATATCCTCGAACAGCGTTTCGTCACACCGCTGCCGCCAGCGCTGTACTCGTCGCTACCGTTGGCGTGGGCGCTGCTGGCGGCCATTCTGCTGTGGCGGGTCAGCCTGCCTGGGCTGGTCCTCGGCGCCGTGCTCATGACCGCCGGGTATCTGGCGGTTTCGCTGTTCGCGTTCGCGCGCTTCGGCTATTGGCTGCCGGTGTGGGGGCCGTTGCTGGCGCCGTTGCCGGTCATCCTGATCATGGTCAACCGCTACCTGCGCGTGCAGCGCAGCCGAAGCAACCTGGCCAGAGGGGCGGCCATGTACTTGCCGGCCGACCTCGTCGCCCGCCTGGACCAGGGGCCCGCCAACGTCCATGGCACCGACCGTCAAGTCTATGGCGTCTGCCTGGCCACGGATGTGGTCGGCTACACACGCATAGCCGAGGGGCGCGAGCCCCAGGCCCTGAAAAAAGTCATGAATGCCTACTACACCCAATTGATCGACGAGGTCCAGAGTCGTGGCGGCTGGGTTGCAGATGTCGTGGGCGATGCGATGCTGGCCGTATGGGTACCCGAAGGCGATGCTGAAGCCGCCCACGACAGCGCGCTGGAGGCCGCGCGCGCCATCATGCGCTGGCAGCGGGAGGCCAGCGCCCAAGGGCTGGAGCATGCCCTGGATACCCGTATCGGCGTGCATGCCGGCCCCATCGTCCTGGGCAGCCTGGGTGGTGGCGGGCGCTATCAATACCGCGCCGTGGGCGATGTGGTGAATGCCTCGGTGCGTCTCCAGGACCTGGCCGGTCGGCTGGGGCTGCGGGTCCTGGCGTCAGAGCTGGCACTGTCTCCGGACGATGCGCGCGCCGTCCGCCGCGTGGGCCGTTTCCGGGTACCGGGCAAGCAGCGCCCGCTGACTGTGCTCCAGGTCGCCATCGGCGAGCATGAGGCGGACGAGTCCCTCAAGGCGATGTTCGAGCGTGGCCTGACCGCGTTTCAGCGCGGGTTGTGGGCCGACGCCGAGGCGGCGTTCGAAGATGTCCTGGCGCGTTATCCGAACGACGGTCCGGCGCGCTTTTATCAGGTCGAGGTGGCGCGCCGGAAGGCCCGCGACAAGGATTGGGACGGTATCCTGAGTTTGCAAAAAATTGATACGGATGCGTCTATTGATTGAAATGGCGGCAGATTAGGCCAGTATCTGGAGGCACACCTACTCACACGCGCAGCAAGCGCCAGGTTGCCCGTAACCCATGAACGGATTCATCCGTGTCGCCACCCGGATGGCTGCTTTTCTGGTCATCCTCCTCAACGCCCAGATCGCACTGGCCTGCGACGACGGTATCGCCGTGCTCGAGTCGGCCGAGGGCCGCATCGAGGTCCGGCCGGCCGGCTCGGAAGACTGGCAACCCGCACCGCAGGACTCCGCGTTCTGTGCGGGCGACTCCGTCCGCGTACCCGCCGACAGCCGGGCCGTGGTGGTGATGACGCTCGACCAGACACTGCTCCGACTGGACCAGAACACCACCATCACCTTCACCCCGCCGCGCAACGAGGGCGAAGGCTGGTTGCAGCTGCTCGAAGGCGCGGTGCACTTCATCAGCCGTACGCCACGCCCGCTGAACGTCGAAACCCCTTACGTCAATGCCGCGGTGGAGGGTACCGAGTTCGTCGTGCGTATCGTCGATGGGCGAACCGAGGTGCTGGTGTTCGAGGGTCAGGTGACCGCCAGCAACGACCATGGCAGCGTTACCTTGGGCTCGGGGCAGGGCGCGACCGCCGATGCCGAGTCCGCACCGCGTCCGGCCTTGGTGCCGCCGGCATCCGACGCTGTGCGCTGGGCCTTGTACTATCCGCCCTTGCTGGATCTGACCGCCGGCTCCGCCACCGACGAGCAACTGCACGCTGCCGCAGCTGACTATCGGCGTGGCGATGCCGCCGCGGCCATCGCACGGCTGGATGCCGAGGGCGACGACGACGTCGCCGTCGAGCGCCTGCTTGCCCGTGCCGCTTTGCGGCTGGCCGTTGGCCGTGTCGATGACGCGCAGGTCGACCTCAGCCGTCTGCGCCAGCTTCGCCCTGACGATGGCCGCCCGCTGGCCTTGCTGTCGGTCATCGCCCTGGTGCGCGGTGTCGACAACGCGCACGAACTGGCCGACACCGCTGTCGAGCTGTCCGGCGATAGCGCCATGACCTGGATCGCCTTGTCGTTCGCGCAACAGGCCTCGGGTGAGGTGGACGGCGCACTGGTCAGCGCCCGCACCGCCCTGGAGCGCGATCGCAGCGACCCGCTGGTCTGGGCCCGTGTGGCCGAGTTGGAGCTCTCGCGCGGCGCATTGAACGCCGCACGCGATGCCAGCGCGCAGGCAATCTCTCTTGAACCGGGCCTGGCGCGTACCCAAAGCGTGGCCGGCTTCGTGCACTTGGCACGGCTGGAGCTCGAAGATGCCCGCGAGTCGTTCACGCGCGCGCGGAAAATCGACCAAGGCGACCCGCTGACCCGCCTGGGCCGTGGGCTTATCGAGATCCGCCGTGGCGCACTGCCGCGCGGGCGGCTCGATATGGAGGTCGCCGCCAGCCTCGACCCCAGCAACTCGCTGATCCGCAGCTATCTGGGCAAGGCGTATTTCGAAGAGCTGCGCAATGACGAGGCTGCAAAGCAGTTCGCCCTGGCCAAGGAGTACGACCCCAACGACCCTACACCGTGGTTCTACGACGCCATCCTCAAACAGACCGAGAACCGTCCCGTTGAGGCCTTGCGCGACCTGCAAGCGTCCATCGACCGCAACGACAACCGGGCCGTGTACCGCTCGCGCCTGCTGCTCGATCAGGACGTGGCCGCGCGCAACGCCAGCCAGTCGCGAATTTACCGCGACCTGGGCTTCGAGCAACGGGCCGAAGTCATCGCCACCCAAAGCCTGGCCGAAGACCCGGCCAACCACGCCGGCCATCGCCTGCTCTCCGACGTTTATGCCAGCAAGTCTCGCCATACCACGGCCCGCGTCAGCGAACTGCTGCAATCGCAGATGCTGCAACCCCTGAGCCTGACCGCACTGCAGCCGCAGCTCTCCGAGGCCAACCTCGGCATCCTCAGCGGCGCAGGCCCCTCGGAGCTCGCGACCAACGAGTACAACCGGCTGTTCGTGCAGGAAGGCACGCTGGTGCAGATGAACGCCCTGGCCGGCAGCAACAACACCTGGGGCGACGATGTCGTCGTGGCCGGGCTGTGGGACAAGTGGGCCATTAGCGTGGGGCAGTTTGCCTACCGCACCGACGGCGTGCGTGAGAATGCCGACCGGGCACTGGACAGCTACAACGCGCTGATCCAGTACAGCCCCGATCCGTCGACCAATCTGCAACTGGAGCTGCGCCACAGCGAGCGTGACGAGGGGGACATCACCACGCTGGCCTTCCAGCCGCAGCGCTTCGACGAGACGCTGCGCAACGTCGATGAGTCGGACTATGCCCGGATTGGCTGGCGCCAGCAGTTTGGGCCGGGTCGTATGCTGCTGTTGAGCGCCGGACATCAGCGGTGGGAGAACCATGTGTCCTTCTCGCCAGTGCCTGGGCTGACAGTCGTTCAAGGTGGGCCGATAGACACCAGCGGT
>CBFGWV010000253.1:0-7125 GCA_965652545.1 uncultured Candidatus Competibacteraceae bacterium | reverse complement strand
AGGATGGGTTGAGCGGAAGCGATACCCATCATGGAGAGGCGGCGGTCTACATGGGGACGCGACCTCGATCAAATGCGACTGATGGGTATCGCTTCCGCTCAACCCATCCTACATTGACAAATTTGACTCGAATTTAGAGATTTTGGGGACCAAGCTTCGCTAGGCGGGCGCCGCTGCCACCCGCCTGCGCCGGTAACGCCACAACGGCGGCACCAGCAGCATGGCCGCTGCCATGCACCACAGGCTTACGGCAATCGGGCTGCTCCAGAGAACGGCCGGGTCGCCGTTGGACATCGACAGCGCACGACGCAGGTTCTGCTCCAGCATCTCGCCCAGCACGAAGCCGAGGATCAATGCGGACATGGGGAAGTCCAGCTTGCGCAGCAGATAGCCGAACACCCCCAACCCCACGGCGAGCATCAGATCGAAGGTCGTGGCATGAACAGCGTACACCCCCACCGCGCTGACCGCCGCGATGCCCGGCACCAGCACACTCATCGGCATTGTCAGCAGCTTGGCGAACACCCCCACCAGCGGAATGTTCATGATCAGCAGGACGACATTGGCCACGAACAGCGAGGCGATCAGCCCCCAGACGATCTGCGGCTGCTGCTCGAAGAGCATGGGGCCGGGGGTGATGTTGTACAGGGTCAGCGCGCCGATCATGACTGCCGTGGTCCCCGAGCCGGGCACGCCGAGAGTCAGCATGGGCACGAAGGAACCGCAGGCCGAGGCGTTGTTCGCCGCCTCGGGGGCAGCCACGCCGCGGATATCGCCCTCGCCGAAACGGCCATCGGCCTCGTGCAGGCGTTTGGTGGTCATGTAGGCAATGGCGCTGGCGATGGTGGCCCCGGCGCCGGGCAGTACACCAATGACAAAGCCCATGACCCCCGAGCGCAGCGTCGTGCCCAATGTCGAGAGGAACTCGGCAGTGTTGAACAGCAGCCGCCCGGTGCGGGCAACCAGCGCATTGCCGGCGTGCGTCTGCTCGACCATCAGCAGGATCTCGCTGACCGAGAATATGCCGATGACCACCACAATGAATTGGATGCCATCGAGCAAGTGCACATCGCCGAAAGTGAAACGGTATACGCCGCTGTTGGCGTCCACACCCACGGTCGCCAGCGACAGACCGATCATGGCCGCCAACAGCGTCTTCATCGGCCGATCCCCCACCATGCCGCCCAGGCAGGCGATGGCGAAGACCATCAGCGCGAAGTACTCCGCCGGACCGAAGGCCAGCGCCCAGGCCGCCAGCAGCGGTGCGAACAGCACCAGCCCCACGGTGGCGATCATTGAACCGACGAACGAACTCCAGGCGGAGATCGACAACGCCACGCCCGCCAGGCCCTGACGAGCCATGGGGTAGCCGTCCAGCGCGGTCATGATGGCACCGGCGTCACCGGGTACATTGAGCAGGATCGAGGAGATCCGCCCACCGTACTCGCAGCCCATATAGACGGCGGCCAGCAGGATGAGCGCGGTTTCCGGCGGCAGCTTCATGGCAAAGGCCAGCGGCAGCAGGATCGCCACGCCGTTGATCGGGCCCAGTCCCGGCAACAAGCCGACGATCGTGCCGATGAACGCCCCCCCGAAGGCCATGAGCAGGTTCATGGGCTTGCCGGCGACGGCAAAGCCCTGTGCGAGATAGTTGAGGGTATCCATCGGGTATCCCTAAGTGAACAGCCGGCCGACGGGGAGAACCACATCGAGCAGGCGGTCGAAGAAGACGTACAACCCCACACCCAAGCCCACCCCGCTGGCCAGAGCGGCCCACCAGCGGCCACCGAAGGCCAGCCCCAGGGCAAGCGTCATCAAGGCGGTAGCGAGCACGAACCCCAGCCGCTCGAACGTCCACGCATAGACAAACAAGGCGGCGGCCACTGCGACGACCCGCAGCAACGCCCGCCCGCGCGGCCAGACCGGCTCGGGCGAGGGCTTCACAAACATGACGATGGCAGCGATAGCCATCAGTGCGGCCAGCAGCATGGGCCAGCGACGCGGCCCGACCGGTTCGTAGGAGAAGGCCAACTCCAGGCTCCAGGCACTCCAGGCCATGGCGGCACACAGCACCAGCCAAAAGCCGGCGAATAGTCGATCGCTCATCGGGAAAGGCTCCGCGGTGGGCGCCCGCCATGCGCAGGGCATGGCGGGCATGCGGGTAGATGCGGCCGTTTATTGCACCAGGCCGAACTCGTCGGCCAGGCGCTTGTACTCCTCGACGCGCGTCTTCACGAAGGCATCGAGTTCGGCACCGGTCTTGTCGAAGGGGTAGAGGCCGCGCTGGGTGCGCAGCGCATCGAATTCGGGGCTGGCGAGCATGCGGTTGAACGTGTCCACCCACCAGTCGTAGTCCGCGTCGGCGACGTTCGGGCCCATGTAAAAACCGCGGATGATCGGCCAACTGACGTCGAAGCCCTGCTCCTTGGCCGTCGGGATATCGGCGGCCGCACCCGACAGGCGCTCATCGGCCAACACCGCCAGCACGCGCACCTTACCCCCCTCCAGATGAGGGACGATCTCCGCCAAGTCGCCCGAGTAGGCCTGGATATGGCCACCGAGCAGCGCCGTGAGCGTCTCGCCGCCACCCTCGAAGGCCACATAGCGCATGTCCCGGTAGGGCACGCCGGCGGCTTTGGCGATCAGGGCCGACTTCATCCAGTCCTGGCTGCCCACGGTACCACCGGCCCCGAAGACCACTGCCGTGGGGTCCTGCTTAAGGGCCTCCACCAGCTCACCGAGGCTCTGGTAGGGGGAATCCGACCGCACCGCCAGCATGCCGAAGTCTGCGCCGACCGCCGCCAGCCAGCGCACGTCGTCGACCCCGAACTTGCCGAACTTGCCTTGCGCCAGGTTGAGCATGGAGCCACCGGAGAACGCCACGATGGTGCCCGGCTCGTCCGGACGCTGGGCGACGACGGCGTTGTAGGCCACCGCCCCGATGCCGCCGGGCATATAGGTCACCCGCATCGGCGCCTCCAGGAAGCCTCCATCCTGCAGCCCGGATTGGGCCAGCTTGCAGGTGAGGTCGAAACCGCCACCGGGTTTGGCCGGGGCGATGCACTCGGGACGATCGGGTTCGGCAAAGGCGAGCGGGCCGCTCAAGGTGGCGACCACGCCAAACAGCGCGATCCAGCGGGCTGGACTGATCATCGACATCTCCTCGTTGGTGGCCCGCAGGTTGCAGCATCGCGCTGCACCGATGGGCTCTTGGTATCTATCGTCCGATCCACCGGCGAAGGGCCGCACGGCGTCGAACGTGACACCACGCTAGCGCCGCAGGCTTTCAAAAAGCTTTCAATCCGAAAACGCGGTTGACGACCGTTGCCGCCATCGCCCGTACACACGACACTGTGGGCATGCGCATCCTGCTGGTTGAAGACAATCGCGAACTGGCCGCCTGGCTCACCCGGGCGCTCGATGCCGAGGGCTTTTCCACCGACTGGCTGGACGACGGCGCCTTGGCCGACCGGGCCCTGGCCGATGGGCACTATGCGCTGGCGATTCTCGATCTGTCGCTGCCGCGCATGGATGGGCTGGAGATCCTGCGCCGCCTGCGTGCGCGCCGCCAGGCGCTGCCTGTCCTCATCCTCACCGCGCGCGGCGAGGTGGGCGACCGGGTCACCGGGCTGAATCTCGGTGCCGACGACTACCTCGCCAAACCCCTGGCCCTGGATGAACTGCTGGCGCGGGTCAAGGCGCTGCTGCGCCGCAGCCAGGGTTACGAGGCACCCGCACTGACCGCAGGGCCACTGGTGTTCGACAGCGTCAGCCGAACCTTCACCCTGGCCGCCGCGCCGCTGGCGGTCACCCCGCGCGAGGCGGCGGTGCTGGAGGTGCTGATGACCCGGCGCGGGCGTGCGGTCACCCGAGAAAGTCTGTTCGAGCAGGTCTTCCGGCTCGATGACGAGGCCAACCCGCAGGCCATCGAGATCTACGTCCATCGGCTGCGCCGCAAGCTCGACGGGTCGGGGGTCGTGATCACGACCCTGCGCGGCCTGGGCTACCTGCTCGAGGTCAGCAGTGAGCATCCGGCGTAGCGCCAGCCTGCGCAACCAGCTGCTGGGCTGGATGCTGCCGCCGTTGTTCCTGCTGTGGATGGTCAGCGCCGTGTCGGCCGTGCAAGGGGTGCGCGCAGCCGCAACACAGGCGCACGACCGTACCCTGCTGGCCTCGGCACGCTCGATCGCAGAGGAGGTGGACTTGCGCGACGGACGGGTGCGGGTGGACGTGCCCTGGGTGGCGCTGGATACGTTCCAACTCGATACCCCCGGGCGGATCTTCTATGTGGTGACCGGCATCGACGGTGAGTTCGTCTCGGGCTTCGATGACTTTCCGCCGCTGCCGCCAGAGGCCGTTCGCAGCCCGCACTACCCGGCCCTGGTGTATTTCCGCGACGACCTGTACCGCGGCAATCCCATCCGCGTGGCGGCCTTGTATCAGCCGGTGCTGTCGGATGAGCAACGCGGGGTGACGCTCATACAGGTCGGCGAGACCCTGGAGGCGCGCAGCGCACTGACCGGCACTTTGCTCACCAGCATGCTGGTACGCCAGAGCCTGCTGGTGTTCGCCGGGGGGCTTCTTATCGTAGTGGCCGTGTATGCCGCGCTGGCGCCGCTGCGCCGGCTTCGCCACGAGGTGGTATCGCGCGCCGGCACCAGCGACCCGACACCGTTCGAGACCGCCAACGTGCCGCGAGAGGTCAAGCCCCTGGTCAGCGCCTTGAACGACTACACCGCCCGCTTGCACGCCTTGCACGCCGGACAGAAGCGGTTCATCGCCGATGCGGCGCATCAACTGCGTACGCCGTTGACCGTGCTGCGGACGCAGGCCGAACACGGCTTATCGAGCGACAACCCCGAACTGTGGCGCGAGAGCCTCAAAGGTGTGCGCCGCAGCACCGATGACATGGTGCGCCTGACCAACCAACTGCTCACCCTGGCCCGGGCGGAAGCGCGCTCGGCAACGTTGCTGGCCGAGCCGGCGGCCGTGGACGTCGTCGCCATGGTCCGCGAGATCTGCCTGGACATGGCGCCCAGAGCGGTGGCCAAGGGCATCGACCTGGGGCTCGAAGCCGACGGCACCGACGCCGGGGTGGCCGGCGACCCCACGCTGCTCCATGAGGCCTTTGCCAACCTGGTCGACAACGCCTTGCGCTACACCCCCCAGGGCGGACGGGTCACGGTGCGCATTCACTGCCCGAGCGCTGCCCGCGTGCAGGTGGAGGTGGAAGACAACGGCCCGGGCATACCGGAGAGTCTGCGCGAGCGGGTCTTCGAGCGCTTCTATCGCGTCCCCGAACACCGTGGCGAAGGCTCCGGGCTGGGGTTGGCCATCGTGCGCGATGTCATCGAAATCCACGGTGGAACGATCGCCCTGCATGCCGCCGACGGTCAGGGACTCATCGTGCGTGCCGTCATGACCCGGTTGACGGGGCCCGATGACCCGTTCGCAGCCGCTGCGCACTGAGGCGTTGCTGTTGCCGCTACTCATGCCCTATAACAACGCGTCGACGTCGGGACTGGCATCCACCCGCCCCTTCCCGGCGTCGCCTTGGGATCCATGGAAACCTCAGACAAAGGAATAGGGATGACCGTCACCACCCCCGAGACGCGCCGTGATTGGCGTTGGCTGGAGAACACGTACTGGTACTGCCCGGCCCAGTGCATGCCGGCGATTCAAACCCAGTCGGACAACACGTTCCGCTGGGTCGTCGATCAGACGGTGTGGCATATCACAGGCTACAAGGACGGCTACTTCTGGGGTGTCGCCTCGGCCTTGCTGACGCAGGTGGGCGAGGAGCCGGACGCCAGCGACAAGCGGGACATGAGCTTCTTCGCCAGCGTGACGCCGGAAGGCAAGGTGCAGATCACCTTCGTCCAGTCCGCGGTGTCCACTACCATCGGGACCGGCCGTGTAACACCCCACCAGGGGCAGTCCAGCTTCGCGATGCAGATGTCCTCCGGCCCCGCCTCGGCGATGGCGGTCCACTGGGCCTATATGCTGCAAGTGCGGCCAACGGACCCCGAATGGCTGCACCTTCCCGGGGCCGGCGTTTCCGTGGAGTACATGGTCGGCGGTATAGCGCCCCCAGAGCCGGTCGATTGACCGAGTCGCCCTATGGCGACAGAGGCGGGGCCTGAAGCCCGACGGCGTCACGCTTGGGGTAACGGATCGTCCGCTGCCCCTCGATGAAGCCGTCGATGGCAAAGCGCCATTCGATCTCCGGCCAGCGGTAGGCCATCTCACCCCGCCCAGGCCACAGGGCGGCGGTGTACAAGGTGCCGAAGCCACGGTCGTAGGCCAGGGAGTACAACGGCGGGCGCAGGAAGGCGCTGATGAACTTGCCCTGCGATTCGGGGTGCAGGGTCAGGCGGTTGAGCAGGAAGCGCTCGCGCTCGACCGTGGCCGTGGCGCGGGCGTGCTGGACCCATTCCACACGCGCCTGGTGGTTGGTCGCCACCGCAGCATTGGTGACCACCGGCTTGCGATCGGGCGACATCATCACGGTCACGCGTTTGCGGTCGGCATCCAGCGCGGTGACGTTGTAGGCCATGTGTGTGGGGATGCGCGAGAGCACCTGGCCGGCCTGCTCGGCGCTGTCGCAGGTTTCCAGGATATAGCGCAGGATGATCGGCACCCCGAAGCCCTCCCCCACCACCCGCCGCCCGCCGAAGGTCAGCGACACGGCCAGGCCGGCGTCGTTGACCCCATCGACCAGGCCGATCAGGCAGTCACTGGTGCCCAGCACTTTGCGCGGGCCCCATTCGCTGCGCTGGACGACGGCATCGAAGGCTTTGTCGCTGTAGTCGTAGTTGCGCACCAGCAGCGCCTCGTCCCCGGTCCACACGGCCTGGGAGCAGCCCGACAGATAGGCCGGCGGGCAGTACAAGCTGAGAAACCGCGCCTGCAGGTCACCGCCGCCGGCCAACTCGACCGACCGCTCCCACAAGGGAATGAGCTCGGGCATGTGCGTGCGCAGTGCGCGCCGGCAGTCCAGGTAGGACGGGCGTGCCTCGCTGCCCTCCTTGAGGTACCAGGCGCGGTATGCCGGCCACAGCCGATGAAACAACGGCGCCCAGCGGTCGCCGTGGGTGTCGGCCAGTGCGGTGAAGGTCAGGTCCA
>CBFGWV010000252.1:0-7141 GCA_965652545.1 uncultured Candidatus Competibacteraceae bacterium | reverse complement strand
CCTTTTTTGGCCTGGCCGGGCGGGCAGAAGCCGCGGCTTGGGTAGTACGGTGCATCGCGGTAGATGTAGCGCGGTTCAGGCTGGTAGTAGCGGTCGCCGCGGTACTCGTCGGTGTTGATCGCGGCCCCCGCCGCGGCGCCGATGCCGGCACCGACGATGGCCCCGTCACGGCCGCCGACTTCCGCACCCAGTGCACCGCCCACGGCCCCGCCGATTGCCCCACCGATGGCCGAGTCGACCGTCAAATCGCCCGCTGTGGCGAGTCCGGAGAACAACAATAGCGTCGCGACGGCGGCAGTTTTCTTGATCATGGCCTTCACCCTCGTTTATCGATGTGTCCGCAGCTTGCTATCCGGCCGCTGACGCCTGCCTGAACGCCGTGCCGCGGGAGACGGGAGACTGAACTATCCGTCTGAGGTGTGTCCGACAAGCAAGGCGGAGCGCGGGATTCGCGATCCATCACGGACAGCCAAGGAGACAGGACCGCAATGAATGCCATTGAACTGCTCAAGAGTGATCATAAAAAGGTGCTGGGAATGCTCAGTGATCTGAGCGAGACGACTGAGCGTGCGGAGAAAAAGCGCGTGGAATTGCTGCAGAAGATCGAAAAGGAATTGACGATCCACACGGCAATAGAAGAAGAAATCTTCTACCCCGCATTTCGCGAGGCCGGCAAAAAAGAAGAGGCCAAGCTCTTTTATGAGGCCAAGGAAGAACACCGCGCCGTCGAGTCGCTGGTGCTCCCCGATTTGAAGAATACCTCGCCGACGACGGTGGAGTTTTCGGGGCGGGTGAAGGTGCTCAAAGAGCTCGTTGAGCACCACGCCAGCGAAGAAGAGGACGAGATGTTTGCGCACGCGCAAAAGCTTTTGACGAAAGAGCAGCTGGAGACCTTGGGTGCGCAAATGGATGAGCGTAAAAAAGCCCTGATGAAGGAGTTGGCCGTATGATCTGGTTTGGGCGCAGGGGCGCCTCGCAGGCAGCTGCGCAAGATGCATGACGAACGCCCGGTACCACCGGCCGGTCGCGATACCAGCGCGCAGTTGCGTGACGATATCGATAGTGGGCGAACCGGCGACAAGGTCGACTTCCCCGACCCTGCCGCCGCCCCGCTGGGCACTGATGACGAGGCGGCCGGCATTTCGCCGGCCGGTGAGGATGTCGCGCATGCCCGCGTTCAGGAGGGCGCTGCGGGGCCGGAGCCCGTCGTCGGTCGGCGGCGGCGGGTGATGGGCATTGTCTTTGTCATATTGGCCGTCGGCGTGCTGCTTGCGATGGGCTTGCTGGCGTTCTTGCCGCAAACCTGAAGCCGCCGGCCAGTAAAGTTCGGTCGTTTGGGGATCGCACGAGCGGGTGGATTCAGGCTAACGTAGCCGGATGAACGCTACCGCCCGAGCAACCGCCTCACAACCGTCCCCGTTCGCCCATGCCGCCGGCATGGACGAGCGTCTGGGTGCCGCATTGGTCGTCGGCTCTGCCGTCGTCTGGAGCTTCGGCGGGGCCATCGCCCGATTTCTCAGTGTGAGCGACAGTTGGACGGTCGTGTTCTGGCGCTCGGCATTCGCGGCGTTGTTCTTGCTGGCGTTCATGCTGCTGCGGGATGGGCCGCGTGGAACCCTGCGCCTGTTCGGGTCCATGGGCAGCGCCGGTATTGGGGTGGCGTTGTGCTTTGCCACCGCTTCGACCTCCTTCGTCGTGGCCCTGGCGTATACGACGGTGGCCAATATTCTGCTGATGCAGGCCGGTGTGCCACTGATTGCCGCGCTGATCGCATTCACGTTGTTCCGCGAGCGCATCGCGACGGCGACCTGGATCGCCATTGCGGCGGTGATCTGTGGGGTGGCCGTGATGGTGTCCGATTCCTTTGCCGGCAAGGTGTCGCCAGTGGGCGACGGGCTGGCGGTCCTGATCGCCATGGCCTTGGCGGTGGCTACGGTCATTACCCGGCGCCATGCTCATGTCCGCATGACGCCGGCGGTGTGCCTGGGTACGTTGATCGCCGCCTCGGTCGCCGCGGCGATGGCCGGCAGCTTCCATGCTGGGGTCGTGGACATGGGGCTGTTGTTCGTCTTCGGGGCGCTCAATCTGGGTTTCGGCTTGGCTTTGTTCGTGACCGGCGCACGCCTGATTCCAGCGGCAATGGCCGCATTGATCGGCACCTTGGAGCCGGTGCTCGGCCCCGTGTGGGTGTGGCTGGCCCATGCCGAGGTGCCCTCGGTGCGCACGGTCATCGGCGGTGGCCTGGTGTTTCTGGCCTTGCTGGCGCACATGGCTTGGCAACTTCGCAATCGCCAGCGCGTGGCGGCCAGCCCGCCGATGGCAAGCTGACGTTCGTAGCGGGGTCAGGGTCGACTCCGGGCCGAATCGCGCACGGGGGTACGCTCTTACGGTGCCGGGGTTTGCGGGTGCGCGGGATCGTCGTCAGATATGTAGGATGGGTTGAGCGCAGCGATACCCATCAGCCGCGTTAGATCGAAGTCGCGCCCCCAGAAGTGGCGCCCCCATATGTGTCGCAGCCCCTCCATTGATGGGTATCGCTGCGCTCAACCCATCCTACATTTAAGAGATTGACCACGCTTCGTCAGGCACCCGACTCGGTACCCAGACCGATGTCGCGCGCGGCCGTCGCCGGGCCGCGGCGCAGGGCCAGCGCGGCGATGAGCGCGGCCAGTACCAGGGCGCCGCTTGCCAACCAGCCCAGCGGGGCGAAGCCGGCGCGGACATAGACCTCCCCGAACGCGGCGGCGCCGATCATCGCGCCGAAATACGTAACCGCACTGTTGAGCCCGAGCACGGCGTTGCGTTGCTGGGCATCGGCCCGGCTCAACTGCAGGATCAGCATGTTCAGGGTGAAGTGGTTGGCCAGCCCCCAGGCGGCGCACAGCGCGATCACCCCGCCAAACGATGCCGCCGCCGTCGGCATGATGCTGTACAAGCCGCCCAACACCGCCAGCAGCAGGGGGAAGAACCAGCGCATGCCCAGCCGGTCGATCAGTCCGTCGAACAAACTGGCAGCCCCGAACCCGCCACCGTAGGCCAGCACCAGCAGCCCGGCTTGCCCGGCGCTGAGGCCTTGCAGGGCGCGGGTATGGTCGCCGATGAACGAATAGGTGCCGTAGAACGCCGTCATGAACAGCAGGCAGACCAGCAGCAGCGGGGTCACCGTGGGCGTGGCCAGCAGGCGGCTGAATGAGCGGCGGTCGTCCCTGGCCGTGGGCCGTTCGGAGGGCATGGCGGCCATGCCCACGGCCAGCGCGCCGGCAATGGCCGCGAGGATCAGGAACACCGCGCGCCAGCCCAGTAGGTCGGTAATGAAGGCCGAGGCGGGCACGCCGCCGACCAGCGACAACGACCAGCCGGTGAGCACCCGCCCCAGGATGCGGGCGTCCTGCCCGGCTGGTGCGATGGCGGTGGCCAGGGCGTAGATTGTCGGCAGAAGCACACCCGCGGCGGCGCCGGCCAATGCCTGGGCGAGTGCCAGGACGATCCAGTGCGGCGCCAGGGCGGACAAACCCAGCGCAGCGGCCAAGGTACCCAGCGCCAGCCGCAGACGCAGCCCGCTACCCAGGCGGGCGGCCCATGGGGTCAGGAACAGCGCCGACAGCGCGGTGGCGCCGCCGTAGGCCGCGGCAGCGCGGGCGACCTCCGCGCTCGAGGCGGACAAGGCGCCGGCGACATCGCTGAGGATGGGGCTGAGCACCAGTGAATTGGACCCGATGATGGCGATGGCCAGCATCAGCAGCCAGGTTTGCGCGCGAATTCCCATGGTGCCGTTCTCCTAAGGATATTTCTATGTTTGGTATTTTCAGCGATCAAAATTTCGTGCTCAATACGTAACCGCTGAACAATCGAAAATACAGAAGCCATTCATCGTCCAGCCCCGGGAGGCACCGATGATCGACGCAACCGACCGAACATTGTTAGCCCTGCTGAAGGACGACTCGAGCCAGAGCTACGCCGCGCTGGGTGAAAAACTCAACCTCTCCGCACCGGCGGTGTTCGAGCGGGTGAAGAAGCTGCGCAAAAGCGGCGTCATTCGCAGGTCCACCGTCGACCTGGACGGCAAGAAGCTCGGCCGGCCGTTGCTGGCCTATGTGCACGTGACGACCGAGGGCTGGGGCAAGACGCCAGAGATGCTCGCCCTGGCCGAACACCCGGAGGTTGAAGAGCTCCACTCGGTGACCGGCGATACCTGCGTGCTGCTCAAGATCCGTACCGAAAGCACCAAGGACCTGGAGCGCCTGCTGAAAATCGTCTACGACTTGCCGGGTGTAAAAGGAACGCGTTCGTATATCGTGCTGGACACCTATCTGGAACGTGGCGCCCAGCCTTAAGGAAGCGAGAGCAGTCGTGTATAGAGAGCATCGGGTCATCGTGGTGACGCCCGCCGGTCGTCGCCGCTATTTGGAAATCCTCATCGCCTATCTGCTGCGGCAGCGGGGTATCGTCGACGAGTACCATCTGTGGGCCAACACGCGCGATGCGGACGATCTGGCCTACATCGACCAACTCGCGCACGCGCACCCCGGCTTTGTGAAGGTCGTCCGCAAGCCGCTGTTCTCGGACGATCTGCCGTGGAACATCTGGCAGTACTTCCGCGACTACTGCACACCCGGCACGTTGTACATACGGCTGGATGACGACATCTGCTACATGGCGCCGGATGCGGTCGCGGCCATGCTGGATTTTCGCATCGATAACCCGAAGCCGTTTCTGGTGCTGGGCAATGTCGTCAACAACGCCCAGTGCGCGGTACGCCAACAGGCCGCCGGTGCCATCCCGCGGCGCTTCGGCCGGGTCACCGGCGATTGCTTCGACTTGCACGCCTGGCGACGCGGGCGCTTCGCCGAACGGCTGCACCGCAGGTTCATCGCCGATGTCCGGGCCGGTAGGGTGCGGCGCTGGCGCATCGGCAATCACGAGCTTGCCGACTACAGCCGTTTCAGCATCAACGCCATCTGCTGGTGGGGCGAGGACATGGGCAGCGTGGCGGAGGTCGCACGGGACGATCTCGGTCACCTGAGCTATCGCAGCGTGTTGTCCCGTCATCAACCCATGGCCATGGACGAGGAGCAGTTCCTCAGCGCGGTCCTGCCCGCCCGGCTGAACCGGCCTAACGTGATCTGCGGCGATGCAGTGTTCGGACACTTCGCGTTCTTCACCCAACGCGAGTACCTGGAGGCGGCCACCGACATCCTGCCCCGCTACAAAGCGCTCGCGCTCGATGCCGCCGACCCGTCCTGGTGGGCGGACTTGCGCCGCAAGCTCGCGCTGCTGCGCCGGCCCGGGCTGGTCTATGTAGAGTTCAGACGCTACGCCAAGGCCGTGCTCGGCTCGCTCGGGTGGATACCGCCGGAGCGCCCGCCAGAGGTGATCGTCCCGCCGGCCTGAGGGCGATATCGCCATCGACATCGAGCTCATCACTCGGCCGGCCTGCCACGTGTGGCGTCCCACAGGGGCATCGGCGCTTCGCCCTGCGGGCGGGTCAGTCCTTGATCGTCGTACCAGCGCCGCAGCGGCCCCTGAACCTCTGTCGGCGCGAAATGCTCAAGGCCCGGTGGCGGCAGATGGCCGGCCGGTCGTGCCTGGCTCTCAAGGAAACTCAGCATCGTCTCAATGGTTTCAGGGCGGACGAACGACTGCTCCTTGATCTGCGGCAGGGTGTGGTTGCGGAAGGCCTCGATCGCCGCGCGCTGGGTCGGGGTGGCGCCGGGTTCGAGCTGGGTCAGGAAATCCTCCATCGACGCCTTGCCGCCCTTGGGGAAGATGACGCAGGGATGGTCCTTCGACCAACTGATGAATGTGCCGATCCAGCCCGGTACGTCGTTGAGCGCCAGCGGCAGACCGTTGGCCTCGAACTCCAGACCCACCGGGCGGCTGGCCGCGACGGCGGGGGAAACGTCGCCACCACCGAATTTACGCTGCACGCGTCCCTCGCCGCTGAGCGCCAAGGGGCCGAGGGGCAGCGCCGGGGCGGCCAGCGACACCGTGTCGCGGGTGGCCGGTGTGCCGAATATCCCGCTGGGGCCGTTGATCGCCTCGTACATGCTGTTGGCACCGACCGGTGCATGGCGTGGCTGGTGCCCGATGACGCGCACCCAGCGGCTGAGTCGTCCATCGCGCGGTACCGCCTGCGCCTCGGGACCATGAGGGCGGTATCTGCGCTCGGCAATCACGTAGTCGGGGTTAGCCAGCGGCCCCAGCCTGGGGTTGTTGAAGATAGCGTCGTAGTTGATTTGCTTCGGGTCCCACCAGCGCTCGCGGCGGCCGGTAACCGGGTTGAACAGCGTGGTGTGGGTCGGATTGCCCGCTATGTCCGACAGCCGGCCGCCGCTGTCGGCGTTTCGAGCGTAAGACTGGGCAGAGCCCGGGTCGATGCCGCCGGAGGCCACCAGTGCCCTTATGGTGTCGACGTTCGGATGGGCTGCCAGGGCCTGGGCCTGATCGGCATCTTTGACGACAAAGCGCACGTTCAGCCGAGCCAACTGGCTGAGCACCGCCTGGTTCTGGTCGTAGAACGCCTTGGACACGACAGCGCCTTTGGGAATGGCGCCCGGAAACGGCGCCTCGGGTCGGCGCTCGAAACCCAGGCGGGGCACGAAGCTGCGGATCAGCGGGATAGTGCCGATGATCGCCCTGGGGCGGATGGTCCATTTCGTTTCGTGCATCGTCTTGCTCGGGGCGTCCAGGTCCTGGGTCAGGCGCACGAACTCGCGGCCCTCCCGTGGCGGTGCGCCGAAGAAATCACGCTCGCCGGGTGCCAGAGTGACGGACTCGGCGTCGGGAATACGGGGGCTGTAACTCATCTCTACCACCGTTCCCGAGCCGTCGCGCGCCGCCCCCAGAACGTGCGCCTCGCGCGGTACAACCTGGAGGGTTGCGCCCTCGGCGTTGCCGAACAACACCTGCTCGCCGGCTTTCAGCAGGGCTGAGGCCTTGTACTGCAAGGCGCTTTGGCTGGACACCGGCGAGATACCGCCTTCCTTGAGCGTCACTGAGTTGTTGTATTCGTGCGGTCGGACCGAGACGCCCAGGGTGGTGCCCAGCATGTCCCCCAGACGCTGAAGCCGTGTGGGCGGTGGCGGCTCGCTGCCACTGCGCGCCGCGGTGGTGGTCGTCGCGTTGTCGCCGGTCTGGGACG
>CBFGWV010000251.1:0-7155 GCA_965652545.1 uncultured Candidatus Competibacteraceae bacterium | reverse complement strand
GCGATTCGCTCTACACTTGAACTCTCGCCCCGCTTTTCCAGGGTCTCGGCGTGAAGTTGGAGAATTTCCGCAGCTTCACGGGCTGCCTCAACCAGTTCGTTCATGGTTTCGCGAGTCGGCTCCATAGGAACTCCGTAGGCTGCAAGCATGCAGGCGACCCTCTCAGGCGCATCAAGCGCGTTGATCCATTGTGGGTTACGGCGACGACTTCCCCCCGCCGCAGCAGTGATCAAACTTTATCACCGTTGGGCGGTCCGTAGTACACAATTTTTTACAATCGCCGTCACTTCTCGCGCCGACCGCAGGCTGCCGCGAACCCGGCGTCTCGCTTGGCAGCCGAGTCTGAATAGCAGATCGGCATGGCGATATTCAAATATTTCTGTCTGATAATAGAAAAATATTCACAAATTCAAAATAAATATACCGAGAATCAGCATGCCAGAGCCCTCGCCGTTTCCTGCCAGCGGCGTGTTGACTGGGATGAGCGGCGGATCAGGCCCGTTGAGGCAGCGGCCATAGATCACTGCATCAAGGGGGACGAGGCACTCCCTCGCCCCCCTGTGTGACGCATCACCCCTTGCCGGCGGGAATCTTCGGGACCGGAACCACGACATCCGCATTCTGGCCCCGGTGGCGGAGGGCGTGATCCACCAGGACCAATGCCAGCATGGCTTCGGCGATGGGGGTCGCACGGATACCGACGCAGGGGTCGTGGCGGCCCTTGGTCACGACCTCGACTTGGTGCCCGTCCCGATCGAGGCTCGCCCCCGGCAAGCGGATGCTGGAGGTGGGCTTCAACGCCAGGGAGACCACGATATCCTGACCGGACGAAATACCGCCGAGTACGCCGCCGGCATGATTGGAGCGAAAACCCTCTGGGCCTATTTCATCCCGAAAGGCGGTTCCCAGAGCCTCGACACAGGCAAACCCGTCACCGATCTCGACACCTTTGACGGCATTGATGCTCATCATGCCGTGGGCGATATCGGCATCCAAACGGTCGAACACCGGCTCGCCCCAACCCGCCGGTGCCCCGCTGGCGACGACGGTCACCTTGGCGCCGACCGAGTCGCCCGACTTGCGCAAGGCATCCATATAAGACTCAAGCTTGGGAACCAGATCTGGGTCGGGGCAAAAGAACGGGTTGTCCTCGACGGTCGACCAGTCCACACAGGCCGGCTTCAGCGGACCTAATTGCGACAAATAGCCACGCACCCGAACGCCGAAGCGCTCGGCGAGGATCTTCTTGGCGATGCCTCCAGCCGCGACCCGCATGGCGGTTTCACGTGCCGAAGAGCGGCCACCCCCACGATAGTCACGCACGCCATACTTGGCCAGGTAGGTGTAGTCTGCGTGTCCGGGTCGGAACTGATCTTTGATCTGACCATAGTCTTTGGAGCGCTGATCGGTGTTTTCAATGATCAGCCCGATAGGCGTCCCGGTGGTGACCCCTTCGAACACGCCGGAGAGGATCCGAACCTCATCCGGCTCCCGGCGCTGGGTGGTGTGACGGCTTTTCCCGGGGCGGCGGCGGTCCAGGTCCACTTGCAGGTCGGCCTCGCAAAGCGCCAGCCCGGGCGGGCACCCGTCGACGATGGCCCCGAGTGCGGGTCCATGGCTCTCGCCAAACGTGGTGACGGTGAAACTGCTGCCAAAGGTGTTACCGGCCATGAGGGATTTCCAGCATCGTTGAGAACGAGGGTCGCCACGGGGTCGGGTATGATGCCATATCCGCCCGCCCACACGGATTTCACCCCTACACATGGAGCTTTCCAATCACATCATCCTGATAGCCGCGCTACTGGGATTCGTCAGCATTCTCGGCAGCGTGGTCGCAACCCGCGTCGGGCTGCCCCTGCTGCTGGTGTTCCTGGCCCTGGGCATGCTCGCCGGCGAGGACGGGCCGGGAGGTATCGACTACGACAATATCCTCAGTGCGCAGCTCATCGGCAGTCTCGCGCTGGCAGTCATCCTGTTCGACGGTGGGTTGCGAACACCGTTTTCGAGCTTCCGTGTCGGCCTCAAGCCGGCCCTTTTACTTGCCACCATCGGCGTGGCGGTGACCGCGGGCATCACCGGTTTGATCGCATCGTGGGCCCTGGACCTGCCGTGGATGGAGGGCTTGCTCATCGGTGCCATCGTCGGCTCAACCGATGCCGCCGCAGTCTTCTCGGTGCTGCACGGCCGGGGACTGGCCATTAACGAGCGCACCGCGGCGACGCTGGAGATCGAATCGGGCAGCAACGATCCGATGGCAATTTTTCTCACACTGGTACTGACGGGTTATCTCACAGGGGAGATGTCCAGCGAGTGGTGGACCTTGCCCGAGGCCTTCGCCATGCAGATCGGCCTCGGCGGCGTGGGCGGCGTACTCGGCGGGCTGGTATTGATCGGCGGACTGCGCTGGCTGGCGCTTCCGGTGAGCCTGAGACCATTGTTTGCCCTGGCCGGCGGGCTGACGGTGTTCGGCATCACCGCCTCGGCGGGAGGCAGCGGATTCCTGGCGGTCTATCTTGCCGGGCTGTTGCTGGGCAACCGAAAGACCCGCGGGATCTCCGATATCCAGCGTTTTCACGATGGCATCGCCTGGCTGTCGCAAATAGCCCTGTTCCTCATGCTCGGTCTTCTGGTCACACCGCACCTGCTGCTGGAGGTCGCCCTGCCCGCACTGCTGATCGCGCTGACGCTGATCTTTGTCGCGCGTCCGCTGGCGGTGTGGTTGTGCCTGTTGCCCTTTGGCTTTCCGCGCAAGGAGAAACTGTTCATCAGTTGGGTGGGGTTGCGTGGGGCGGTTCCTATCGTGCTGGCGTTGTTTCCCTGGCTGGCGGGTGTGGAGAATGCGGCGCTGTACTTTTATGTCGCCTTTTTCGTCGTGCTGGTCTCGTTGGTTGTACAAGGTTGGACGGTGGCGCCTGCCGCTCACCGGTTGGGGCTGATGCTGCCTTCCAAACAGAATCGCGTGACATCGATGGATCTGGAGCTCCTTGATCACCCCGGCCACAGCATCGCTGTCTATGGCGTCGGACCCGACAGTGGTTTGCTCGGTCGCCAAGCCGGTACCATCCGCTGGCCGGCGGGTGCGGAGATCGCCGGTGTCATCCGTGACCATCATGTCCAAGCCGATGCAGCGACCCTGGTACTGGCTGCCGGCGACATTCTGCTGTTCCTCTGTCAACAAGCCCACATTGCCGAACTCGACCGCCTGTTGGACTCCGCATCGAGCCGGCGCGAGCGCGCCGAGCAGGCGTTCTACGGAAGCTTCGTCCTGGATGGCCAGGCCCTGCTTGGCGACATCGCCAAGCTGTACAGCTCACCCATCGACGATGCGGTGGCCTCGATGACGCTGGATGAAGCCTTCCACCACACGGTGCAGCGCCATCCGGTGGTAGGCGACACCCTGCGGCTGGGCAGCCTTACACTGGTGGTGCGCGAAATGAAAGGCGACCGGGTCACCAAGGTCGGGCTGAAGCTGACACCGTAAGGAGAGACGAACACTATGCTCAATGCCGATGCCTTCACCCGCGTGTTCAATTCACTGAGCCACTTCGACGCCACTCTCGGCTTGACGCTGCAGGTGCTCGGGCCAGGAGACATTCGCTACCTTCTGCCCCTGGACAATCGTCACGAGGCATCCGCCGGCCACTGTCATGGCGGTGTCATCGCCGCAATGATGGATGCCACATTGGGGCTTACGGCACTCACCTGGGCCATTCCCCACAACAAGCTGTGCGCCACGGTTGAGTTCAAGATGAACTTTCTCAACCGTGCCGCCGCCGGCGACACCTTGCTGGGGACGGCGCAGATCGACTTCACCGGCACCAAGCTCGTCGTCTGCCATGCCCGCATCACAGAGCAGCGTCGCGACACCCTGGTCGCCACGGGGCAAGGCACGTTCTCTCTGTATCCGATCAGCCGTAACCCGCAGTTGGCGGCATTGATCGCACAGATGGAGTAGCCGGACGGCCAGGGCGCAGCCGGGTCAGCTTCCCGCCCGCAGGCTCACGCGGATTTTGGCCCCACCCTTATCCGACGTAGTGATCTCCAGGCGCCCACCGTAGTTGTCCTCGACCAAGTCGCGCACCACGGCCAGTCCAATACCGTGCCCGGCAACCTCGGCACTGGCGCGGGCACCGCGCTCGAGAATGCGTCGGCGGTGCTCCGGAGACACACCGGGGCCATCGTCGATCACCTCGACGGAGAGTCGTCCCTCGCGCACGCTGGCACGCACATCAACCCCTGAACTGGCCCATTTGCAGGCGTTGTCCGCCAGATTGCCGATGATCTCGTACCAGTCGCCCTCATCGCCCGTGACCACGACGGAGCGCGGCACATCCGCTTCGATACGCAAACCCTTGTCGCGATACACCTTGCCGAGGGCGGCCAGGACCTTGTCCACCAGCGGTGCGAGCATGACCGCCGAACCCAACGAGCCGTGACCGGACGCGGCCGCCCGCTGCAGTTGATAATCCACAGTACGGTTCATCCGCCCGATCTGCTCGCGCAGTGTGTGCCGCAGATCCTCGCCATTATCGTGATTGAGCGCGCCATCGAGCACCGCCAGCGGCGTCTTGAGGCTGTGGGCCAGGTCCCCCAGTGCGTTGCGATAGCGTTCCAGGCGCTGCTGGCGCTGCACCAACAGCTCGTTCATGGCCACGGCCAAGGGCTGCAGTTCGCGTGGAAACGGCCCTTGCAACTCACTGCGCTCGCCGCGACGGATGGCGTCCACCTGCTGACGCGCATGCCGCAGCGGCCGGAGGCTCCAGCGCAGGATGCCGCCCTGGACCAGAACAAGCAGAAGCGAGGCGCCGATCAACCCCAAACCCAATGTGCGACGGAAACGGGTGATCTGCACCTCGACAGCACGCCGATCCTCCGCCACCCAGAAAATGAGCCGCTTGTACTGATCCACGGCGTATTCCCAGTCCACTGCGAAACTCAGGACCAGCAGATCGGTGGACTCCAAATCGTCATGAAATTGGGGCTCACCCGGTGCCGACGTGTGCGTGATGACCGGGGCCACCCGTCCGAGCAGCGAACGGGATTGCCATAGGATCTCCCCCTTGCGGTCGGTGATACCGGCATACAGCCCCGACAGTGGCGCCCCGAGCCGACTCTCGGGCAGGGCCTCGGGCACGATGAGCCGACTGCTGGCATCGACATCCGTCACGCCGAGCAACATATAGACCTGGGCCTGCAAACGCTCCTGGGCCGCGGCGAACGTGCTGTTGCGGAATGCGGCATCCAGCGCCAGCGCGGACAAGCCGAAGAAGGCTAGCAAGGTGACACTGGCCGAGAGAACCAGCCGCGCCTGCAGCGAACGCATCGTCGTCAGGCGGATCTATCCAGCCGGAACACATAGCCCCGGCCGCGCAAGGTGTCGATCGGGTTGAGAGACTTGTCCGGGTCCAGTTTCCGGCGCAAGCGGCCAACCAGCACTTCCAGCACGTTGCTGTCGCGATCAGCGTCCTCCTCGTAGAGGTGATCGGACAGCTCGGTCTTCGATACCACTTTACCGGCGTGAAGCATCAGGTAGTGCAGCAAACGGTATTCGTACGCAGTGAGTTCGACCGGCTGGCCGTTCACAGACACCTGTTGGCTGGCGGTGTCGAGCCCCACCGGTGGACACTCGATCAAGGGTTGCGCCCACCCCTCGCTGCGGCGCAGCAACGCTTTCAGTCTCGCCTGGAGCTCTTCGACATGGAACGGTTTGACCAAGTAGTCGTCCGCGCCCGCCTCCAGGCCGGAAACCTTGTCCTGCCACCGCCCTCGGGCGGTGAGGATGAGCACGGGGAAGCGTTTCTCGGCGGCACGCCAACTGCGGATCAGATCCACGCCATCGCAGTCGGGCAAACCCAGATCGACAACCGCGAGGTCCAGTGGATACTCAAGCCCCTTGAACTCGCCGTCCCGGCCGTCCTCGGCCTCATCGACGGCATAACCGGCTTTTCGCAATTGCTCGGCCAGTTGCCGGCGCAGCGTCGCTTCGTCCTCGACGATCAGTATCCGCATGGTCCGCCTGCTTGGTTAGTTCTTGTCCCGGTTGCCTTCGCCGCCTACCCGCAGCGTTCGGATCTTTCCATCCGGCGTGAGCACTTTTGCGCGATAACCGCCGTTGTTGTTTCCGTTATCCGGCGTCACCCTGAGCACCTGACCGCCACTGCGGTCGCGCGCCTCCTTGGCGGCGCGTTCGGTGTCGCGGTCATCGGCGAGTGCCGCCGACCCGGTCAGCGCCAGGACAGCGGCAAGGACCAGAGGCCACACACGGGTATGAGGAAACGGACGAAGACGATTCATGCACCCAAGTATGGTCGAAAGATCTGAATTTGGACTGAACCCACTCGCCAGGGGCGGCGCTATCGCGCGCCTACCCCTGGCCGGACGATGTGAGATCAGGCGACAGCGGCGGTAATGAGAATCTCGACCCGATAGCGGCTGTCTGCAAGCCGCGACTCGCCTGTCGCGCGGGCAGGGGCGCAGCCTTCGGCAACCCAGTCGTCCCACACGCTGTTCATTTCCTGGAAGTCCGCAATATCGGCCAACCAGATGGTTGCCTGCAGAATGTGCGACTTGCTCGAGCCGGCCAGACCGAGAAGACGTTCGATCTCATTGAGCGCATCGCGCGTCTGGGCTGCAACGGTATCCCCTTCGCCAACCTGACCGGCCAAGTACACGACACCATTGTGGATGACGGCCTCGCTCATGCGCTTGCCGGGCTCAATTCGTTCAATTGTCATCGGGCTGATCCTTAGGAGGTCACTGATATATGCGAGCGAGGCATTCTATACGCTGGGCGATGGCGTCGCATCCAAACCCTGGCGCTCGACGGCCGCCCGGCGGTAAGGTGAACACTGCCGTCCTCCACCGGTCTTATCGATACTATGGCGATTACCGTGCGTTACTTTGCCGCCCTGCGTGACGAGTTGGGCAAGGCCCGCGACCAGATCGAGCCCGACGAGACAACCATGACCGTCGAGCGCCTCTGGGATGCCTTATGGCCCCAGCGCGCACGCCCGGCCAATACCTTGATTGCTGTCAACCAGACCTACGCCCGCCCCGACCAGCCGGTACGCGATGGCGACGAGGTTGCGTTCTTCCCGCCTGTGACCGGCGGCTGACGATGACCGTCGAGATCCTGGAGACCGCATTCGACCCCTA
>CBFGWV010000250.1:0-7181 GCA_965652545.1 uncultured Candidatus Competibacteraceae bacterium | reverse complement strand
ACATGGGCGCTGGCACTGCTGGCCAGCGCCTCCAACTGGTAGCCGCCCTCCAGCGATGAGACCACCCGGCCATCGCAGACACGCTCGGCCAGAGCGACGATTTCGCGGCTGATCCAGGCGTAGTCGTCATCCTCCAGCGCTAACCCGGCCAGCGGGTCCATGACGTGGGCGTCGAAGCCGGCCGAGACCAGGATGATGTCCGGCCGGTGGTCTTCGACGGCGGGTAGGCCGACATCCGCCCATAAGCGGCGGAAGGCGCGGCCATCGCTCATTGGCGGCAGCGGCAGGTTGAGCAGGTTGCCGTTGCCACGCTCGTCGCGGTGCCCGGTGCCCGGGTACAGCGGCGACTGGTGGGTGGAGACGAACAGCCAGTCGGCGTGCTGGTCGGCGATATCCTGAGTGCCGTTACCGTGGTGGACGTCGAAATCCACGATGGCCAGGCGCCTGAGTCCGCGGCTTTGGGCGTGGGCGGCGGCCACCGCGATGTTGTTGAACAGGCAGAAGCCCATCGAGCGGTTGCGTTCAGCATGATGACCGGGCGGGCGGACCAGGCAGAACGCGTTGTTCACCGCCTCGTCGAGAACGGCATCGACCGCCGCGCAGGCCGCGCCGGCCGCGCGTAGCGCGGCCTCGCCACTGCCGGGCGACAGCCAGGTGTCCGGGTCGATGGCTTGGTGGCCGTGGTTGGGCACGGCCGCGAGGATGCGCTGGACGTGCCCACGCGGGTGAACCCGCTCCAGTTGTGCATGGGTGGCCGGCGGCGCTTCGCGCCAGTCCAGGGCGGTGAACTCCTCCCGACGCAGTGCCGCCTCGATGGCTTGCACCCGGCTGGGCGACTCGGGATGGCCCACCCCGGTGTCGTGTCCGGCAAACGCCGGATGATGGTAGATGCGCGTGGTCAAGATGCCCGCTCCGTGGTGGCCCGGCGCAGGGCGGCGAGCACGTCCGAGCGCGCGATCATGCCTTCGAGCCGCTCGCCGCTGATTACCGGAAAGCTGCGCACGCCCAGATCGACCATGTGTTCCAGGGCCCGGGTCAGTGGGGTGTCCGGGTTCAGGCACACCGGGGTGCGCGTCATCACCGAGTCGATCTTGCGGCTCATGATCGCCTCGTAGTCGGGCACCATGCGGTCGGTCCCGAAGCGGAAGGCCTTGAGCAGGTCGACCTTGGTGGCCATACCCATGAGCCGGCCATCGCTGCTGACTACGGGGATGGCATTGAACTGGTGCTGCTCGAACAGTCGCTCTACCGCCAGCAGCGTGGTGTGCACAGGCACCGTGACCGGGGCGCGGGTCATGGCATCGGCCACGGTGTAATGCAGGAAGGCGTACATGGTGACTCCGGTCGGCGGGACGGCCCGGGCGGACCGTCCCGCGCGGGTCACAAGCGAACTGTCTCTGGTCCAAACATATAGTTGGGAAGCACGGTGGAAATCCAGGGCACATAGGTAATGACGATCAGGAACGACAGCAGGATCAGCAGCCAAGGGAAGGCCGCGCGGACGACTTTCATCAATGGCATGCCCGTGACCCCGGAGGTGACGAATAGGTTCAAGCCCACCGGTGGCGTGATCAGCCCGATCTCCATATTGACCACCATGATGATGCCCAGGTGGATGGGGTCGATCCCCAGACGTACGGCGATAGGGAAGAAAATCGGCGCCATGATCAACAGGATAGCCGAGGGTTCCATGAAGTTGCCGGCGATCAGCAGGATGATGTTCACCACGATGAGGAACATCCACGGCTCCAACTGCATGGCGATGATCGCCTCGGCAATGTGGTGCGGGATGCGCTCGGTGGTCAGCACGTGGGCGAACAGGAAGGCGTTGGCGATGATGAACATCAGCATGATGGTCACCTTCGAGGCGTCCACCAGGACCTTGGGCACCTCGCGCACCTTGATGTCGCGGTAGATGACGATGGCGACGAAGGCTGCGTATACGGCGCTGACCGCCGCGGCCTCGGTCGGGGTGAAAATGCCGCCGTAGATGCCGCCCATGATGATCACGATCAGGAACAGGCCGCCGGAAGCCGATGCGGCGGTGCGCGCAAGCTGGCCGAAGCCCGGGAACGGCTGGGCCGGCAGGTTCTTGATCCGCGCGGCGATGTAGATGGCCAGCATCAGCATGCTGCCCATGAGCACGCCGGGCAGCACGCCGGCCATGAACATACGGCCCACCGATACTTCAGTGGAGGCGGCGTATACCACCATCACGATGGATGGCGGGATGAGAATGCCCAGTGTGCCGGCGTTGCAGATGAGCCCCGCGGCGAAGCCTTGCGGGTACCCCTGGCGCACCATGCCGGCGATGACGATGGAGCCGATGGCCACCACGGTTGCCGGGGACGAGCCGGACACCGCGGCGAACAGCATGCAAGCCAATACCGAGGCGATGCCCAGCCCGCCGCGAATCCAGCCTACCGCATCGACGGCGAAGTTGATCATCCGTCGCGCCACCCCGCCGGTGGTCAGGAACTGCGAGGCCAGGATGAAAAACGGAATGGCCATCAAGGTGTAGTGGAAATGCGTGTGGAAGACTTTGTCGGCCAGCGAGCCGAGCGAATCGTTGGCAAAGAAAATGATCGTCAGCGTGCTGGAGAGGCCCAGCGCGATGGCGATGGGGATCCCCAGCAGCATGAAGCTGAACAGGCTGACGAACAGGAATAAGGTAGTCATGGTGGTCGTGGTCCTAGGCCGGGGCGTTTAGCGCGTCGGTGTCACATCGTCCGACGTGGTCGGGACGTTGCCGAGATGGCTGATGGCGTCCTTGGCCTCGTCGGCCAGGTTGAGCCCGTCCAACCGCCCGGTTATCAGCCCCCAGGCCACTTGCAGAAAACGGATGAACAACAGCGCATAGCCCACCGGCAGGATCAGCGTAGGCACCCACAAGGGTACCGGCACGTCCTCGGCCTCGATGCCGATCATCAGCAGCAGGTCCAGCGTCTCCCAGCCGCCCCAACCGAGCAGCCCGGCATACACCAGACATAAGCCCACGGCGATGAACCCGGCGATCTTGCGGCCCAACGGGGGCAGGGCGCGCACGGCGAGGTCCACGCCGATATGGGCACCCACCCGCACGCCATAGGACATGCCGAAGAGCACCAGCCAGGCAAAGACGAAAATGGTGAATTCCTGCGCCCAGATGATGCCGCTGTTGAATATGTAGCGGAGGATCACCTGGAGAAAGGTGAACAGCGTCATCACCGCCATCAGCAGCGCGATGAAGCTCTCTTCGAGCCGGTTGATGAGGGTCGTGATCATGGCCTGCCATCGTCTCGCTGGGGAAAGGACGCCGGCCCCGGTCGCTGACCGGGGCCGGTGGACAACCGACCGGGTCAGCCGTTACAGGCGGCGGCCGCGTCGATATAGTCCTGGCCGATATCGTCGGCGAACTGGTCCCATACCGGCTTCATGGCCTCGCGCCACTTCACCAGCTCCTCGTCAGTGAGGGTGAGAATCTCCGAACGGCCCGAGTCGATGATGGCCTGCTTGTCGCGATCGCCGATCTCCGCGGCCTTGGTGTTGGCGACTTCGGTGCCATAGGCCATGGCTTCTTCCAGCCCGGCGCGCACATCGTCCGGCAACCCGCTCCAGAAGCCCTCGTTGACCACCACCATGTAGTCGATCAGGCCGTGGTTGGACTCGGTGATGTACGGCTGCACCTCGTGGAACTTCTGCGAGTAGATGTTCGACCAGGTGTTTTCCTGACCGTCGACCTGCCCGGTCTGCAAGGCCAGGTAGACCTCGGCGAAGGCCATCTTCTGCGGGTTGGCGCCGACCGCCTCGAACTGCGCCTGGAGCACGTCCGAGGACTGGATGCGGAACTTCAACCCTGCAGCGTCGGCCGGTACGCGCAGCGGCTTCGGCCCGGAGAGCTGCTTCATGCCGTTGTGCCAATAGCCGAGACCCACCAGGCCCTTGTCGGACATGCTGGTGAGCATCTCCTTGCCGTTCTCCGAGTCCTGGAAGCAGGCGACCGCGTCCAGGTCCTTGAACAGGAAGGGCAGGTCATAGATCTGCAGGACGCTGGTGTACTTGGAGAATTTCGACAGGGAGGGCGCGATGATCTGCGTGTCGTTCTTCAACAGGGCGATCATCTCGTCCTTGTCGCCGAAGAGCTGCGAATTGGGGTAGATCTCGACCCGCACCTTCCCGGGCAGCAGTTCCTCGGCCTTTTCCTTGAACGCAATGGCGCCCTGGCCTTTGGGCGTGCTGTCGGCCACCACATGGGAAAACTTGATGACGATCTCTTCGGCCTGCGCCTGTGCACTCAGGGCGACGATAACGCCGATGGACAGCGCTTTCAGGGTGGTTCTCAACATGGTCACTCCTACAAGTCAATGCGGTCTTTGGTTTTTCGGCAGCACGCGGCTACCGGTTTGACGCACCGAGACGGCCGACGCACGCGCGCCGGCGCCGGCCGGGGGCCGGACACACTGGAGAGACCAGGACAGGTCGAATGTCGAGCACGAGGCTCCTCCTTGGTGAGTTCTCGGTGGTGTAACCGCGACGTTACGTCGACGTCGCGTGATGTAATGCTATACACATCCTGTGCCAGATAATAAAAACGAATCCATTCAATGGTTTGCTGATATGGCGCTCGTTTAGTGGCGGTTTTCCGCCAGCCTAGTTGGGCTCAAGTGGCGGATTTCCATCCACGAAGGCTTGCCGATTCAACCCATGCCGGCGCAGTTTGTCGTGCAACGTCTTGCGCGGTACACCCAAGGCCTCGGCGGCTGCGCTGACCGAGCCGCGAACCTCGCTCAGCGCCTCGATGATCAACGCGCGCTCATAGGCGTCCACCCGCTCCACCAGGCCTGCGCCGACACCGGCTCCGGCCGGTACGGCGAGGGCCGGCAGCTCCAGCTCCAACCCCAGCGCGTAGCGTTCGGCGGCGTTCTGCAGCTCGCGCACATTGCCCGGCCAGTCGTGCGCGGCGATGGCCGCCACCTGCTGCGGACCGAGGCGCCGCGGTGCAAGCCCGTGGCGACGCGCGGCCGCTTCGACGAACTGTTCGAATAACAATAGTGCATCGTCGCCCCGCTCGCGCAGGGCGGGGATTCGCAGCGTGATTACATTGAGGCGATAGTAGAGGTCCGCACGGAAATGCCCGGCCTCGGCGGCCTTGCGCAGGTCCGTCTTGGTGGCCGCCACGATACGGATGTCCAGGCGGATGAGCTGATTGCCGCCGAGGCGTTCGAGCGCCCGCTCCTGTAGCAGACGCAACAGCTTTACCTGCATGTCCATGGACATGCTTTCGATCTCATCGAGAAACACCGTTCCGCCACTGGCGTATTCGAACTTGCCGATGCGCCGCTTCTGCGCACCGGTGAATGCGCCGGCCTCGTGGCCGAACAACTCGCTCTCGGCGACCGACTCCATCAGCGCACCGCAGTTGATGGCGACGAAGGGGCCGTCGCGACGCGGCGAGAAGTCGTGCAAGGTGCGGGCGATCACCTCTTTGCCGGTGCCGGTCTCGCCGTGCAGCAGCACATCGGCCGAGGTGGCGGCGACCGACTCCACCTGCGTGCGCAGACGCTGCATGGCGGTGGAGCGGCCCAGCACCCGGGCCTCGACCCGGGTGCGGTCGTCCAGGGCCAGGCGCAGACTGCGGTTGTCCAGTACCAGGCGGCGCTTCTCCAGCGCCCGTCGGACCACATCCACCAGGGCGTCGGCGGCGAAGGGTTTTTCCAGAAAGTCGTAAGCCCCGGCGCGCATGGCCTTGACCGCCAGGGGCACATCGCCATGACCGGTGATGAGGATCACCGGTTGGTCCGGGTCACGGCTCATCAACGCGTGCAGCAACTCCAGCCCATCCACCCCCGGCATGCGGATATCGCTGACGATCACCCCGGGCCAGTCGACGCCGAGTTCCTCCGCGAGGCCCTGGGCGGATGCCCGCGTCTGCACGCTGAAGCCGGCAAGGTCCAGAGTCTGGCCGCTGGCCTCGCGCAGGTGATGGTCGTCGTCGACCAGAATCACCTGGCTCATGCCTGCGCCTCGGCCGGGGTGTCGCTGTTGGCCGCGTCGGTGGACAGCAGTACCAGGCGGGCGCGGGCACCGCCGCTGGGGCGGTTTTCCAGCAGCAGGCGGCCGCCCAACGACTCGACGATGCCGCGGCAGATGGCCAGGCCCAGCCCCAGGCCCTCGGTGCGTGATTTGGTGGTGAAGAATGGGTCGAAGGCGCGCTCCAGTGCGGCCTCGTCCAGCCCTTCGCCATTGTCGTCGAGGATGAGCTCGACGGTGGGGCCGGTGTGGAGTAGCGCCACTTGCAGACGTGGGGCATCGCGCTTGTGCATGGCATCCAGGGCATTGCTGATCAGGTTGGCCAGCACCTGCCGCAGACGGGAGACCCCCGCCTGGACCCAGACCGGATGCGCCGGCAGATCCACCACCAACTGGACTGATTCCTGTGCCAGTCGTGGTTGGAACTGGCTCAGTGTTTCGCGCAGCGCATCCACCAGGTCGACATTGACGGCGGCGCGTTGCTCGCGTCGGGCGAAGGCGCGCAGGTTGGCGATGATGCTGGCCATGTGCCCGGTGAGCTGGACGATGGCGGTGAGATTGCGGCGGGCGTCGTCTGGGCGTTGATGATCGAGCAGGGTGCAGCCGTTTTCCGCATAGGTGCGCATAGCGCCCAGGGGCTGGTTGAGTTCGTGGCTGATGCTGGCTGACATGGTGCCCAGCGCCGAGAGCTTGCCGGCCTGGATGAGTTCGTCCTGCATGCGCTGCAACTCGTCCTGGGCGTGCTGGCGTTCAAGCACCTCGCGCTTGAGGCGCTCGTTGAGGTTCTCAAGGTCCAGCGTACGCTCGCGCACCCGCTCCTCCAGCCGGTGCCGGCCGTGCGTCTCCATGGCGATGCGCTCGAGATAGTGGCGGCGGCGCTGGCCGATGAGCAGCACCAGCAAGGCCAGCAGGAGCACACCGGTGCCGGCGGCGAGCATGGCCGATTGCACCTGGCCGCTGATCAGATAACGCGGTGCGAGCAGTGTGACGGTCCAGCCGAGCGGGTCCAGCGTCCGCGACTGGGCGAGATATGCGTCGCGGTTCAGCTCGATCGGCGGCGGCTCGGTCTGCGGGTAGGGCAGGTTGCTGGCGCTTTCCGCCCGCTCCTGTGCGGTCAGCGGGCGGGTGGCGGTAAACCGCCAACTGGGGTCGGAGGTCAGTATCACCACGCC
>CBFGWV010000249.1:0-7182 GCA_965652545.1 uncultured Candidatus Competibacteraceae bacterium | reverse complement strand
CTGGCCGGCGCGTGCTCGCCGGTGACGAACTCGCGCACCTTTGGGTCGGCGAGCACGGCCTCCGGCTCGCCGTCGGCGATGACCTCGCCGCTGTAGAAGGCCAGGATGCGCGAGACGTAGCGCCGCACCACCTCCATGTCGTGCTCGACGAACAGCACCGTCACCCGCTCGCGGCGGACCGCCTCGATCACCGTATCCATCAGCCCGGCCTTCTCCTCCAGGCTGACCCCGCTGGTGGGCTCATCGAGCAGCAGCAGCCGCGGACGGCCGATCATCGCCATGGCGATGTCG
This sequence comes from uncultured Candidatus Competibacteraceae bacterium, assembly GCA_965652545.1. Lineage (GTDB taxonomy): Bacteria > Pseudomonadota > Gammaproteobacteria > Competibacterales > Competibacteraceae > CBFGWV01. Next base: position 6,891 of record CBFGWV010000249.1, on the reverse strand, counting down.
ATGAGCTTGCGCGCGCCCTGCGGTACGGCCGCCACTGTGGCCTCGCGATAGGCGGCGATGCGGAACTGGGCCAGCACCTCGTCGGCGCGGGCAATGCGGGTGCGTGTGTGCACCGGGCGCAGGAACGACGGCCGTGGACTCTCCGCCGCGGTCAGGGCGATCAGCAGGTTGTCCAGCACGGTGAGTTCGGGGAACAACTGCGCGACCTGGAACGAGCGGGCGACCCCGGCGCGCGTGATCGCGCGCGGGCTGTGGCCGAGGATGGAGCGGCCGTCGAAGCGGATCTCGCCGGCGCTGGGGGCGAGGTAACCGGTGATCATGTTGATGAACGTGGTCTTGCCCGCCCCGTTGGCCCCGATCACCCCGACCACCTCGCCCGGGGTGATCGTCACGTCGATGTCACTGGCGGCGGTTACGGCACCGAAGGTCTTGCACAGCCCGCGGGTTTCGAGAATCGCGCTCATGCGTCGGCCCTCCGCCGGGTGAACAGGCTCCACAAGCCCTTGGGCAGGAACACGATCAGCGCCAGCAAGGTGGCGCCGAGGATCATCTGCCAGGTGTGCGGCACCAGCTCCACGGCGTAGGTGCGCACCACGGCGAAGACGATCGCCGCCAGAAAGGGCGCGGCCACGTGACCGGTGCCGCCGAGCAGGGCGATGAACACGAACTCGCCCGAGGTGGTCCAGTAGGCCATCTCAGGATCAATATGCCCGGCCGCCAGCGCGGTGAGTCCGCCACCCAGGGCGGCCACCGCGGCGGCGACGACGTAGTTGGCGTAGAGCACCCAGCGCGGCGACAAGCCCAGGTACTCGACACGCACCTCGTTCTCGCGGATGGCCTCGCACACCACACCGGCGCCGGCGCGGTAGTAGCGGTGCAGCACGATGGCCACGACCAGGGCGATGAGGACGGTCATGCGGAACAGGGCCAGCGCCGCCTGTGTGCTCTCGGGCTGCCAACCCGGCAGGCTCCAGGCCTCGACATTGAAGCCATCGGTGCTGCCCAGGGCTTGGCTCTTGACCAGTACGCCGTAGAGAATCATCGAAAACGCCAGGCTGAGCATGGCGAAGAAAATGTCCCGATAGCGAGTCATCAGCAGGCCCAGGATCATGGCGGTGACCACCGCGCCGCCGACCCCCAGTGCCAGGATCAGCGGCAGGCTGTGAATGCCCAGCAGGGGACCGGCAAGACCCGCTGCATAGCCGCCCACGCAGTAGTAGAGGCCCTGGCCGAAGGACACCAGTCCGGCACGCATCTGCATGACCACGCCCTGGACCACCAGGGCCTTGGCCAGCGCCAGGGTGAGCAGAAACACCAGCCAGTCGGGGATGAAAGCGCTGGCCACCAGCAGCAACCCGGCGAGCAGCACCAGGGCAGGAATCGTCCGATCGCGCGCCATGTCAGATCTTCCTCGCGGTGAGCTGGCCGAACAGCCCCTGCGGCTTGATCGCCAGCACCAGGGACATCACCCCGTAGATGACGAACAGCTCGAAGGCCGGTGCGTAGTGCACGGCCGCGGCTCGGCACAGACCCACCAGCAGTGCGCCGACCGCCGCGCCGGCGACACTGCCCAGCCCACCGACGACCACCACCGCGAAGGCCAGGACAATGACCTCCACACCCAACCCGGGCACGACAGAGATGGCCGGGGCGGTGAAGGCGCCGGCCAGGGCGCCGAGGGTGGCGCCGATGATGAAGGTCAATGTGAACGCGCGGCGTACGTTCACGCCCATGGCCGCGGCGATCTCCCGGTCATGGATCACCGCCCGCAGCAGCTTGCCCTGGCGGGTGCGCTCCAGCCACACCCACAGCGCGATACCGACGAACAGCGACACGCCGATGAGCATCAAATCGTAGTTGGCGACCTTCAGCCCACCCAGGGCGCTGCGTCCCAGCTCGGTGTACGGCTGGTAGGCGAAGTACGGGCTCACCCCCCAGACGAGCTTCATTACGTCCTCGAGGATGAGCAGCAGCGCATAAGTGACGATGACCATGAGGATCTCGTCTCGCCCGTACATGAAGCGCAGCAGGCCGCGCTCGATGGCCAGCCCCACCACCAGCCCCGCCCCCAGGGCGCAGACCGGCAGCAACAGGTAGCTGAGCCATACCGGACCGGTACCGGCGTTGAAGTACCAGCCGACCAGCGAGGCGGCGCAATAGGCTCCGATGGCGTAGAAGCTGCCATGGGCCATGTTGAGGATACGCATCACCCCGTAGATGACCGTCAGTCCGGCGGCGACCAGGAACAGCCACGAGGCGTAGATGGTGCCGTCGATGAGAACGGCGATAAGACTTGTCATCGGATTGGCTTCCGGATGGTGGGCAGGCCCTCGAAACCGGCGGGATTACATGCCGGTTTCGAGGTCGCGATGGCGATGCTCAGTGCCTCAGTCGCACTGGGCGCCGGGCATGCCCGCTTCGATCCAGGCCGTCGGCGTGGTGCCGTCGGGTGGGGTGACGCACTCGCCGGCGAATTCGATCACGTCGGTGAGCGTGCCCTTGCCGCCATCGTTCTTGTAACGGCCGTAGGAGACGCCTTGCATGGCCTGGTGGCCATTGGCGCGGGCCATGCGCACGGTGCCCGAGGGCGAGGCAAACTCAGCCCCGGCCAGGGCTTCGATGATGGCCTCGGTGGAAGGCTTCTCGCCCTCGGCGCCGGCGGCCTTCTCCACCGCGTGTTTCAGGCCGAGGATGGCCTGAGCCATCTTGGTGGAGGGATAGGTGGGCGCTTCGCTGAACTCCGCCTCATAGGCGTTGGTAAACCAGGTGTTGAGCGCGTTGTCGGGGGCGAAGGCGCCGAACGGGCCACGGCCGCCGATGATCATCCCGTCGGGGGCCTGATCGCCGAAGCGCGAGAGCGCCGACTCGCCGGTGGTGAGTACCGCCGTGGCGTCTTCCAGCAGCCCGCGGGCATTGGCCTGGAGGACGAAAGCCTCCATGTCGCCGCCCCAGAAACTCGAATGCACCACCTCCGGGCGCTTGACCGACAGGGCGGAGATCTCGGCCCCGTACTGGCCCTGGAAGATCTTAGGGAACTGCGCCTCGACGACTTCCGCCTGCGGCATGACCTGCGTCATCGCGGCAGTGAAGTCGGCCCAGCTGTCCTGGCCCCAGGCATAGTTCTGCTGGATACCGGCCACCCGGGTGATCCCAGGCATGGTTTTGGCCAGGTACAGCGCGGCGGCCACGTTGTCGGCCGTGGCGTCCAGCCCGGTGCGGAAAACATACTTGGGGTCGGCGTTTTCCTCGAAGACACGCGGGGTGCCGCAGTCGTAGAGGATGGTGAGCGTCTTGAGCTCCTCGGCCACCGGTGCGATGGCCAGGCAGTCACCCGAGGACACGTAACCGATGACCGCATCCACCCCCTGGCGCTGGACCAGGTTGCGGTATTCCTCAACCTGTTTGGTGGCCCCGCCGTTCTCGTCGATGACCACCGTCTCGATGGTCAGCCCGTTGATGCCCTTCATCGTGTAGGGCGCGGGCACCTCGCCGGCGTTGAGCCCGGCGACCACGACCTCGGCGGCATTGGCAGAAGGGATACCGAAGGGCCCGGCGGCGCCACCGGAGAGGAAGGTGACGATGCCGACGCGGAAGGTGCCGTCCTGGGCCTGCGCCGGTGCGGCCAGGGCGACGCCCAGGCTCAGGGCCAGCGCGGTCAGCGAGACGGCGAGCGGACGGGTCGAGTGATGGGTCATGGGTCCTCCAGCGATGTTGTCGTTGTGCTACAAAGCCTCCGACCCACCGCGGGCGGCCTCGCGCCGTCGGCGCAGCAGGTCGGGTCCGGGTTTGAGGTCTTCGGCGGAATAAACCGACCAGTTGCCGGTCATGTGGGTGGCCGGTGGAAAGCGCGCATCGGGCACCACGGTGCCGATGGCCTGGGCCTGGACGATCTGGTGGGTGTCCGGGTCGATATACGAGGCGAAGCCTGGCGGGTCCTCCGGCAGCGGCAGCACCAGCCCTTCGAGCGCGGCGATCACCGCTGCCGTATCCTCCGCCCCGCCGGCGCGCTCGACCGCGCGGGCGATGGCCAGGATGCCGCTGTAGGCGCCCTCGGCGGCGTAGGTCGGATAGCGCCCGGTAAAGGTGTGGAAGGCCTCGACGAAACGCCGGTTGCGCTGGGTGTCGGGCCAGTTGTTGTGGTGACGCGCCGAGAGGATCAACCCGGCCGGTGGGTTGTCGCCGATGGCCACCATCACCTCGTAGTTGGCCCCGGTGTCGAAGTTGGCCAGGCGCGTGGTGTCGAAAAAGCGCGTACTCGAGGCCTGTTTGATGAAGGCCACGAAGTCCCCGCCCCACAGGGCGGTGACCACCACGTCGGCCTCGCTCTCGAGCAGGGCGGCGATATAGATCGAGTAGTCCGGCTCGTAGAGCTTGGGCCACAGTTCAGCGGCGATCTCGTAGTCCACGCCGAGCTCGGCCAAGGCCTCGCGCATATCGCTCCAGGAGGCGTGGCCGTAGTCGTAGTCGGGTCCGATGAAGGCCAGGCGGCGCCAGCCGGTTTGCGCCTTGAGATCGCGCAGATAGCGCGCGCCCGCGGCGTTGGAGGTCCAGGTGTCGTTGGTGACGCGGAAGTAATAAGGGTGCGCGGCTTCGATGGTCAGCCGCGAGGAGGCGTGATCGGTGCCGACCATGATCACCCGCTCGCGCAACGAGACCTCGCTGACCGCATGGCCGACGCCGGAGCTGACGATGCCGCAGAGGAAGCGGGCACCGTCGTGGTGGATGAAGTCCTCGGCCAGACGCACCGCGTACGAGGCCTTGGAGCGCGGGTCGTCGACGATGACGCGGATCCGGGGTACCGGCAGGCCGGTGGCCGCCTCGCGCGCCAAGTCGTCCAGGGCGATCTGGATGCCGGCGATGCTGTCCTTGCCGTAGACGGCCGCACGTCCGGTCATCGGGTACATGCAGCCGACGGTGAAGTCGGCGCTCGCCGCCTCGGCACCGAGTTCGAAACGGGTCGCCTGCGCCGCCCCCAGGGGCAGCGTCGAGGCGATGGCGAGGCTTGCCAGTAATCCAGTCAATCGCTTGCGCGAAGTCATGTCCCAACCCTCTCAAGCAGATGTGTATCCATCTGTCTTGTGCTGTGGGACGGGGTTTTGCAAGGGCTGTGCCAGCGAATCAACTACTTGATTGAACGGCGCTTTGGTGTTTTTGCCCGGTTGCTGGGCGGGTATGTGAGCGGAAACCGCTCATCGCCATGCGCGTCTGCCGCTCAATCGCCCGATTCGCCCAGCCCTAAGCGTTGCAGGCGTCGCTTGAGGGCGTGACGGGAAATACCCAACAGCCCCGCCGCCCGGCCCTTGTGGCCGTGACTGCGGTGCAGGGCATCCAACACCAGGTGGCGTTCGGTGGCTTCCAGACGCGACTCGATGGACGTCTGGTCAGTGTCGCCGGCCGTCGGCAGGTCGCCGCCGAACTCCGGCGGCAGGTGCTCGGCAGTGATGTCCTGACCCGGATAGAGGATGGTCAGGCGTTCGATGAGGTTCTTCAACTCGCGCACGTTGCCCGGCCAACGGTGGGCAATGAGCATCGCCTCGCTGGCCCGGTCGAAGCGGATCGGCGCGCACCCCTCCTCGCGGCTCTGGGCATCGGCAAAATGGGCGGCGAGCACCAGGATGTCCGCCCCGCGCTGGCGCAGCGGCGGCAAGGTGACGGTGATCACGTTGAGGCGGTAATACAAGTCTTCGCGAAAGCGGCCGTCGGCCACGTCCTCGACCAGATCGCGGTTGGTGGCGGCGATCACGCGCACATCGGCGGTGCGCTGGCGGCCGGCGCCCACGGGGCGGTAGTCGCCGTTCTCCAGGAAGTGCAGAAATTTTGCCTGCAAGGCCAAGGGCAACTCACCGATTTCATCGAGAAACACGCTGCCTTTGTCGGCCAGGCTCACCAACCCCTCGCGCTTTTGGTGCGCACCGGTATAGGCGCCTTTCTCCGCACCGAAGAGTTCCGCCTCGATGAGCTGCTCGGGCAAGGCGGCGCAGTTGACCTCGACGAAGGGGCCGGCGCTGCGTGGGCTGTCCGCATGAATGGCGCGCGCCACCAAGGCCTTGCCGGTACCCGACTCGCCGAGCAGGAGCACGCGTGCGGCGCTGCTGGTGGCAATGCGGCGCACGGTCGCACGCAGCCCGGCCATCGCCGGGCTCTCGCCCAGCAGCCCCGAGGGCGGGTGGCTGCGCTGGCGGTGGTAGTCGAGCTCGCGCCTCAGGCGGCCGCGGTCGAGGGTGGCGGTGAGGGCGTGCAGCAGCTCGTCCAGCTCGAAGGGCTTGCTCAGGTAGTCGGCGGCGCCGGATTTCACCGCCTGCACGGCCGCCCGGGTGTCGCCGTGGGCCGAGATCATGATCACCGGCAGCCCTGGGTCGATCGCCTGCAAGGCCGCGAGGGTTTCCATACCGCCCATGCCGGGCATGCGCAGATCGAGCAGCACGATGTCCGGACGTTCGCGCTCCACCTGGGCGAGGGCCTCCTCACCGCTGGCCGCACCCTTGGCCTCGATACCCTCGCCGCGCAAGGCGTAGGTCAGCGAGCGGATGAACGAGGTTTCGTCGTCGACGATCAGCACAGTCATGGCGCGCATGCAGTCTCCCCGATGACATCGTCCGCCGCCTGCGCAAACACCAGGCGTACCGACGTGCCGGTACCCGCTGTGCTGTTGATTTCGAACTGGCCGCCGTTGGCCTCGACCATTTGCACGCAGATGGGCAGGCCCAGTCCGGTACCGCGTGGCTTGGTGGTGAAGAAGGGGTTGAGTATCTCGGCCACGTGTTCGGGCTGAATACCGCAGCCGGTGTCGTCGACGCTGACGATCACATGGCCGCTGGCGTCGGCTTCGGCGCGCAAGCGCACGGTACCGCCGTTTTCGCAGGCCTGGATGGCGTTGAGGCCCAGGTTGCT
>CBFGWV010000248.1:0-7187 GCA_965652545.1 uncultured Candidatus Competibacteraceae bacterium | reverse complement strand
GCCCCTGGGAGCACCGAGTTGTACTCGGTAGCCGGCCAAAGGCCGGCCGCTTGATAGGCTTTGAACGTTGATCCGCGATCACTCTGAACCATACTGCGGAGGCCAGGCATGGCCGAGCTGCGCTCGGCTACCGAGTGCAACTCGGTGCTCCCAGGGACGGCTGAACCACGCTGAGCGGCTACCCCAGGCTTTGGAGCTGCGCCTGCGGTGCAGATCTGGAGATGTCAGCTACATGTCTCGCGGACCGTGTCCCTTGCCCGACACTCCGCTCACTGCAGCCCCAGCAACCTTGAGACGCCCAGATGGTCAGGCACCACGGCCTGTTCGACGAGTGGGTCCGACAGAGCTTCGCCCGCAAGCAACGCCCGCGCCAGCCAGGCCATGCCCGGGGCGATCTGGATGCCGTAGCCGCCTTGGCCGGCAAACCAGAAGAACCCCTCCGCTCGCGGGTCGTAGCCGACGACGGGGGTGCGGTCGGGGGCGAAGGTGCGCAAGCCCGCCCAACTGCGTTCGACGCGGGTGATCTCGAAGTTGACGGCCTGCTGGAAGCGGTCGATGCCTTCGGCGAGGTCCATGTCGTCGGCGAAGGCGTCGTGCGGTTCGACGGGGGTTTCGTCGACGGGGCTGACCATCAGCTTGCCGCCCTCGGGGCGGCTGTACCAACGCTCGGCCACGTCTTCGAACAAGGGCCAGCCGCGCACGTCGTAGTCGGCGGGGGGGACGACGATGGCGGCGGTGCGTTTGAGCGGTTGCAGGCCCAGTGCGGCGAGGCCGGCCAGGCCGGCGATGCTGTCTGCCCAGGCACCGGCGGCGTTGACGATGACGGGGGCGCGCCAGCGGCCCTGGTCGCTGGCGACGGTCCACAGCCCGTTGCTGCGCTCCAGGGCATGAACGCGGGCGCGGGTGACGAGTTCGCCGCCGTGGTGCTTGAACAGGCGCAGGTAGCCGCTGTGGACGGCATTGACGTCGATGTCCATCGCGTCTGCCTCGTAGGCGGCGCGGGTGACGGCCTCGGGACGCAGGATTGGCACCCGCTCCAACGCCTTGGCCGGTGAGACTTCGAACAAGCCCTGGGCCTCGGCCAGCAGGGCATCGAGCAGTGGTGAACAGGCCTCGTCGGCTATGAATAACATGCCGCGCGGGTTGAGCAGGCGGTGTTCGCTGAAGCCCGCCGGCGGGGCATCGTAGAACACACGGCTGGCCGCGCTGAGGCTGCGGATGACGCGGTTGCCGTAGTTCTGGATGAATATGGCGGCGGATCGGCCGGTACTGTGAAACCCCGGCCGGTCTTCGGCCTCCAGCAGCAATACCCGCCGGTCGGCGGCCAGTAAGGCGCCCAGGGAGGCGCCAGCCATCCCACCGCCGATGACGATGACGTCGACATCGGTCATTTCAGGCTCCGTCGAGGAAGGGCGATAAGGCGCTGATGAGGTTCGCGCCCAGTTCATCGCACAGGTAGCCACCCTCTTGGACGATGACAGTCGGCAGGCCGAGTGCCTTGATAGCCGTGCCGATGCGGGCGAAGCCGGGAGTGCTGACCGACAGCCCGCCGAACGGATCGCCTTCGAAGGCATCCAGCCCCAGGGCCACGACGAGCACGTCGGGGGCGAAGTGCTCGACGCGCTTGAGGCCGGCCGCCAGTGCCTCCAGAAAGCCGTCGTCGGCGGTGCCCCTGGGCAGGGGCAGGTTGAGGTTGTAGCCCATTCCCGGCCCGGCCCCCCGCTCGGCGGCGTGGCCCCAGAAGAAGGGGTAGTAGCGCACCGGGTCGGCATGCACCGAGACGGTCAGGACATCGTCGCGGGCGTAGAAGATGCCCTGAGTGCCGTTGCCGTGGTGCAAGTCGACGTCGACGATGGCGACGCGGCTGCCCTGGCTGCGGAGGACCTGGGCGGCGACGGCGCTGTTGTTGACGTAACAGAATCCGCCGGCCATGTCGGCGAAGGCGTGGTGCCCGGGCGGCCGGCACAGGGCATAGGCGGCGCGATCACCGGCGAGTACGGCGCGGGCGGCAGCCACGGCGCTGTTGGCCGAGGCGCGCACCGAGCCCCAGGTGTCGGCGGACATCGGGCAGGCGGTGTCGGCCATGTGAAAGCCGGCCTGGCCCACGGCCGAGGCCGGGTACATGCCGCCGCGGCCGTTGGGATGGATATTGGGGATGACCTCCTCGGAGGCGCCCTCGATACGCTGCCAGCGCGGGTAGATGGTGGCCAGAAACTGGACGTATTCGGGCGTGTGCACGGCGGCGATAGGGGCCAGCCCGGCATCGGGCGGCACGTCGGGCCGTACACCGGCACCGGTGAGCGCCTCGACCAGGGCATCGGCCCGCTCGGGCTGTTCCGGGTTGGGCTTCTGCGCGCCATTGACCAGGAAGCTGCGGGGGTAGTGCCGGCGCTGAGCCGGGTCGTAGAAGGCACGCATCAGGCGGTGTTCTCCTTTCTAGAGTTCATTTCCTTCCCCCTGGGATCGCCGAGTTGCACTCGGCAGCCGACTGAAAGTCGGCCGTTTGTCGGACCCGGACCTTTGCGCTGGCAACTGCCACGCTCTCGGTCCTCGCCGCGGCCATGGCCTGGCTTCGCCAGGCTGCCGAGTGCAACTCGGCGCTCCCAGGGTCGTCCTCATGGGCTCTTGAGCCCGAGCAGATCGCGCGCCTCGTCGGGCGTGGCCGGGCGGCCGCCGAGTTGGTGGATGAGGGCCACCACATGGGCGACCTGGGCGGCGTTGGACTCGGCCAACTCGCCCGGGGCCAGGGTAAGGCTGTCCTCCAGCCCCACGCGGACATGACCGCCCAGGGCGAGCGAGCTGGCCGCCAGCGGCATCTGGTGACGACCGGCGCCGAGGACCGAAAAGCGGTACTTGTCACCGAACAGCTTGTCCGCGGTGCGTTTCATGAAGGCGAGGTTTTCGCCATCCGCGCCGATGCCACCAAGAATACCCAGCACGAACTGCACGAACAAAGGCGGCTTCACCCAACCGCGCTCGAGCGCATGGGCCAGGTTGTACAAATGCCCGATGTCGTAGCACTCGAACTCAAAGCGCGTGCCTTGCGCACCGAGGGTGGTGGTCAGCCATTCGATATCGGCAAAGCTGTTGCGAAAGACGAAGTCCTTGGTCGCGGCCAGGAACGGCTGCTCCCAGTCGAAGCGCCAGTCGCGCGGCTTCTCGGCAATGGGGTACAGGCCAAAGTTCATGCTGCCCATGTTGAGCGAGGCGAGTTCGGGCTTGAGTGCCCGTGCCGCGGCGCTGCGGGCGGTCAGGTCCATGCCCTGCCCGCCGCCGGTCGTAATGTTGACCACGGCGTCGGTCTGCGCCCGGATCACGTCCACGAATTGGCGGAACAAGGCCGGGTCCGGGCTTGGCCGGCCATCGATCGGGTCGCGCGCATGCAGATGGAGCACCGCCGCCCCGGCCTGCACGGCGGCCACCGCCTGCGCGGCGATGTCTTCGGGGCGAAACGGCAGGTAGGGGCTCAGTGACGGTGTGTGCACCGACCCGGTGACCGCGCAGCTGATGATGACCGGCCGCCGCTTCACGCCGCCACCCCCAGCGGAAGATTCAAGACCTGCGCCAGTTCGGCAAGGCTGTCGTCCAGACGCTCGATCAGGTCGTCGAGCTGTTCGGGGCGGATGATCAATGGCGGGCAGACCAGGAAATGATCGCCGCAATGACCGCCGCGGGTACGGCGCGAGTAGATGATCAACCCGCGTGCGTAGGCGATCTCCACCAACTTGACGTTGGCCATCCATTCCGCAGGCAGGGGTGCCATCGTGTCGCGGTCGGCCACGAGCTCAAAGGCGGTCAACAGGCCCTTGCCACGCACATCGCCGATGAACGGGTAGCGATCCTGAAGTTGCCGCAATGCACCCATCAGCCGCCGGCCCATGCTCGCTGCGTTGGCGCACAAGTCCTGGGCGTCGATCTCCTTGACCACGGCCAGCCCGGCGGCGCAGGCCAGGGGGTTGCCGGCGTAGGTGAAGCCGTGGATGAACCCGCCGTGGTCCAGCACCGGTTCGACCAGGGTGTTCCGGGCGACCATGGCGCCCAGGGGCGCATAGCCGGAGGCCAGGCCCTTGGACAGGCAGATGATGTCCGGATCCGGCGCCCAGTGATCGGCGGCGAGGAACGCGCCGGTGCGCCCGGCGCCGGTCATGACCTCGTCGTAAATCAAGAGGATGCCGTAGCGGTCGCAGATCTCGCGGATGCGGGTGTAGTAACTGTCCGGCGCCACCAGGGCGCCGGTGCTGGCCCCGCCGACCGGCTCCATGATGAAGGCCATGACCGTGGATGGCCCCTCACGCAGGATCTGCGCCTCCAGCAGGTCGGCATACCCATTTCCGGCGGTTTCCGGGTCGGACCAGTGCCGATCCAGATACACCGTCGGTGCGGGGATTTTCGGCATCTCCACCATCATCGGTGCGAACGGTGCGGTCATGGTGGCCGTGCCGGTGAGCGCCAGCGCCCCGAGACTGGAGCCGTGATAGGACGGAAAACGGCTGATGACCTTGTAGCGTGTGGCCTGGCCAGTCGCCAGGCAGTATTGGCGCGCCAGCTTGATGGCGCTCTCCACCGCCTCCGAACCGCCGGAGACGAAAAACACCCGGTCCAGCCCCGCCGGCATACGCTCGGCCAGGGTGGCGGCGAGGTCCTCGGCCGGGGCGTTCTCGAAGTGCAGGCGATAGGCAAAGGTGGCCTTGTCCATCTGCGTCTTCATAGCCGCCAGCACCCGTGGGTTGCTGTGCCCCAGGTTGACCACCATGGCGCCGCTGGAGCCGTCGATGTAGCGACGGCCCTCGGTGTCCCACAGGTAGATGCCCTCGGCCCGATCCACCATCGGGCGACGCTGACGGCTTTGGTAAAACAGGTGCGACGGTTTGCGCGAGTCGTTCATAGAGGTTGGTGTCAGGCATCCAGCAGCACGCAATCCCAGGGCTTGACCGCCACCTGGACCTCGGACCCGGCTGCAAACGGGTGCCGATCGATCGGATTGATCGCCTGCAGGCTCTGCCCGCCGGCGGTGAGAAAATAGCGGGCCGCCTGGCCCTGGTAATCCACGGCGTCCACCGTGGCGGGAAAGACATTCACATCATCCGTCCAGGTGTGATCGGCCGCCAGCAGGAGCTTTTCGGCGCGCATCATCAACTGGACCCTGTCGCCCGCGGCACGTGGCTTGTCGTCGTCCGGGTCGCAGACGAAGCGGTCGCCGCCGTCCGTGGTGACCGCCAGGCGCCGATCGCCGGCTGCCCCATCGACCGTCGCCGGCAGCAGGTTGGCATTACCGAGGAAGCGCGCCACGAAGCCCGAGGCCGGCCGGTTGTAGACCGTCTCGGGCGTCCCCACCTGCTCGACATGGCCGGCGCTCATCACCACGATGCGGTCGGACATGGCCAGGGCTTCGGACTGGTCGTGGGTGACGAAGATCGTGGTGATCCCCAGGCGCGCCTGGATACGCTTGAGCTCCACGCGCATGTCCTCGCGCAGGTTGGCGTCCAGGGCCGACAGCGGCTCGTCCAGCAGCAGGACATCGGGCTCGATGACGATGGCGCGGGCCAGCGCGATGCGCTGCTGCTGGCCACCGGAGAGCTGCGCGGGGTAGCGATCGGCCATCTGCGGCAGTTGCACCAGCTCCAGCGCGGCCTTCACCCGGGTTTCGACGTCCGAGCGCGACACTTTGCGGTACTTCAGACCGAAGGCGACGTTGTCGAACACACTCTTGTGCGGAAACAACGCGTAGTTCTGGAACACCAGCCCGAGGTTACGCCGGTGGATGGGTACATCGTTCACCCGCCGGCCACGGATGACGATATCGCCCTCCGTGGCCGATTCCAGCCCCGCGATCATGCGCAGGGTCGTCGTCTTGCCGCAGCCCGAGGGGCCGAGAAAGGTAATGAAGCTGCCCTCCTCGCACACCAGGTCCATGGCATGCAAGGCCGTAAACGGGCCGAAACGCTTCACCAGCCCATCGAGCCGGACGGCCGCTTCGCCGGTCTGCCCGGCCCCAGGCATGCCTAGTACCCCCGCTGCACGCGGCTGAAGGTCTTGGACCAGTCCTGCTCGTTGGCATTCCAGTAGTCGGGCTGGAAGAAATTGAGCCCGGCCAGGGTGCCGCTGGGGTCGAAGGCCGGCAAGGTCGGCACGATGGCGCCGAGGTCAACCTTGTTCGGGTCCAGCGACGGTGGATAGCTCTGCCCCTCGGCCACGGCGATGGCCACCGCCGGCTCGAGCATGAAGTTGAGCAGCTCCTCGCAGGCGGCCATAGGACTGCCCTTGATGACGAAAATGCACTCCTGCCAGCCCAGCCCGCCGGGCGGGTCGTAGTAGCCGATGTCGTGACCCTGGTCCTGCAAGGCTTTGATGCGGCCGGACCAGCCTTCGGTGACGTGGATCTCCTCCTCGGCCAGCAGGCTCATGAGCTCGGCGCCGGAGGTCCAGTATTTCAAGGCCAGGTCGCGGTGCTCGCGTACCTTGTTCCAGACCGCATCCATGTCCTGGATGTCGTTGGGGTTCTGGTCCGATTGCAGGGCGGCGTACCAGATGCGGGTCTTCCAGTCGGCCCAGCCGCCGATCTTGCCCTTGTGGGCCGGGTCGACCAGGATGCTGGCGCCCTTTTCTTTCATCTCCTCATCGCTGATGTATTTACGGTTGTAGGCCAGGCTGGTGGTGCCGTAGTCGTAGGGCACGGCGGACAAGGTCCCGCCGGTGACCCCGCGCAACACGTCGTTCAGCGCAGTGATCACATTGGCGAGGTTGGGGATGTTGGCCTCATTGAGCTCGCTGGAGAGCTCTAGGTTGTGGTAACGCACGTAGTCGAACACCCCGGAGAGGTGCGCCAGGTTGTACTCCCCCGGCTGGCCGGCTTTGACGCGGCTGATGTACTCGTCCGCGCCACCGAAGGTGCCATCGACCACCTTGATGCCGGTGGCCTCCTGGTAAGGGTCGAAGGCATGCTTGCGGAAAGCCTCCGACACCACGCCGCCCCAGCCGTCGAAGCGCACCTGCTCGGGCTTGGCCTGGGCGAAGGCGGCGCGGCTGAACGGCCCGCCCATCAGCCCCGCGGTCACACCGGCGGCGCCCAAAAGGCCGAGAAACTGGCGACGGTTGATACGGCCGTCGCGGTAGCGTTCCAGTAGCCGTTCGAGACGGCGGGTGTGGTCGGTCATGGTCTTCTCTCTTCTCTTGGTTGGGTGCAGTTT
>CBFGWV010000247.1:0-7249 GCA_965652545.1 uncultured Candidatus Competibacteraceae bacterium | reverse complement strand
CCGGGTCTTTGCCGCGGCCACTACGAATGTGATGTAGAGGTCCTGCTGCGGGCGATGAATGCATTGATAGGCAGCGCGAGGCCGTCGAGTCAGTGCTGGTCGAGCAACTAGCAATTGCATCCGCTTATAGGGTGTATAGTGGGCAAGTGAGTGTTGGGGGCGCTTATCCATGTTTTGCACAGCTCATTGCCTGCAGAAGTACTTGATGTCTCTTCGCGTTTGCTCTATGTGATCCGAGCGTAAATCGTCTCCCAGCACCTTGGCGCTGCCATCATCTCCAACGATCTGAAGGTCGTTGCTGCTGAGAAGTAATTGCAAGTTCTCTTGCGCGATTTTGCAGTTTCTCGCGAAAATGGCTTCTTGCTCCGCATCTCTGTTGGATAAGACTTCGGCAGTGTCATTAAGTTGGCTATCGCTCGGTGAGCTGGTTAACTTCTCTTCTCTGTCCATGGTTTTCAAATACTCGATGCTTATGTTCTTGATTATCTCCTCGAAACCGTCGTTTATGCTTGCTATGAATTTGCTGGGTTCTGCTTGGCCGAGAGTTCTTGCTTTAAAACTGTCAGTTGATAATACAGAAAAATATTTGCTGCTGCCGATGAGTTCGCACTCTGTATAGTAAATGATTCCAGCATTTGCTTTTTCCGCCCACGCAAAACATTCCATTCTACCTCTGTTTCTTAGGGCTTTTACATGTGCGTCAAAACCGCCAGGAAGGCGTAGGAAATCTAGTGGGCTCTCCAGTTTGAGCATGGATAAATCGTTTCTTATGCGCAGCGATATGAAATCGACCAAGTGTTCTTTGTGTTCGTTTAGAATGGTGCCTTCCGTTTCAAGTGTAACTCCGCTAATGATTTCAAGGTTGCAGGCGAAAGTGTCTCTTAATTCACGGCAGTTTTGTTGTTCATCCGCTAGTGCAGAAATTGAGGTTATGGTTAATAGCAGGGGGGCAATATGTTTCAGCATTTCGTTGTCCTGATTAAAAGATCATAATTGTCCATGCGTTATTCTTGCTGCCCCTTCCGTGGGGCAGGTAGGGTGCCAAGCACAGTAACTCTAGGTTGAGCGTGGATTTTTTTCAACCAACATTCTTCTAGCGCAGACAAAAATATGTAATTGTTGCCCATCGGACAGTTGAAAATTCCCGACGCTGAGGCTGGGCAACGATGCGAGGACATTCTGGCAACCAAAGTTCGACAGCAAGTTGTGGATAACCATCGATCTCGCCACCTGCTGCTCAGCCAGTAATTTCTCGCTCCTGAGCTTGCGAAGTCCGTGGGGTGGCCGTGCATAGATGGCACATAGGCGATACTTGGTTAGGCATTTTGACCAGGAGTTGACGCATGAAGCGCATCATGTACATTGAGAACAAATTAGATGGTCTGAACGGCCCTGGTCGCATTGGCTGGGTGGAGATGTCGCGCTCGACGCGCTCGTATGTGTACAGTGGAAAGCGTTTCCTGAAAACGAAATCCGGTTACAAGTACAACTGCATCGAGGAAGAGACCGGAGCACTTTTTTGGATCTCTGGGCCGAAGAAAAGAGGCGGTGACACATTGTACGGCAGTTTAATCGACATCGATGAGGACGCAAGGGCTGAGTACTGGACAACGATCCGAGGCCAGCCGGAATGCATTCATTTGAAGCAAACAAAGTGATGAGGCATGCTTGTTGCGTTGCTGTTGATCGAGCATTCGTATGGGTGCGGTTTGGTTCTCGGGATCGGTAATTATGTCAGGCACCTCGATGAGTATCGTCAGCGGTCAGCGGAAGATAAGCGTTCGGAAGCGAATTGAGGCTTACTGTCAGCAACACAACGTCATCGTGCCTACTGCATTTAAAGACCTCGATATTGTGTACGCCATTGCTCTGATTGACCAGTCCATTCCGGAAAGGAAGAGATTGGTGGGTGATACTTTCTACAACAAAGCCACGGTCGCCGAGTGGTTCCGGCGCGAAAACAAGTGTCCGTGGAACTATTTGATCTTCGACTTCAAGGGAGGTCGTCAACTCATCATTGGGGACGCACTTGAGCTCAAGGTTGGCCCTGCGTTTGACAACCGCTCGGATGTCGATGTCTATTACTAGTTTGCACGTTGCGGATGGGGCTTCCTGCCATCAAGCGGAAGCCGATGCGGAAGATTCTCCGAGAGAAATTGGAGGCCCTTTGACCTGCAATATCTTTACCATGCAACCCAACGAACGCATCAGCCGCAAAAGGAGACGTGCATGGGCTTGACCGCTGCCCAACGCCGGACGCTGTCGCGCAAGGCAGCGGACTACTCGTTGGAGGTTGAAGACCTGCTGAAGGTGGCTGACCGCGGTGACGCAACTGATGCGCCCTTCCTTCGTGCCCTCAAGGCCGAGCACGAATGGTCAGATACTGGCCGCGACGGGCGCCAGCTCGTCGTTCCGTTCGGGCGGTGGTCCGACACCGTCTGTCGATTCCTGGAGGACGGGTACCCTGGTTTGATACAAACCGCCAAAGCTTCAACTGAGGCGGCCGAGTTCTGTATCAGTGTGTTGGTGGAGCTGAAGACCGTGGCGAGTGTGTCCGCCATGCTTACCATCGGCGGGCCATTGATCGAGCGGCCGGCGGGCAATGTCAAACTGGCCGTTCGGCTCGCGGACGGGTTCAATTTGCTGCTGTCGTTCAAGGGTGCTCCAACCATAGCGCCAACGGTGGAAGGAGAAATCCGCGAGTTCTTGCACCGATTGCTGGCGGTTGAGTTGTCCGAGGTGCGACGTGCGTCTGTTGTCTGTGCCTTGCGGGGTGTCGGTGATGCTGAATCTGCCACGCTAATCGCGTCGTTGCCGCCGTTCCGGGGCTGTTGGGCAGGTCTGGAACAGATAGCGGTCCGGCAGATCAAGAGGCGGATTCGACGGGCCGAGGATGGTCGCGGTTAATTTGATAAAGTTGAAGAGTGGCATAAGCTCTGAGTTGCGAGGATAGTCGATGCCGAAACCCGATTTTATTCCACAGAAACTTAGGCCATGGATCGAGGCGCGGAAGAAGTATCGTCTGTCCCATGCGCAAGTACAGATGGCGCGGGAGTTGGGTATGAACCCAAAGAAACTGGGGGGCTTGGCGAATCATAAGCAAGAGCCGTGGAAAATGCCGCTGCCTCAATTTATAGAGCACTGCTACGAAAAGCAGTTTCATAGGACGCGGCCGCACGATATCCGGTCCATTGAGGAGAAAGAAAGGGAAAGGCGCGTACGGAAGCAAGAAAAAGGGCAGGTTGCGGCTGATCGAGATGACGGGGCATAGTAGTGCGCTCGCTCACATAATCAAGCAAGCGAACGCGGTAAACTGCACCGCAAACCCGAACCCTACACCCCCGCCAACACCATCTCCGCCCCTTTCTCCGCCACCATCATCGTCGGCGCGTTGGTGTTGCCTGAGGTCACGTACGGAAACACCGACGCATCGATTACCCGCAGGCGATCAAGCCCATGCACCTTGAGCCGGTGGTCAACTACGCAATGGGCGGTATCCGGCCCCATGGCACAGGTGCTCACGGGGTGAAAGACAGTCGAACTGCGTTGGCGGATGTCGGCGATCAAGGCCTCGTCGCCGTCGATGTCCCGGCCGGGCTTGAGCTCGGCCTCCAACAGCGCGCTGAACGCCGGTGTGGCGGCCAGGCGGCGCATGTAGCGCGAGCCTTCGAGCATGTGCTCGATGTCGTGATCGGTGGATAGTGCGTTGGGGTGGATCGCCGGCGGGGCCAGCGGGTCGGCGGAGCGGATCTGCAAATGCCCGCGGCTGGTGGGCCGGCACACGGAGTAGCCCAGCAGCAGCCCGGGGTACGGGTCGGGGCTCATCAGCGGGCGCTTGCCCGGTGGGGCTTTGAGGTAGCTCACCGGCGAGAAGTAGAGCTGCAGGTTGGGCCGGGCGAGGTCCGGCCGGCTGCGCACGAAGCCCCCGCCCTGGTTGACGCTCAGCGACAGCGGTCCGCTGCGACCGAGCACGTAACGCATACCCGCCCAGAGCTTGCCCCACAGCGGATACAGCTGGTTGTTCAGTGTCGGCAGGCGTGAGCGGTAGAGAAAATCCAAGCCCATATGGTCCTGGAGATTGCGACCCACCGCCGGGGCGTCCAGGACGACGTCGATCCCGTGACCTTGTAGCAGCGCGCCGGGGCCGACGCCGGACAGCTGGAGCAACTGCGGTGAGTTCACCGCGCCGGCGCTTAGGATGACCTCACGTGCCGCACGCACGCTATGCCGCTGCCCGCCGCGCAGGTACTCCACGCCCACGGCGGTGCGGCCTTCGAAGAGGATCCGCGTGGCATGGGCGTCGGTGACGACCTGAAGATTGGCCCGGCGCAGGGCCGGTTGCAGGTAGGCGCTGGCGGCCGAGGCGCGCACGCCGCTGCGGGTGGTGATCTGGTACAGCCCGGCGCACTCGGCGTCGGCGCCGTTGAGGTCGCGAACGGTCTTGAGCCCCAGCTCGGCGCAGGCTTTGAGGTACACCTGACACAGGGGGTGCATGCTGCGCGAGACGTCCGACACGTGCAGCGGCCCATCGCAGCCGTGGTAGTCGTCAGCACCGAAGCTGTTGTTCTCGCATTTCTTGAAGTAGGGCAGTACGTCCGCCCAGCCCCAGCCGGGGTTGCCGCAGGCCGCCCAGTCGTCAAAGTCCTCGCGCTGGCCGCGGATGTACACCATGGCGTTGATCGAGCTCGACCCGCCGAGCACCTTGCCACGCGGCCAGTAGGCCGGACGCCCGCCGGTGCCGGGGTCGGGCTCGCTCATGTAC
Organism: uncultured Candidatus Competibacteraceae bacterium; assembly: GCA_965652545.1. Lineage (GTDB taxonomy): Bacteria > Pseudomonadota > Gammaproteobacteria > Competibacterales > Competibacteraceae > CBFGWV01. The sequence continues at coordinate 2,487 of CBFGWV010000247.1, read as the reverse complement.
ATCCAGTTGACGCGCCGGTCGTAGAACGTCTTGCCGTAGCCGATGGGCGTTCGGATCCAGAAACGCCGGTCGCTGCCGCCGGCCTCCAGCAGCAGGACGCGGTGGCGGCCGTCGGCAGAGAGCCGGTTGGCCAACACGCAGCCGGCCGAACCGGCACCGATGACGATGTAGTCGTAGTGGGACATGGTGGGGCTATCAGGCCTCTGGGGCGGTCTTGACCTTCTTCTCCCGTTGCAGGATCACGCTGATCAGTGCCAGCGTGCCCGAGCCCACGATGAGGAAGAACGATACGGCGTTGAGTACCGGCGTGGACCCGGCCTTGGCGATACGGTCGTACATGACGATGGTCAGTGGCGCATCCGAACCCACCAGCATCAACGTGGTGTTGAAGTTCTCGAACGACACCAGAAAGGCCACCAGCAGGGCGGCGATCAGCGCCGGGCGCAGGTAGGGCAGGGTGACGGTCAGCAGCACCCGCAGGCGACTGGCGCCGAGGTTCAGCGCAGCCTCTTCCAGCGAGATGTCGAACTTGCGCAAGCGGGCGGAGATCACCAACGTGGTGATGGTGGTGAGGAACGAGAACTGGCCCAGCACCACCAGGAACAAGCCCGGCCGCAGCAGGCTGAGGTCCAGCCCCAGCATCCGTTCCGCACCGTTGGCCAGCATGCTGGCGAACACCAGGATGGAGATGCCCAGGATCACGCCGGGGATCACCAGTGGGATGACCATCAGCACGTACAGGAACGACTTGCCGGGGAAGTTGCAGCGCTCGAACAAAAAGGCGTTGCTGGTGCCCACGGCCACCGACATGAACGAGACGATGACGCCGATGTACAGCGAGTTGCCCAGGCCGCGCAGCAGGCGGCGGTCGTGGAACATGCCCAGCTTGGGCTCGGTGTCGTTGAAGAACCAGTCCAGGGTGAAGCCGTTCCACGGCAACGCCGGGAACAGCGAGTCGTTGAACGCGAACACGCTGGCGGCCATCAGCGGCGAGGCCAGAAAGATGAAAAACGCTACGACGTAGGCGAAATACGTCCACTTCAGCAGCGGTGTCTGCGGGGCGGCGACGTTCATTGTTTCGCAACCGTGGTGGCGAGCTTCTGCCCGCTGAGTTTCAGCCCAAGCCACACCGCCAGGGAGGTGAAGACCAGCAGCAGCATCCCGAAGGTGGCGCCGAACTCCCAGTTGTTGCGGGTGATGAACTGGTTATAGAGCTGCTCGGTGAACCACATGCTGTTCTTGCCGCCCAGCAACACCGGGGTCAGGTAGCTGCCGGCGGTGAGCATGAACACCACGATGCAGCCGGCCACGATACCGGGCATGGCATAGGGGATGACGATGCGACGCAGCACGGTAAGGCGGCTGCCGCCGAGGTTGTAGCCGGCTTCGATCAAGCTGTTGTCCATGCCATCGAGCGTCGACACCAGCGGCACGATCATGAACAGCACCACGGTGTACACCAGGCCCATGACCACGGTCACATCGTTGTAGAGCATCTCGATCGGTACGCTGATCAGCCCGGTCCAGAGCAGGAACTGCGAGACCACGCCGGTTTCGCGCAGCAGAATGATCCAGCCGAAGGCGCGCACCAGGTCGCTCACCCACAAGGGGATCAGGCACAGCAGGAACAAAGCCGCGCGCGAGCGTTGGCGCGCCACCTTGGCGATGTAATAGGCGATGGGAAACCCGATGAACAGCGTCAGCACGGTGACCAGGATCGAGATCACCGCGGTGCGCAGCAAGGTGTTCCAGTAGATCGGCTCCTTGATGAAGTCGATGTAGTTGGCAAAGCTCGTCGTGTACACGCGCGGGGCGACTTTCTCGCGCAGCGACAACCCGGCGATGCCGAAATGCGGCAGCACGATCAGCAGCAGAATCCACAGCAGAAACGGCGTCAGCAGTAGGAACAGCGACAGTTTGCGGGCATCGGCGTTGGCCATGGTCCGGTCACCCCGCCTGCCGGAACAAACGGGTGTGCTCGCGTGCCCAGGCCAGTTGCACGGCCTCGCCGGCCTTCAGGTCGGCGTTCGGGCCGGTCTGCGGGAAGTCCGCCTCGATCAACTGATCGCCGGCCGTCCGCACCAGCACGCGGCTGGCCGCGCCGTTGAACAGCAGGCTGTCGACCATGCCGTCGATGCGGTTCAACGGGGCGTCGCTCGTCGTGCCGATGAGGTTCTTGCGGGTGATGGCGATGGCCTCGGGGCGTACGAACACCTCGACGCGGTCGCCGCCGGTGAGGGTGTTGCCCGTGCCGCCGGCAACGCCGGTGAATGCACCGGCGTCGGTATCGACGCGGGCGCTGGCGCCGTCGACCGACGCGATGCGCCCGCTCCAGCGGTTGCTGTCGCCGACGAAGCCGGCGACGAACGCGGTCTGCGGGCTGTGGTACAGCGCCTGCGGGGTGCCGATCTGCTCGAAGCGGCCGGCGTTCATCACGGCCACATGGTCGGACATGACCAGGGCCTCGGATTGATCATGGGTGATGTA
>CBFGWV010000246.1:0-7276 GCA_965652545.1 uncultured Candidatus Competibacteraceae bacterium | reverse complement strand
GCGGCTGATGGGTATCGCTGCGCTCGACCCATCCTACTGTGCCGCTCGTTTCAACGGTGCCGCTCGTTTTATTAGTGGTGTGATGCTTGACTCATTGGTGACGATCTCGTGGATAAAGCGTCGTTAAAACTCGGCCACCTTCCCCCACGCGGAGGACTCAAACCGCGCCAGCCGATACGGGGCCGGGTCGATCAGCGGCCGTGAACCGGTCACCAGATCCGCCGCCAAGTGCCCGGCGCCGGGCCCGATGCCGAAGCCGTGCCCGCTGAAGCCGGCCGCGAGCATGAAACCCGGCACGCCCGCCACCTCACCGATGACCGGCACGCCATCGGGCGTGCTGTCGATGTAGCCGGCCCAGGCCGCTTGCACCTCGGTGCGCTCCAGTGCCGGCAGCAGGCGGCGGGCGCGGCGCAGCGTCTCGTCGATCAACCGGCGGTTGGGGCGTGGGTCGAGGATGCGATTGCGCTCCATCGGGGTGGGCGCATCGAGCCGCCAGCGGGAGCGCGTTTCGTGCCCCGCCTGCCAGCCCTGCAGCGAGCCGACGGTCAGATTGCGCCAGCGCCGCGCGAACATCGGCACGAAGTGCTTGGCGAAGCGCAGTTGCTGCGGGGTCGGGTCCACGCTGGCGTGCCCGCTGATCGCCAGGGTGTGCCCGCCATCGCCACGACGGGTCACCGAGACGGCGGCGGTATGCAGCGCCGCCGGCAGCCCCTCGGCCCCGGGGGCGAGTGAGAGAATCGACGAGCGCACCGACGCCTGGGGGAAGCGAACGCCGAGTTGCCGACAAAACGACGAGGCCCAGGCCCCCCCGGCCATTACCACGGTCCGGGTGCGGATGGTCCCGGCCTCGGTGATTACCGCACTGACCCGGCCGGCCTCGGTTTCGATACCGCGGGCCGCGCACATCTGGTGCACGCTGCCGCCGGCCTTGAGGATGGCGCGGGCGACCGCCGGCGCGGCGCGCGAGGGGTCGGCCGTGCCATCGGTGGGCGAGAACACGCCGCCCTTCCAGCGCTTGCCCGTGGCCTGCCCGTAAGCCGCCGCGTCCTGGGCGCCGAGTACATGGGTCGTCACCCCCATGCCCTTGGCGAATGCGCACCAGCGTGCCCAGCCGTCGATTTCCGCCTCGTTGTCGCTCAGGTAAAGCAGGCCACAGCGACTGAAGCCGGTATCCTCCCCGGTTTCGTTGCCAAACCGCTCCCATAAGCCGAGGCTTTCGGTTGCAATGGGCAATTCGCGGGCATCGCGGTTCTGCTGACGGCACCAGCCCCAATTGCGGCTGGATTGTTCGGCGCCGATGCGTCCTTTTTCCAGCAATGCCACCCGGATGTTACGCCGCGCCAGATAATACGCGGTAAATACACCGACGATACCGCCACCGATAACGACGACATCGGCCGACTCGGGCAACACCGGTGTGGTGTCGATAAGCTGAAGCGGGGCGGGCATGCGGTGCTCTCCTATCAAGCGATGACGCATTCTATCGCCCGCGAACGATCAGAAGCTGCGGTGGTTCTCAAGGTGGTGGCATTTTCTTCGGCAAGCCACCCCCGTTTCAGCATAAGCCACCACCGCGACAGGTTATGGCCGCCGGAATACGCCTGGCCGCCACCCCCAAAAGAAGCGCCCCGACACCCTCCCCCTGGCGCGATGGCATTTTGTGCCGAGGGGGATAAGCGATTCGAAACGAAACGGCTGCGCGAAGGGAATCGTTGGCGGTTTGTGCCGCTTGCACGCCCATACACTATGGCCACGGCGCTATTGAAAAAGAACATCCGGGAGCCCAACGGCCATGACATCGCAAGACACCCAGCTTCGAATAGACTATCGGCCCATGCTGGAATCCGACTTACCTGCCGCCCATCGACTCTCGCAGGCGGTGGCTTGGCCCTACCGCCCCGACGACTTGCATTTCCTCTACCGCCTCGGCAGCGGTGTGGTCGCCGAACGCGAGGGCGAGGTTCTGGGTACGGCCCTGTGCTGGATGTATGGCGAGAATCACGCATCGCTGGGCATGGTCATCGTCGCAGCGCAGGCGCAAGGCAACGGCATCGGCCGGGCGCTGATGACCCTGTTGCTCGAAACCATCGGCGCGCGCAGCACGCTGCTCAATGCCACGGCCGCCGGACAGCCGCTCTACGAGCGTCTGGGCTTCGCGCCGACCGGCCGGATCCACCAGCACCAGGGCATCGCGCGGGAGTGCCGGCTGCTGGCATTGCCCGCCGGTGAGCGCATCCGGCCGATCGCCGCGGACGATGCCGAGGCACTCGCCACGCTCGCCGAACTCGCCACCGGCATGCCCCGGCGGACCGTTCTGCAGGCGTTGCTGGCAGTCGCCGAGGGCATCGTCATCGCCGATGACCAGGGGCCGATCGGCTTCGCCCTGCTGCGCCGCTTCGGCCGCGGCGATGTGATCGGCCCCGTAGTCGCGCCCGACCGCTCCCGCGCCAAAGCCTTGATCAGCCACCTCGTCGCGCGCCGGGTCGGTGGCTTCGTGCGTATCGACGTGCCCGAAACCAGCGACCTGGGGGCTTACCTGGAGGACCTCGGCTTAGGCCTGGTCGAACCGGTGGTCACGATGGTTCGCGGCGCGCCCCCGCAGAGCGACCCGCGCATCCACCAGTTCGCCGTCGTCAGTCAGGCGATCGGCTGACCGCGACCATGCGGAGATAACCCATGAACTTCGTCTACAAGGCCGACCCGGCCCGTGGCGCCCAATGGGCCACGCTGTTCGCCGAGCGCGCCCCGGAGATCGTCTTCCACCAATGGCCGTTCACCGGCGACCCGGCCACGGTGCGCTACCTGGCCGCCTGGGAGGCACCGGAGAACGTCGGCGAGCGATTCCCCAATGTAGAACTGGTGTTCTCCACGGGTGCGGGTATCGATCAGTTCCACATCGACCGCGTACCGCCCCAGGTGCCGGTGGTCCGTATGATCGAATCGGGGCTGGTGGCCGGTGTGGTCGAGTACGCCACGCTGGCGGTGCTCAGCGTACACCGTGACTGGCTCCGCTATGCCGATGCCCAGCGCCGCGCGGCCTGGGAGCCGATCCGCGTGCGTCCGGCCGCCGAGCGCCGCATCGGCGTGCTCGGTATGGGGGTGATGGGGCAGGCGGTGCTGCGTTCACTGCGCGGCTTCGGCTTCCAGTGCGCCGGCTGGAGCCGGTCCCAGTACCGGTTGCCGGGCGTGGAGTGTTTCGCCGGCGAGGATGGCCTGACGGCGATGCTCGCGCGCAGCGACATCCTGCTGTGCCTGCTGCCGCTGACCGAGGCCACCCGCGGCATCCTGTCGCGCCCGTTGTTCGAGCAACTGCCGCCCGGGGCGGTGTTGATCAACATCGGCCGCGGCGGGCACCTGGTCGACGACGAGCTGCTCGAGGCGCTCGATAGCGGCCAGTTGTCGAGCGCGATTCTCGATGTGTTCAACACCGAGCCGCTGCCGACCGATCACCCCTTCTGGCAGCACCCGCGGATCATGCTCACGCCGCATGTCGCCAGCATGACCCAGCCGGAAACGGCCGTGGAGGCGGTGCTCGAGAACATCCGCCGCCACCGCGACGGTCGCCCGCTCATCGGGCTGATCGACCGCCAGCGCGGCTATTGACGCGACGCCCCCCATGCACATCACCGATGGTAGACCCGCCATGCACACCGACCCGCTTGTCGCGCTCGATCGCGATCACCTGATCCACCCGGTCATCAACTACCGCACCCACGAGCGCCACGGCGTGACCGTGCTCGAGTCCGGCCACGGCGCCTACTTGCGCGACCGCAACGGCCACGAGTTGATCGATGCCTTCTCCGGCCTGTGGTGCGTCAACACCGGCTACGGGCACGAGAGCATCGTGCGCGCGGCCGAGGCACAGATGCGCCAGTTGCCGTATGCGACCGGGTACTTTCACTTTGGCTCCGAGCCGGCCATCCGTCTGGCGGCCAAGCTGGTGGACCTGGCGCCGCCCTCGCTGCGCCGGGTGTACTTCACCCTGGGCGGGTCCGATGCCGTCGACTCGGCCATCCGCTTCATCGTCCACTACTTCAACGCGCTGGGTAAGCCGCAGAAAAAGCAGTTCATCTCGATCGAGCGCGGCTACCACGGCTCGTCCTCGCAAGGCGCCGGCCTCACCGCCCTGCCGGTGTTCCACCGCAATTTCGACCTGCCCCTGCCCACCCAGCACACCATCCCCTCGCCCTACCCGTACCGCAACCCGGTCGGCACCGACACCGCGGCGATCATCGAGGCCTCCGTCGCCGCCTTGCACGACAAGGTGGCGACGATCGGGCGCGAGCACGTGGCCGCGTTCTTCTGCGAGCCGATTCAAGGCTCCGGCGGGGTGATCGTGCCGCCGGTCGGCTGGCTCAAGGCCATGCGCGAGGCCTGCCGCGCGCTGGACATCCTGTTCGTGGCCGACGAAGTGATCACCGGCTTTGGCCGCACCGGGCCGATGTTCGCCTGCGAGGCCGAACGCGTCGAACCGGACCTGATGACCGTGGCCAAAGGCCTGACTGCCGGCTACGCCCCGATGGGCGCGGTGCTGATGAGCGAGGCCATCTACCAGACCCTGGCCGAGAGTGACGGCTCAGGCCTGCCGGTCGGCCACGGGTACACCTACTCCGCCCATCCGGTCAGTGCAGCGGTGGCGTTGGAGGTGCTGCGTTTGTATGACGAAGGCGGCCTGCTCGCCAACGGCCAAGCCGTGGCGCCGCGTTTCGAACACGGCTTACAGGCGCTGCTGGATCACCCGCTGGTGGGCGATGCCCGCAGCCGCGGGCTGGTCGGTGCGCTGGAACTGGTCGCCGACAAAGCCACCAAGGCGCGCTTCGACCCCGCGCTGAAGCTCGCCGACCGGCTGTTCGAGGCCGCTTACGACAACGGCATCGTCCTGCGCGCATTCGCGGACAACGTGATCGGGCTCGCCCCCGCTCTTTGCTACACGCAAGGTGATTTCGACCTGATGTTCGAGCGCCTGGGGCGTACGCTGAATGCCGTGTACGCACAACCGGCCGTTCGCGCCGCCCTGCGCTGAGCGGTCCACTCACAGGAGGTCAAACTCATGGCGCAACGTTTCAAAATCGCCGTCATCCCCGGAGACGGCATCGGTAAGGAAGTCATCCCCGAGGGCCTGCGGGTTCTCAACCGCGCGGGCGAGTTGTTCGGCATCACGCTCGACTACCGTGACATCGAATGGGCCAGCTGCGACTACTACCAGCGCACCGGCGCGATGATGCCCGATGACTGGAAAGCCCAACTGGCCGATGTCGACGCCATCTACTTCGGCGCGGTCGGCTGGCCGGACACCGTCCCCGACCACATCTCGCTGTGGGGCTCGCTGCTGAAGTTCCGGCGTGAGTTCGACCAGTACATCAACCTGCGCCCGGTGCGTTTGTTCGAGGGTGTGCCGTGCCCGCTGGCCGGGCGCCGCGCCGGCGATATCGACATGCTGATCGTGCGCGAGAACACCGAGGGCGAATACACCAACCTCGGCGGCACCATGTTCGAAGGCACCCCACGCGAGATGGTGATCCAGGAGTCGGTGTTCAGCCGCCACGGCACCGAACGCGTACTGGCCTTCGCCTTCGAGGCCGCCCAACAGCGCAGCCGCCGCCACGTCACCGTGGCCACCAAGAGCAACGGTATGGCCGTGAGCATGCCGTGGTGGGACGCGCGCGCAGCCGAAATGGCCGGCCGCTACCCCGACGTACGCTGGGAGAAGCAGCACATCGATGCGCTGTGCGCACGCTTCGTGCTCCAGCCGCAGCGCTTCGACGTCGTGGTGGCCACGAACCTCTTCGGCGACATCCTCTCCGACCTCGGCCCGGCCTGCGCCGGCACGCTGGGGCTGGCGCCGTCGGCCAACCTCAACCCCGAGCGGCACTTCCCTTCGCTGTTCGAGCCCGTGCACGGCTCGGCACCCGACATCTACGGCCGCAACATCGCCAACCCCGTGGGTGCGATCTGGTCGGGGGCGATGATGTTGGACTTCCTCGGCCACGGCCAAGGCGCCTGCCGCCAAGCCCACGATGCCATCGTCACGGCCATCGAGCAGGTGCTGCGCGGCGGGTCATCGTGCACCCCGGACCTCGGCGGCGACGCCTCCACCACGCAGATGGGCCAGGCGATTGCCGATGCACTGGCCGGCGATTTCGACTCCACCCAATGAGATGGCTGACATGCCCCTGACACTCGAACGTCCCGACTTGATACGAACCGGCAACCTCATCGACGGCCAGTGGTGCGACAGCGTCGCAGGCGCCCGCTACGCGGTCCTCGACCCGGCCACCGACGAGGCCTTTGCCGAGGTCCCCGACAGCACCGCCGCCGATGCGCAGGCCGCCGTCGACGCCGCCCAGCGGGCCTTCGGCCCCTGGCGGGCGACCCCCGCCCGCGAGCGCGCCGCCATCATCCAGCGCTGGCACGCGCTGATCCTGGCCAACGGCGAGGACCTGGCGCGACTGATCAGCCGCGAACAGGGCAAGCCGCTGGCCGAGGGGCGCGCCGAGGTCGCCTACGGTGCCGCCTACGTGACCTGGTTCGCCGCCGAAGCCGTACGCAGCTACGGCGACATCATTCCCGAGCCGGTGCGCGGGCGGAAGATGATGGTGGTCAAGGAGCCGGTCGGCGTGGTCGCAGCGATCACGCCGTGGAACTTCCCCCTGGCCATGATCGCGCGCAAGATCGCCCCCGCCCTGGCCACCGGCTGCACCGTGGTCGCCAAACCGGCCGAAGACACACCGCTGACCGCCCTGGCACTGGCCGCGCTGGCCCAGGAGGCCGGCGTGCCGGCCGGTGTGCTGAACATGGTCACCGCCTCGCGCGGGCAGGTCGCCGACCTCGTCGATGTCTGGTTGGCCGACAGCCGCGTGCGCAAGATCAGCTTCACCGGCTCCACTGCCGTGGGCAAACACCTGGCCCGCGAATCGGCGGGCACGCTCAAGCGCCTGTCACTGGAGCTGGGTGGCAACGCACCCTTCATCGTGTTCGACGATGCCGACCTCGATGCGGCCGTCGACGGCCTGATGGCGGCCAAATTCCGCAACGGCGGGCAGACCTGCGTCAGCCCGAACCGGGTGTACGTGCACGAGCAGGTCTACGAGGCCTTCGCGCAGAAGCTGGCCGCCCGCGTGCAGGCGCTCACCGTCGGCCCCGCGCACCGCGAAGACTCGCAGATCGGCCCCATGATCAACGCCCGCGCGGTCGAGAAGATTGAACGCCACGTCCAGAATGCGCTGGCAAACGGCGCGCGGCTGCTCACCGGCGGCCACCGCGTGCGCGAGGGGTT
>CBFGWV010000245.1:0-7297 GCA_965652545.1 uncultured Candidatus Competibacteraceae bacterium | reverse complement strand
GAACACGTCCGTGTGAGCTCGACGGCAGCATCCATGCTGCCGACGGTCGGCCCACGACCTACCGGCTCGTCCACAGGCTCACAGCGGTGGCTGCTCAAGGCGAGAAGCGTGGGTCGCTCCCGATACAAATGTCCTCGATACATGCAGTGAGACATATGCTGCTGTAATGTCGATGCCTGATTGGGCTATTGCGAACCGTCTTCTAAATGAGAATTAAACTCGTTTGAAAATAAATACTTGCGTTGTCCCGATAGGCTCATGATGCGACAATTGGCGCACATTACGAACGCAACCGAACCGAGGCGCGCGCCATGAAAGGTCAAAAGAAAATCATTCGCCTCCTGAACGATCTGCTCAAGGGCGAATTAACCGCCGTGGATCAATACCTTCTGCATGCGGAGATGTTCCGCGACCAGGGCTTGGACCATCTCGCCGACAAGGCGTCCCACGAATCCGACCACGAACGTGAGCACGCACGCGCCATCATCGAGCGCATCCTGTTCCTGGAAGGCCAGCCCGACCTGAGTGCCCGCGACCCGCTGACCATCGGCCAGACACCGCAGGAGATGCTGGAGGCGGATCTCGCCCTGGAGTACAAAGTCGTCGGCGATCTGAAAGCCGCCATCGCCATCTGCGAGAAAGAGCAGGACTACGTCACCCGCGAAATGCTGCGCGTCCAGCTCGACGATACCGAAATGGATCACGCGTATTGGCTCGAACGCCAGTTGCGTCTGATCAAGTCCGTTGGCGTGGCGAATTATTTGCAAAGCCAGATGAAACCCGGTAGTGCGGAATAGGTGAACAGCCATGCAAGGCGATAAGAAAATCATTGCATTACTGAACCGCGTGCTGACCAATGAGCTTACGGCCATCAACCAGTACTTTCTGCATGCACGCATGCACCGCAACTGGGGTTTCGAACGGCTCAACGACCGCATCTATCACCGTTCGATCAAGACCATGAAAGAAGCGGACGATCTCATCGAGCGCGTACTCTTTCTCGAAGGCCTGCCCAATCTGCAAAACCTGGGCAAGCTGTCGATCGGTGAAAACGCCATTGAGGCCATCGAGGCCGATCTGAAGTTCGAGGCTACAGTGCATCGCCCGTTGCTGGTCGAGGGCATTGCCGCCTGCGAAACCGCCGCGGACTTCCAAAGCCGCGAGTTGCTGGAAGACCTGCTCGAGCACTGCGAAGAGCATCTGGACTGGCTGGAGACGCAGCGCAGCCTCATCGCCACCGTGGGAATGGAGAACTACCTCCAGGCGCAGATCGAGCCCGGCGACTGAGCGGGTGACGAGGGCACCGGGCGTATTAGGTTTGGCGCCTCACCTGGGCCAATCGCCCACGGGGGTGGGCTCCTACGGGTGCCTGGGTTCAAGAGCGGACAAGGCGCCGAACCTTGCTACCGGCACCCGTAGGAGCCCTGCCCCCAGGGCGATTGCCCGAAGCGCCGCCGAACCTCACCACCGGCACCTGTAGGAGCCCTGCCCCCAGGGCGAGTGCCCGAAGCGCCGCCGAACCTCACCACCGGCACCTGTAGGAGCCCTGCCCTCAGGGCGATCGCCCGATGATGGTGCCGGCCTCTAGCCGGCCCCCGCCCGCAAGTCCGGGTCCGCCGCAATCGCGCCGGCCAGGAAATCCACCACCACCCGCACCGCCGGCAACTGCCCCCGCCGGTAGGGCATGAGCAAGGTGGTCGTCACACCGCCCTCCGTCCATGCCGGCAACACCCGCTCCAGCGAGCCGTCGGCCAGCCCCGTACGGCACAACTTGCGCGGCAAGGTGGTGATACCCAGGCCCTCGGCTGCGGCGTGAAGCAGCGTGGATGCCTCGTCGGCGACGAATCGCACGCGCGGATGCGCATCGGCACGTTCGCCATTCTCATGATGCAGCCGCCAGGCGGTCGCGGTGGACGAGGTCAACAGTCCATCGTAGTCCGCGAGTTCGTCTGGATGCGCCGGCTTGCCCACACCGTCCAGGTAAGCCGGCGCGGCCACGAGATAGTTCGGCTCGAAGCCCACCCGTCGCTGGACCAGATCGGAGTCGGGCAGCGGCCCAAAGTGATCGCGCACGGCGATATCGAAGCCCTCCTGGACGATGTCGACAAAGCGGTCGGTGGTGTGCAAAACGATCTGAATCTTCGGGTACGCTCGCGCCAGCCCCGGCAACAGCTCCGCCAGCAGAAGCTGCGTCGTCGGCACCGATGCGGTGATTCTCACCGTGCCGGTCGGCTCGGCCAACCGACCTTTGACCACGGTCTCGGCCGCCTCGGCCTCGATCAGCATGGCCGACGCATGGCGATGAAAATCCGCCCCCACGTCGGTCACCACGAACCGGCGTGACGAGCGGTCGATCAAGCGCACGCCGAGCTCCCGCTCCAATGCCGCCACCCGCTTGCTGAGCGTCGATTTCGGCACGGCCAATGCGCGCCCGGCGGCCGCGAAGCCGCCATGGTCGACGACCTGCACGAACACATAGAGATCATTGAGATTCAGCATTGAACGTCTCAGGCGTCCATAAACGTAGACGATAAGTCTACGACGGCCTGACTACTGAAGCGGCGTTCACATGCGTACCTTTTCGCTATCGCCAATTCCGGCTGACGACCAAGAGGACGCAACCCATGTACAACTGCGAAGGAAAGAACGCCGTCATCATCGGGGGAACCCACGGGATGGGGCTGGCTACGGTCACGCGCCTGTTGGCCGGCGGTGCGAAGGTGCTGTTGACCGGCCGCAACCCAACCAACATCGATACGGTACGCGGTCAGCTCGACGGGCAGGCGCATGTGGTGTGCTCCGATGCCTCCAAGCTGACCGACATCGCTGAACTCGCCGACATCATCAGGGACACGCTGGGTACCATCGACCTGTTGCACATCAACCTCGGCGTGGCCGAGTTGGCGCCTTTCGACCAGGTGACGGAGGCCTCGTATGACCGTCAGTTCGACGTCAATACCAAAGGCGCTTTCTTTACGGTGCAGCGGCTTGCGCCGTTGATCCGCGCGGGCGGGGCGATCGTGTTCACCTCGTCGGTGGCCGACGAAGGCGGGGAGGCGGGTATGAGCGTGTACTCGGCGACCAAGGCGGCATTGACCTCGTTCGCCTCTGGATTCGCCGCCGAACTTTTGCCGCGCGGCATCCGCGTCAACACCGTCTCCCCCGGCTTCATCAAGACGCCGACCAAGGGCGTGGTCGGCCTCTCCGCGGCCGATCGTGACGCCTTCGAAGCTCTGGGCAACCAGATCACGCCAATGAAGCGCCACGGCACGCCGGACGAGGTCGCCAGCGCCGTGCTCTTCCTGGCCTTCGATGCCACGTTCACCACCGGTGCCAAGTTTGCCGTGGACGGCGGGCTGGGACAGAAGATCAGCCCGCCGCAGGCATAAGCGACGCCGAGGAGCCTCAGCGGACGACGAAGACCGAAATCGACGTATGAGCGGCCAGATAGCCGGCGTTCGATGAAAAAATGTGCTCGGCGAAACCCGGGACATGCGAGGCCATGACGATCAGATCGGCACCGATGTCGGTGGCCTCGCGGCCCAGCCTGTCATCGAGGTCGATCGACGGATCGGGGCTGGTGACGGCATGCGCACCGAAGTCGACGCCGTACTTCGCTCCCTCGCTGGCGGCGAAAGCCTGGAGCTTGGCCGAGAACTCCTCCGGGTTGTGTGCGATTGAACTGGGCGCGGATGTGGTGACCGCGACCAGTTGTACCGGCGCCTGATAGTGTTTCGACAGATCTGCCGCCGTCGCCAGGGCTTTATTCAGTTTGTCTGTGTGGTGAAGGTCCACCGGGACCATGATCTTCCTGTACATGACAACTCTCCATCGGCATCCATCCAAATGGTGCGTTCTTCGTCCCTGCGCTGAACGCGTCGCGTCTAACAGGGTATGACCGTCGTGCAGGCAGGGGGTTTGACGCAGATCAAACGAAATGGACCCGATGATCGATCGGTGAAGACGCCCGGTGAGACGCAGGGTCCAGGGCGCCTTGGCTAAATTCCCACCTGCGCGCTTCGTCTTTCCGGGTACTGCCTTGCGACCTGACGAGACGCCCCCTGATGACTCATGCGCCGGAACACCAGGACGATGCGCTGCTGGCCTTGTTGCTGGCCGAGGACGCCGGTGGCACCGATATCCCGCCTCATGGGGCGGTCGAGGCGCCGTTGTCGTTTTCGCAGCAACGGCTGTGGTTGTTGAACCAGATCGACCCGGATGGTGATGTGGCCTATAACCTGGTGCGCGCGCTGCGGCTGCGCGGGCGGGTGGATGTGCCGGCGCTGGAGAAGGCATTCCACGCGGTGCTCGAACGGCATGCGATTCTGCGCACCCGCTTCATCGAGCGCGACGGCGTACCGGTGCAGGTGGTGGAGGCGACGCCGGCGTTCGCGCTGGGCTGCGCGGCACTGTTGGATGACGCCGCTGATTTGGCCAAACGCGTACAGGAGGCAGCGCGGACGCCTTTCGATCTGAGCCGGGCGCCGCTGCTGCGGGCAAGCCTGCTGTCCGCGTCCGATACCTCGCATGTGCTGCTGGTAAGCCTGCACCACATCGTCTCCGACGCCTGGTCGAATGCCATCCTGATACGCGACCTGTCCCAGGCCTACGCACAGGCGCTGGCCCAGGGCGATGCCGGCTTGCCGCCGCTACCGGTGCAGTACGCCGACTTCGCCGCCTGGCAGCGTGAGCGCTTCGCGGGAGACACCCCGGCGGGCCGCTATTGGGCTGAGCGTCTCGGCAGTGCTGTCCCAGTGCTCGATCTGCCCACGGATCATCCGCGGCCGGCCGTGCTGGCGCATGCGGGGCGGGCTCAGGTGTACAGCTTGCCGGCGTCGCTGGCCCTTGCACTGCGCGGGTTCTGTCGGGAGCGGCGCCTGTCGCCGTTCGTGGCGTGCCTGGCTGCCTGGCAGGTGGTGCTGGCCCGCTACAGCGGGCAAGAGGCCTTTGTTGTCGGCGTGCCGAACGCAGCTCGCAACCATCCGGATATCCAGGACCTGGTGGGGTTCTTCGTCAGCACGCAAGTCTACCCGGTGCAATTGGACGACGGGCTGACGGGGGCTGCATTGTGCGCACGGTTGCGCGATGAGGCCATGCAGGCGCTGGAGCACGCGGATTACCCCATCGAGCGCGTGCTGGAGGGTATGGCGATCGAACGCACGGCCGATCGCAATCCCGTCTTCCAGGTGCTGTTCAATCTGCGCAATGCCGACGAGACGCCGCGGTTCACGCTGCCGGGGCTGGTGGTGGAGCCACTGGAGGTCGACAGCATCAGCGCGAAGTTCGACGTCTCGCTGGATGTGCGCATCGCGCAGGATGGCGTCGACCTCACGCTGGAGTACAACACCGCCTTGTTTGAGCCGGCGACCATCGAACGCCTGGCCGGGCATTACCAGAGGGTGCTGGCGCACATCGTCGCCCAGCCGGATAGCCGGCTGGACGCCGTCGTCCTGCCTGGTGACACCGAGCGTAAGCAGCTTGCGCGCTGGGGTCACGGTGGCCCCGCGCTACCCTCGGATGTGCCGGTGCACCGCATGTTCGAGCGGCAGGTCCTGCAAGCCCCCGACGCCATCGCGGTGCGCTTTGCCGGGACGTCGCTGAGCTATGTCGAGCTCAACCGCCGTGCCAACCGTCTGGCGGCCTATCTCATCGGGCAGGGCGTCGGGCCGGATACGCTGGTGGGTGTGGCGGCCTGGCGATCGGTGGAGATGGTGATCGCCTTGCTGGCCATCCTCAAGGCCGGTGGTGCCTACGTGCCGTTGGACCCGGATTATCCGGCGGAGCGTCTGGCACACATGCTCGCCGACAGCGGCGCCCCCTTGCTGCTGGCTCAGCAGGCGGCGGTTTCGGGTCTGCCACAAGCCCAGGAGGCGACGCGGGTGGTGGTGCTGGAGACGCTCGACCTGACCGGGCAGCCCGAGGGTAATCCGGATATCCCGCTCAACGGCGAGCACCTGGCCTATGTGATCTACACCTCCGGCTCCACCGGGCTGCCCAAGGGCGCTGCCAACCGTCATGCCGCCCTGGCCAACCGCTTGGCGTGGATGCAGCAGGCCTATGGCTTGCAACCCGCGGACCGGGTGCTGCAGAAGACGCCGTTCAGTTTCGATGTGTCGGTCTGGGAGTTCTTCTGGCCACTGATGATCGGTGCGCGGTTGGTGGTCGCCGAGCCCGGCGTGCATCGTGACCCTGCGGCACTGGCGCAGCTGATTACAAATCAGCAGGTCACCGTAGTGCACTTCGTGCCGTCGATGTTGCAGGCCTTTCTCGGGGCCGGAGTGGACGAAGGCTGCGCTGGCGTGCGCCTGCTGGTGTGCAGCGGCGAGGCGCTGTCGGCGGATCTCGCCCAGCGTGCCCAGGCCCGACTTCCGCGGGCCCGCATTGAGAACCTCTACGGCCCGACAGAAGCGGCGATCGATGTCACCGCCTGGACGTGTGACGGCGGCGATGCCCCGGTCTCCGCCACCGGCGTGCCCATCGGCCGTCCGATTGCGGGCATCGACACTCACGTCCTGGATACGCGCCTGCAACCGGTGCCGGTGGGGGTGCCGGGGGAGTTGTACCTCGGTGGCATTGGCCTGGCGCGGGGCTATCATCGCCGGCCGGGTCTGACGGCGGAACGCTTCGTCCCCAACCCGCTCAGTGACGGTCGTCTGTACCGCACCGGCGACCGCGTGCGCTGGCGGGCCGACGGTGCCCTGGAGTACCTCGGCCGGTTGGATTACCAGGTGAAGATCCGCGGCCTGCGCATCGAACTGGGTGAGATCGAGGCGGCGCTGCGCGAACACTCGTCGGTAGACGACGCGGTGGTCATCGCCGCCGACGCCCCGACGGGCCGGCAACTGGTGGGTTATGTGACCGGCGCCGCCGCCGATCCGAGCACCGTTGCCACCACCACCCCTGATACTGTCGCCGCCGCGAACCGGGATACCGTCGCCGCAACTGACCTCGACGCTGTCGCGGCGACCGATTCGGGCACCCGTAGGAGCGCACCCCTGTGCGCGATCGGCCCGGCAGCGGCGTCGGCTCAGGGCGAATCGCCGTCATCGGGCAATCGCCCTGAGGGCAGGGCTCCTACAAGGGCCGTAGTCGGGCATTGCACCGCGACGGGATCAATCGACGCCACCGGTCCAGAGACAGTCACCGCCAAAAACCGGGACGCCATTTCCGCGACTAGCCCTGACGCTGCCGCCGCAGCCGATTCGGGCACCCGTAGGAGCGCACCCCTGTGCGCGATCGGCTCGGCAGCGGCGTCGGCTCAGGGAGAATCGCTGTCGCCGGGCAATCGCCCTGAGGG
>CBFGWV010000244.1:0-7305 GCA_965652545.1 uncultured Candidatus Competibacteraceae bacterium | reverse complement strand
CCGCCTTCTGAATGGGGCAGGTCTCAGGCCGACGCGCTGTGAACACATCCGTGTGAGCTCGACGGCAGCATCCATGCTGCCGACGGTCTGCCTGAGACCTGCCCCATTCAGAAGGCTCACTTCAATGGCCGGTCGAGAGGCCGCGTGGTTTTTCGTTGGTGTTTTTTGTTGGTCATTGGCAATTCGAGCCCGCTTGGGCGTTTTCTTGGAGGTAATACAAATGGGGGAAATAGGATCCATGACGGATCGACGTTCGTGTTTATTTTCGCTGCTGTTGTTTGCATCAGTGTTGCCGGCGACCGCTGTTGCAGCCAACTTCGATGTCGGGCCGGGGCAGACGTATCGGCAGTTACATGAGGTTGCCCCGCTGCTTGCGCCGGGGGATGAGGTCACGGTGCAGGGCGATGCGGTGTACGAGCCGGTGATGTTTACGCGCCCGGGTACGGTGGATGAGCCCATTGTCATTCGCGGGGTGGCGGTGAATGGGCAGCTCCCACGGTTGGAGGGTGGGGCGAATACGCTGCAGTTCGAGCATTCGAACCATTATGTGGTGGAGTCGCTGGAGGTGACCGGTGGCAGTGAGCGCTGTGTGTTTCATCATGCCCATGACGTGACGTTGCGCGGGCTGCGTGTCCACGGCTGCCGTTATCACGGCATTTTGGGGGCGGATTACGACTCGGGGTCGTTGTTCGTCGACCAGACCGAGATCTACGATACCGGGCATCCGGGCGGGCCGGGGATCAATACCAAGCATGCCATTTATGTGGCCACTGATCCGACGGCGTATCCCGGGTCGGTGCTGCGGGTGACGCGCAGCTATATCCATGACAATAACGGCGGGTCGAGCATCAAGTCGCGCTCGGAGCGCACGGAGGTGTACCACAACTGGATCGAGACCAGCGGGAGTCAGATTTACTCGCTGGATTTGTTGGGCATGCAGGAGTTCGACTGTACGCGCTGCGATGCGGATGTCGTCGGTAATGTGCTGCTGCATTTGTCGGATAACCCGAATGCGCTGCGTTTCGGGGGCGATGGCACCGGCTATGGTTCGCGCGGGCGGGTGCGGTTTGTCAATAACACGGCGGTGATGGGGACGGCGTTTCCGCCGTACTCGACGATCATCCGGTTTCAGACGCAGATCGATGCGTTCGAGGCTCACAACAACATCTTTTATATCAGCCGGGGGCATGAGGGGCCGTTCCGGTTGGTGCGCGATACCCAGGCGCAGTGGATGCGCGGCGACCGGACGATCGTCGGCTCGCGCAATCTCGTTACACTGGACCCGGCGGATTATCAGGCGCCCTCGACGATCGATTATTTCCCGGCGGGCTTTGTCGAGACGGTGTTTGCCTCACCGGCGGATCCGATTTTCGCGGACATTGCACTGGCGACGCCCGCTACGCTGGATCTTCGTCTTGTCGCCGCGTCATTGGCGCGTAATCAAGGACGGGTGAGCGGTACGGCATCGCCCGACTACAGCCCCGGCGGGGTGCTGGCGTTGCCCGCCCTGCAACCGCCGACGATGCGCCCCGCCCCCGGTGATTTCCGTGCGCTGGCCCGGCCGCTGGCGGTGGACGGCGATGGCGATCCGGACGCCGGTTTGATCAGTCTGGGGGCGTATGAGTGGGCAGGGGACGCCGCCGCCCCGGTGTTGTCGGTCGAGCCGGGAGCGCTTGATTTCGGCGACCTGGTGGTTGGCGACAGCTCCACCGACCTTGCGGTGACGGTGACCAACACCGGCGATGCGTCGCTTGTCTTGCTCGCCCCGGCGTTGGATGGCGATCACGCGGGCGACTTCGTCCTCGCGGGCGAATCGGGCGATTGTGCCGGTGGAACCGTCCTGGCCCCGGCCGGGACGTGCGACATCGGCGTACGCTTCAGCCCCTCGGACACCGGTGCACGCACAGCCGTGCTGGTGTTGCAGGACAGTGATGGCGGTGCGGGGCCGCGGGTAGCCCTTACCGGCAGCGGCAGTGCCGCCGATGGCATCGGTGCCGTCACGCTGGACCCGCCGGCCATCGACTTTGCCGACCGTGCCGGCAACGCGCCGCGGCGCGAGCGCAGCTTGGCCATCATCAATAGCGGCAGTGCGGCGATCACGATTTCCGCGTTGACCCTGGAGGGGGCGGGTGCTGCCGGGTTCGGTCGCGATGCCGGCTGTGTGGGGGTGACGATTCCCGTGGGTGCACGCTGCACGGCTACCGTCTGGTTCGATGCCGCCACAGAGGGCAGCTATACGGCTGAACTGCTCGTAACCGCCGACGGTGTGGCCACGCCCGCCCCACGCACGGCGGCGGGCCTATCGGGTACGGCGACGGCGTCGTCGGTGACGCCGCGCCCGACACCGGTGCCGCTCATCGGGCCGCTGGCGGCCCTGGTACTGGGGGCGGGGCTGGCCGGTATGGCCTGTCGCGCGCGCGGCCGCGCTTAGCCGTATGCCGCCAGGCGGGGTGCCGGTGGGTGCCCTGCCTGGATGGCGATGCTTGCGTTGGCGCTCTCGCGGCGCCATGCAGCCGGGGGCAGGCCGAACACGCGCTTGAACGCGCGGGTGAAGGCCGCCTCCGATTCGTAGCCGACCTCATAGGCCGCCTCGGCGATGGATACCCGCTCGCTGGTCAGGGCATGGGCGGCCGACTGGACGCGCCAGTTCGCCAGATACCGCATCGGCGGCAGGCCGATGGTGGCGGTGAAGCGCTCGGCAAACGCCGAGCGCGACAAGGCGACTTCGGCGGCCAGGCGTTCGGTCGTCCAGGCCTCGTTGAGGCGGGTGTGCAGAATGGCCAGACTGCGCCCGACGACGGGGTCGCGCAGGCCGGCCAGCCAACCGGTGGCTGCGGCCGGCAGGTCGTCGGCGTAGCGGCGGATGGCCTCGGCGAAGAGCATCTCGGCCAGTTTGGACAGAACCAGGGCGCTGCCGCTGCTCGCCGAGCCCAGGGCGCCGGCGCCCATGCGGAAGCTGTGCATCAGCCACTCGGCGCAGGCGCTCTCTCGGACATCCAGGATCAGCAGCGGCGGCAAGGTGGCGGTCAGCGGGTCGACCGCCGCGGCGCTGCCGAGAAAGCCACACAGCATGTGTGTTTGCGCACCCCCGCCGCCGTGCTCGATATACGGCAGGCTATTGGCCGCGGGCGCCTGGATGAGCCTGTGGGCGTCGATCGGAATGGTGGACAGCTCGCTGGCGAAGGTGTGCGGGTCGTTGCGCGGCAGGATGATGATCTGGCCGGCCCGCACTTTGACCGGCACATCGTTGCCCACGCGCAGCAAGGCCTCGCCGGCGGCCATGAAGTGGTAGGAAATGATGCGTGCCGGCTGCGCGATGAAGTCGCGGCAGTCCTCGGGCAGTACACGCGAGAGGATGCTCCAGGGGGCGGAGAAGCGGGCATCGAGAAAAACACCGCCGGTCAGGCGGATGGTTCGCAATACATCTGATAGTGCGTCCACACGGATCAATCCTTGTTGCCGAACCGGCAAGGTCGTGACGCGGCGTTCCGATCAAGAACGGCGGCGTCCCGAGTCTTCATCGGGGCACCGGCGACCACCACAATGACGGCCCGCCTGCACTCTGTGAGCAGGCTTCTTTTTTACCCGATTTTCGATGACAAAATCAACGAAATAGTCGGTGAAATGATTTCAGTGGTGAGGAGGTAAGCGTCCATGCGTGATCTGGATATGACCAAACTGCAGACGCTGGCCAACAAGGTGGTCGGCGATGTGAGCGGTGCCATAGGCATTTTGATGGCCTATATCGGCGACCAGAGCGGTGTGTACCGCGCGCTGGCCGCGGGCGGACCGCAGACGGTAGAAACCCTGGCCGGTGCCGTGGGTGTCGATGCGCGCTACCTGCGCGAGTGGTTGTCGGCCAACGCCGCGCTGGGTTACGTCGACTACGACCCCGGTAGCGAGCGCTTCAGCCTCAACCCGGAGCAGGCGGCCTTGTTCGCCGCGGACGAGGCGCCCACCGACATGCAAGGGTTCTTTCAGACGGTGGTGTCGCAGTTCGCCACTCACGAGACGGCGCTCGATGTCTTTCGCAGCGGGCGCGGGCGCGATTGGGGTGAGCATCACGCCTGTTGCTTTCAGGGTACCGACCGGTTCTTCCGTGCCGGCTACCGCGCCAACCTCATCGAGCATTGGATCCCCTCGCTGGAGGGCGTCCACCAGCGCCTGCTCGAGGGCGGCGTCATCGCCGATGTCGGCTGCGGCCTGGGTTCCTCGACGGTAATTATGGCCCGCGCGTATCCGAACGCGAGCGCCGTAGGGTTCGACTTTCATGAGCCCTCCATCGAGGCGGCGCGGCGTCAGGCGGCCGAGGCGGGCCTTGCCAATGCGCGCTTCGAGGTGGCCCGTGCCGGGGCTTTGCCGGGCGATCAACGGTACGACCTGATCTGCGTCTTCGATGCCTTGCACGACATGGGCGACCCGCAGGGCGTGGCGGCCCATCTGCGCCAGCGCCTGGCCCCCGGCGGCTGCCTGATGCTGGTCGAACCGCGCGCCGAGGACCGCCTGGAGGACAACCTCAACCCCCTGGCGGCGGCGTTCTACGGTATGTCGACGCTGGCTTGCGTACCGGCCTCGCGGGCGCAGGAGGTCGGCCTGTGCCTGGGTGCCCAGGCCGGCGAACGGCGGCTGACACAGGTGCTGCGCGCAGCCGGCTTCACCCATGTGCGGCGGGCGACGGAAACGGCCACCAACATCGTGCTGGAGGCGCGGGCCTGACAGGCCCCGACCTATCGATCAACGAAACCGCCGTGCGCGGTGACACCATGGATACTGCGTGTGAACTCAGCAAAGCGCTTGGCGGCCGTCGGTTTCGCGGCATGGATCGTAAGCCCCGTATCGGGGGCGGCCACGTTGACGTTCCCGGGTGTGGCGCCCTGTGACGCGGGCTTGCAGGCCTGCATCGACGGCGCTGCCGCCGGCGATGTGATCCTGGTCGCGACCAACGCCACCATCGCCGAGAGCCTGGACGTCGACAAATCGCTGACGCTGCGCCCCGCGGCCGGGTTCGACCCGCTGCTGGACGGCTTCGTGGCGCTGGGCAGCGGCGATCTGGAGCCGGCGACCATCGATTTCAGCGGGTTTCGGCTGGACGGCGGTCTGCGCGCCTCGCCGGGCGAGGCTGATCTGAACGTGCGCATCACCGGCAATCGCATCACGGCGGCCAGTGGCTTTGCGCGAGGTCTTCGCATCGACTCCGGTACGTTTCCGCCTTATGGAAACGTGGTGGCGGAGGTCCGCGACAATGTCGTCGATATCACCGGCGACGGGCGCAGTGCGCAGTGCGCTGGTATCGAGGCATCCGGCGCGCGCGATACCGGCACCAGCGTGGTCACAGTGGCCGGCAACCGGGTGACGGTCTCCGACTGCGGGCAGGGCGAGGGGATCGCTGTGCGCAATGGTTTCGGCGAGTTCATGCGGGCCGATGTCATCGGCAACCGCGTGGCCGCTCCCGGCACCACCAATGGCATTCTGGTGACGGCCACCGCCGGCAGCCCCGCGGCCGGTCTTCAGGTCCGGGTGATCAACAATGTGGTGACCGGGCAGGAGGATATCGCCGGAGCGGTCGGCGGTTTGGTGGTGTCGGCTTCGGGCGAGGACACCCGGATCAGCGCCCAGATCATCAACAACACCGTCGTCGCAAACGAGACGGGCTTGCGTGTGGACGCCCGAGTCGACCTGGGGGCTACAGTCGATGCCCTGGTGGCCAACAATCTGGTGGCGTTCAACAGCGATGGCGGGTTGTCCATCGGCGAGGACGAGCTGCCCACCGTAGCCAACCGCGGCAATCTGGTGTTCGGCAACGGCCGCGATGCGTTCACCCCGGGGCTGGGTACGGTGTTCGCCGACCCGCGCCTGGTGGGGGGTGGGGACTTTCGCCTGCTCGCCGGGTCGCCGGCCATCAATGCCGGCAGCGACAGCGCGGTGCCCGGCGACATCGTCGTCGACCTGGACGGCGCCTCGCGCGTGGTCGGCGGGCGTGTGGACATTGGTGCATTCGAGGACCCGCAGGGTATCGGTGGCGTACCGCCGATACCGACGCTTGGCGGCTGGGCACTGCTTGTGCTTGGCCTTGTGACCGGTGTGATCGGTGCATGGGCACGGTTCCAATCAAAGACACGCAAATGATCGAGACGCTTACTACTCTGGTGCCGCTATCGGTGCTGATGAACGTCGGCTTCGCCTTGTCGGCGTTGGCCTTCCTGCTGCGCGATATCCTCCACCTGCGGCTGATCGCCGTGCTCGGTTATCTGGTGTTCAGCGTTACGGCGCTTATGCGTGGCCCGGACGCGATGTTGCAACTGCTGCCCTGGTATGCGGTGTTCATGGCGATCAACGGCGGACATGCACTGCGTTTGATCTATGAGCGGCGCCTGCAGCGGATGAGCGCCGACGAGGCCGCGTTGTTCGATGTCGCCTTCCCCTCGTTGGACCGCACACTGGCGCGTCGCCTGATGCGTCGCGGCCGGTGGGTGGACGCCGCCGTGGGCGATACCCTGGTGACCGCGGGCGAGTCCTCGCCGTGCGTGTACATCATCCTGCGCGGGCGTGTACGCGTCTCCTGCGCAGGGCGGCTGATCTGTTACCTGGGACCTGGGCAGTTCGTCGGGGAGATCGGCTTCGTGGCCAAGCGCCCCGCCGGTGCGTCCGCCCAGGTGGTCGCGGACGATGAGGGTGGCGGCGCCCGCCTCCTGGCCTGGGACTCGGCCACGACGCGCGCCCGTATGTCACGCGACCCGGCGCTGCATGCGGTCATGTACTCCGCGCTGGGCGCCGACCTGGCGGAGAAGATCGCGCGTCACAACATCAACGTGAGCCGACGCGGCGACGACGTGGCGACCGCGCCCATTGCTGCCTGAACGCGCCCACTACTGGGGCGGTGCCTGCTCCGGTATCGTCAATTCGCCGTCCTTACCGGTCATGAACACGGCCATGATCCGGCAGGGCGTCGACCCGGTATTCACACCGCGGTGGGTCACGTGCATCGCCTCCAGAAAGCCGTCGCCGGCTTTGTAGTGACGCTCGCCGTGCCCCTCGTAGGTGACGGTCAACTCGCCTTCGAGAATGTAGCCGAACAGCGGCGTGCCGTGCTGGTGCCATTGTGTCGCCTCGCCCGGGTCCATGGTGATGATCAAGGCCTCGACTTCCGGCGACTCCTGTGGAAAAACCAGAGCCTCGCCGACGACGGTTTCCGAGCCTTGGTAGATTTTCTCCACCTTGTCGTAGGGCGAGACGGCGTGCGCCGGTGTCAGCGCCAGCAAGCCGGTGACGATGGCGGCGCCGAGACAGCGTGTGATAGTCGGCATG
>CBFGWV010000243.1:0-7416 GCA_965652545.1 uncultured Candidatus Competibacteraceae bacterium | reverse complement strand
TGGGTGGGGCTGGTGATTGCGCTGGTGGCCTTCGGCGAGTCCCTGGTGCTCATCGGCATGGTGTTGCCGGGGGCGGCGTTGATGATCGGCTTCGGTGCGCTGGTGGCGCTGGGGGCGGTGGATTTCGGCGTGGCCTGGGCCTGCGCCAGTGCCGGGGCCATTGCCGGCGATGGCTTGAGTTTTGCGCTCGGGCGGGTGTTCCGCGAACGGCTCAGCGGCATGTGGCCGCTGTCGCGTTATCCCGGTCTGTTGGAGCGCGGCCGGTCGTTCGTGCAGCGCCATGGCGGCAAGAGTGTGGTCATGGGCCGTTTCGTCGGTCCGTTGCGGGCGGTGGTGCCGGCGGTGGCGGGCATGCTGCACATGCCGTTCTGGCGCTTTACGGTGGTGAATGTGCTCTCGGCGGTGCTGTGGGCGCCGGCGTATCTGCTGCCGGGTATGGTCGTGGGGGCGTCTTTGGCGCTGGCCGGTCAGGTGGCGTGGCGTCTGGTCGTTCTGCTGCTGGTGGCGATGACCGCGGTGATCGTCGCCACCTATATCGTCCGCACGGTTTATCGGTTCAGTGTGCCGCGGTTGCAGGTGTGGATGCGGCTGATCCAGGAGAAGGTCCGCGGCCATGCGGTGCTGGAGCGGCTGGCCCGCTCTTTGTTCGACCCGGCGGTCAACGAGACGCCGGCGCTGATCGTCGGGGCGTTCGTTCTGTTGTTGATCGGCCTCATGGCCGCTTTGTCGATCACGGCGCTGACGGGAGCGCTGCCGACACCGGTGGACCGGGCGGTGTTCGCGGCATTGAACGAGCTGCGCACCCCTTGGGGCGACCGTTTGATGATCGTCATCACGCAACTGGGCGACTGGCCGGTGAAGACGGCACTGGCGATAACCGTCTTCATCACCCTGCGGCTGTGCCAGCGCCCGATGGCGGCTTGGTACTGGCTGGCTGCGTCGGGGTTCGCGGTGGTCAGCGGCACGCTCTTCAAGAGTCTGTTTGCGGTCTCTCGACCCAACAGCGTGTACGAGGGCATTTCGCAGTATGCGTTTCCGTCGAACCACGCGACCATGATCGCGGTGATGGCGACGTTCCTGGCGCTGCTGCTGGCGCGTTCCCAGCCGGTCTGGCGCCGGTTGGGCATTTATCTTGTGTGTACGACCGTCATCACCACCATGGCCTTGTCGCGGCTGTACCTGGGGGCGCACTGGCTCACCGACACGCTGGGCGGGGCCTGCCTGGGCACCGCCTGGGCGCTGCTTCTGGCGGTTCCGCATCGCCGCCATGGCGAGGCACCGGTGCCGGCGATGCGCCTGACCGCGGTCATCGTGCTGACGGTGGCGCTGGTGCTGCCGCCATGGGTCTGGTGGCGGCTCGAGCACGACCTGGCGCGTTATGCGCCGGTACAGGTCACACACCAGATCAGCACCGCCGACTGGCGCAACGGCGGCTGGGCCGATCTGCCACAACAGCGCTCCGACCTGTTCGGCGAGCGCGAGGATGGGTTCATCGCACAGTGGGTTGGCCCGCTGGCCGCGATCGAGTCCAGCCTCGGCACCGTCGGCTGGCAGAAAGCCCCGCCGCTGTCCCTGGTGTCGGCCACCCAGTGGTTGAACCCGCAGGCCAGCGTGACCGACCTGCCCGCCCTGCCCCAGGTCCACGAGGGCCGCGAACCGGCACTGACGATGGTCCGCACCCGTGGATACCGCAAGCGCGACGTGCTGCGGCTGTGGGATAGTGCGGTGCGCCTGGATGGAAACACACCCGTGTGGCTTGCGCAGATCGAACCGCAGGTCATGGAGCGCTATGCGAAGTTGATCACCATCCTCGATGACATCGAACCGCTACCGGGCCCGTCCGCCCTGCCGTTGCAGCGCCTGGACGCGGTGCAGGTACGCGAGAACCCGCCCCTGGTCTTGATCGACATGACCGAAGGCGACCCCTGAGCGTCGACGTCCGCCCCGCCGACACGAACACCCCCACAGCCCAACGACCCCAGGTGCACCGTCCCGTCCATGAGCGCCGACCTACAACGACCGCGAACACCACCCCCCACCGCACACCAAATCGCCAGTTGGATCCTCATGGGCCTGGCCCTGCTGACCGTCCTGACACTGGACCTGGTCGGCGCCCTGCTGGCCGGGCTGCTGGTGGTCTATCTGGTGAACATGCTCGCCGGTGTGGTGCGTATTCCCTATCTCCACAACCGCTATATCAAGCTCGTCCTGGTGGGCGTACTGGCCAGCATCGTCGTCACCGCACTGACCTTCGCCGGCATCGGCATCAGCGTCTTCCTGCGCGGCGGGCCGGACAACCTCGCCACCTTGTTCACCCAACTGGCCACCATCATGGACGACTTGCGGGGCATCCTCCCCGAGGCCGTGGTGAGTTACTTCCCCGCCGATGCCGACGGCGTTCGCGCAACCATGGCCGCCTGGTTCCGCGACAACGCCGAGCAGATCCGCCTCATCGGCACCGACACCTTGCGCATCGTCGTCCACGTACTCGCCGGGCTGATCATCGGCGGCATGATCGCACTGCGCCAGGCCACCTCACTGACCCGCACCAAGCCGCTGGCCCTCGCCCTGGCCCAGCGCGCCGACCGGCTGACCACGGCCTTCCGCCGCATCATGCTGGCGCAAGTGCCCATCTCGGCTATCAACACCGTACTCAGCGGCATCTACCTCGCCGTCGTGCTGCCGCTGTACGGCATCGACCTGCCGTTCGTCAAAACCCTGATCGCCATCACCTTCATCGCCGGCCTCCTGCCGGTGGTCGGCAACCTGATCTCCAACACCGCCATTTTCCTGGTCAGCATGACGCACTCCTTCACCCTCGCGGCCGTATCGCTGGGCTATCTTGTGATCATTCACAAGCTGGAGTACCTGCTCAACGCCCGCATCGTCGGCAGCCACATCAACGCCCGGGCCTGGGAGCTGCTCATCGCCATGCTCGTCCTGGAGGCCATATTCGGGCTCTCCGGGCTGATCATGGCGCCGCTGGCGTATGCCTATGTCAAATACGAGTTGAGCGAGCAAGGGCTGGTGTGATGCCCTGCTCGCTTGCGGGATGCCGGCTTGTCGCCGGCATTGCCGAGTGCAACTCGGCGATCCCAGGGGGTGCCACCCCGCGGCCCAGCACCACTCACAAGCAAAGGAGCCACCGCCATGTTGATACACCCTCAGGAATCGGCACTGCTGCTGGTCGACGTCCAGGCCAGGCTGCTGCCGGCCATTGCCGATCACGACACCCTGGTCGCCCATTGCGACTGGCTGGTGCGGGCGGCCAAAGACCTGGCCATCCCCATGCTGTGCAGCGAACAATACCCCCAGGGCCTCGGCCCCACCGTCCCCGAGTTGCGCGCCCACTTCAGCGATGACGCCATCATCGGCAAAACCGCCTTCTCCTGCGCCGCCGAGCCTGCCTGCCTCTCACGTATCGAGGGGCTGAACCGCCGCCAGATCGTCATCGCCGGTATCGAAGCCCACGTCTGCGTCCTGCAAACCGCCATCGAACTGCGCCAGCGCGGCCTGCACGTCTTCGTCGTCGCCGACGCCGTCGCCTCGCGCAACCCCGATGACGTCGAACTCGCCCTCGCCCGCATGAGCGATGCCGGCGTCATTGTCGTCAGCCGCGAAATGGCCGTTTTCGAATGGATGCAGCGCGCCGGCACCGACAGCTTCCGCCACATCAGCAAGACCTATCTTCGCTGACCGCCGGAGACGATGTGCAGCGATATGTAGGATGGGTTGAGCGCAGCGATACCCATCATGGAGCGGCGGCAACCCAGATGGTGGACGCGGCTGCGATCAAGTGCGGCTGATGGGTATCGCTACGCTCAACCCATCCTACATTGAAGAATTTGACGCCAATTTCGAGATCTTGCGGACCACGCCAAGCTAGGACCGCCCGGGCAGCATCGCCCGGGTGCGCCGCCACCACAGGTCCGACGCGGCCAGCCCGGCCGACAACGGCACCGCCACGATGCCCTCGGCCACCACCCGGAACAGCTCGGCGACCAGCTCGCCGACGCCTGCGGCATCGTGCCGCAGCAGACGCGCCACCTCCGGCACCGGCAACTCGGCGATCAGCAACTCGTGATCGCGCGCAAAACGCACCGACCAATTGGGCTGCGCCAGCAACGTCCGCATGCGCGTGTTGTCCGGCATCAGCAACAGGCTCAAGCGGGTGATGCCCCGCTCCTGCGCCGCCAACACCAGATGCGCCAGCAGCAAACGGC
Source organism: uncultured Candidatus Competibacteraceae bacterium (assembly GCA_965652545.1). Lineage (GTDB taxonomy): Bacteria > Pseudomonadota > Gammaproteobacteria > Competibacterales > Competibacteraceae > CBFGWV01. The sequence continues at coordinate 3,193 of CBFGWV010000243.1, read as the reverse complement.
CCAGACCGCGGCCCTGGTACGCATCGGCCACCGCCAGCGACACCTCGGCGCAGGGGTCGGTGGGCGAGTCGCGCACACAACGGGCAATGGCCAGGGTTGCCGGCCGCCCATCGCTGGCGACCACGGCAAGCGCCAAGTGCGTATCCGGATCCACCGCGGTGAGCCGCCGCAGATCATCGACCGACAACGCATGCTTGGTGCCGAAGAAGCGCCAATAACGCGATTGCGGCGACAGACGGGCGAACAAGTCCGCCACCGTGTGGGCCTCACCCGGTTGGAGTGCGCGTACCATGAGCTCGCGCCCGTCCATGGTGTGATGCTCAAGGAAGTTGGCATGGTAACGGTAAGCACCGACCATGAGGCTCTCCCAGTCTTGTGATCAACACACGATATTGTGCGCCGCAGCATATGACGTGGTGATGCCAGCATCGTTCCCACAAACAAAAAAGCCGGCCCTTGGGGACCGGCTTGAGTCCACCCAAAATCGGGTGGCAAATAAGACACGACTCGCGACAATCTACAATGCAACCGCGATGCCAACTTCGAAGCATGCTTTAAAAAGTACGCCAATACATTGAAAACAAAATACTTATCGCCACACGCCAAGCGCGGCCCGAGTGCCCACGATCACGCAACGGCCGCCTCACCGCTGCGTCAGTTCGGGGCGCGCCGCCCTATTGCAGTGCACCATCCGAGCGCCGGCAACGAATGAACGCCCTGCCCATCGATGCCGTCCTGGATCAGCTTGTGGCCACGGTCGCCGGCCACCCCCTCACCGTGCTGCGCGCACCGCCGGGCGCCGGCAAAACCACCCGAGTGCCTCTGGCCCTGCTCGACGCCGGGCGCTTCCCCGGCCGTATCCTGATGCTCGAGCCGCGCCGGCTCGCCGCCCGTTCGGCCGCCGCCTACATGGCCGAACAACGCGCCGAAACCGTGGGCCAAACCGTCGGCTACCGCGTGCGCTTCGACACCCGGGTATCGGCCGCCACCCGCATCGAGGTCATCACCGAAGGCGTGCTGACACGCATGCTGCAAAGCGACCCGGAGCTCGACGGCGTCTCGGTCGTGGTGTTCGACGAATTCCACGAGCGCGCCCTGCAGGCCGACCTCGGTCTCGCACTGTGCCGAGAGATCCAGAACGCCCTGCGTCCAGACCTTCGCCTGCTGATCATGTCCGCCACGCTGGAGGACGACCTGGCCGACACACTGGCCGCCCCGCTGGTGACCACCTTGGGGCGGGCGTACCCGGTCACCGTCGACTACCTGGATGCCGAACCCACCGCCCGCCCGGAAGACACCGTCGCCGCGGCCGTCGTCGACGCCCTGCCCCGCCACCCCGGCGACGTGCTGGTCTTCCTCCCCGGCGTGCCGGAGATCCGCCGCGTCATGTCCCGCCTTCAAGGCAGGCTCGATGGCAGCATCGACATCGCTGCCTTGTACGGCGACCTGCCGCTGGACGCCCAGCGCGACCTGATCGCCGCCCACGGCGACGGCCGGCGACGGGTCATCCTGGCCACGACCATCGCCGAAACCAGCGTCACCGTGCCGGGGGTTCGCCTGGTCATCGACAGCGGCTGGACGCGGCGCCAGCGACTGGACCCGCGCACCGGCATGGACCGCCTGGTGACCGAGCGGGTCACCCTGGATGCGGCCGACCAACGCAGTGGCCGCGCCGGCCGCACCGCCGCCGGCACCGCGCTACGCCTGTGGACGCGGCGCACCCACCAAGGCCTGGACGCCTGCCGACCGCCCGAGATCACCCACGTCGACCTCACCGCCCTGGCGCTGGAGCTGGCCCAATGGGGCAGCGACGAGCTGCCCTGGCTGACACCGCCCCCGCCCGCGGCGCTGACCGCCGCGCGCACCGTCCTGACCCTGCTTGGCGCGATCGACGACGCGGGGCGAATCAGCGAGCACGGCCGTGCCATGGCGAGAATCCCGGCACATCCACGTCTGGCCCACATGATGCTCGCCAGTGACACCGCCGACCGCGCTACCGCCTGCGACCTGTCCGCCCTGCTCGAAAACCGCGACCTGCGTCCGGAGGGCGGCGGCGCCGACATCAGCAGCCGTCTCGCCCTGTTGTCCCAGCGCACCGACATGCCAGGCCTGGCCACCGTCCGCCGCAGTGCCGAGCGCCTGCGCCGGCAGGTGCACGCCAGCGGCCCCGCCCATGCCGAGGCCTGCGGCCGACTGCTCGCCCTGGCCTACCCCGACCGTATCGCCCGCCGCCGCGAGCACGGCGATGGGCGTTATCTGCTCAGCAGCGGCCGCGGTGCCGCCCTGCCCCCCGCCGACAACCTCGCCCGCGCCCAATGGCTGGTGGCCGCCGACGTCGACGACCGCGGCGATGAAGGCCGCATCCGCCTCGCCGCCGTCGTGCCGACCGACGACCTCGCGGACATCGTCCGCCACCAGGGCAGCACCGGCATCGAGCTGACCTGGGACAGCGCCCGCAACGCCGTCGCCGCCCGCGACGAAACCCGCATCGGCGCCATCATCGTCCACAGCCGCCCCGTCCCTCTGCCCGAAAACGCCCCCGTCGTCGACGTCTTTCTCCAAGGCCTTACCGGCCTCGGCGCCGCCGCCCTGCCATGGACACCCGCACTTCGCCAATGGCAGGCCCGCGTCCAATGCGCCGCCGAGTGGCTACCCGAACACCACTGGCCAGAGGTCGGCGACGACGCCCTGACAAACACTCTCAGCGACTGGCTCGGGCCGTACCTGGCCGGCATCACCCGCCTCAGCGACCTGCCGGCCGCCGTCCTCGGCGACGCCTTGCACGCCATGCTCAGTTGGACCCAGCGCAGCCTCCTCGATGCCGAACTGCCCACCCGCCTCACCGTCCCCAGCGGTCACGCCATTACCCTGGACTACAAGGCCGGCGAGGCCCCGGTACTGGCCGTCAAACTACAAGCCGTCTTCGGCCTCGACCGCACCCCCACCGTCGCGAGCGGCCGCCAGCCGGTCACCCTGCACCTGCTCTCACCGGCCGGTCGCCCGGTGCAAGTCACCCAGGATCTCGCCGGCTTCTGGGCGCGCACCTACCCCGAAGTGGCGCGCGAACTCAAAGGCCGCTACCCGCGCCACCCCTGGCCCGACGACCCGACTCAGGCGCAGGCGACGATGGCGGCGAAGCGGAGGGGGCGGTGAAGGTGGGTCGGCGAGCGATGGCGGGGACCACGGAGTAGGG
>CBFGWV010000242.1:0-7441 GCA_965652545.1 uncultured Candidatus Competibacteraceae bacterium | reverse complement strand
GCGATGTCGGCCAGGGCCGAGCGGCGCTGAGCGAGGAAGGCGGCGTGGGCCTGGGCGGTCTGAATGGCCAGCTCGACGATTGCCGCCGCAGCGGAAGATTCGACCGCCACCGCCGGACACCCCTCCCCTGGGATCACCGGTTTGTAACCGGTAGCCGGCTGCAAGCCGGCCGTCTGATGACCCTCGGACGCTGCACCGTCATCGGCCCTGTGTACAGGCTTCGCTGGGCCGATGGCCGGGCTATGCCCGGCTCCCGAGTGCAACTCGGTGATCCCGGGGGAGGCTTCGGATCGGTCAACGCGGCGACGATGGCCGGGCGCTGCCCGGCTACCGGTTACAAACCGGTGATCCCAGGGGGGTAGCTCCGGATCGGCCGCCGCCGCGACGATGGCCGGGCGCTGCCCGGCTACCGGTGGCAAACCGGTGGTCCCAGGGGATGCGGCCATCTGGACGCGGGGGAGCCTCGCCAACGCGTCCGGGATACTCGCGCCGCCCAGCTCCACACGGATGGGCATCCGCGCCGGCGCCGGGGGCTCGGGCAGCAGGGCGGCCCAGCGGGCCGGGTCGATGGGCGCGCGGTGGGCCAGCAAGGCTGCAAGAAGCCGCGTCAAGGTGGTGCTGTCGCTGGCGCCGCGGCGGTTGACCGGCAACGCCAGATGGGCGCGCCCGCCCAGGGTGGCGCCGACCCAGCGGGTGCAGGTAGCGCCCGCCCCGACTTCGATGAAGTAGCGCGCACCCTCGGCGTACAACTGCTCGACAATGGCCGGGAAGTCCACGGCCCGGGCAATGCCATCGACGACCAGGGCGGCCAGGTCCTCAGGGGCGGCCGGGGCGGTGATCGACTCGCCCGATCCGGCGGAAAACCCAGCGGAGAACAAATACCGCGGCGCCCCGGCGGCGAAGACCGGCCGCTCCAACAGCGCCCGCAACGGGTCGCACTCACTCTCGACCGGCGGGCAGTGGATGGCCATGGCCCCGGTGCTGCGCAAGGCATCGACGCCAAGGCGGGCGGCGACACGCTGGCAGGCCGACTCGTCGCCGGCGATGACGGTCTCGCCCGGTGCGTTGACGTGGGTGAGATAGACCTGCGACTCACCGGCCAAGGCGGCACGCACCGCCTCTGGAGCGGCCGTCAGCACGAGGCTGCTCCAATCCAGCGGCGCGTCACCGGAAAGACCCCAGGCCGCACGCACCGCGTGTTTGGCCCCGCCCAGGCGCTGGGTGACGCTGTCGCTGGCGACCACCGCCTGCAACCAGTCCTCCGACAACTGCCAGACACCGCCGGCCACCAACATGGACAGCTCACCCATGGAGTGGCCGCAGGCCAGGTCCGGGGTCAGGCCCAGCCGCGCGGACAACAGCCGGGCGTAGCCGACGGCGAAGATGAGCGTGGTCTTGAGGGCGCTCAGACCGTCGGCGAGCAACGCCTCGTCGGCGGCCTCCAACTCGGCCGGGCCCACGCGACCGAAAGCTGTGGGGTAGATCAGATCGGCCGACAAGGCTTGCGCGGGGTTGGCGAAGGCCGCTTCGATCTCCGCCAGCGCCTCCGGTGCCAGCGCGAAGAGCTCGCTGCCTAGACCCGGCCCCGCCGAGCCGATGCCCGGATAGACAAAGGCCACCTTGCCCGCCGGGCCGAGCGGCCGTGGCGAACACTGGCTGCCCGCGGGGGTCTGCCAATCGCGCCCCTTGGCGACGTCCGTCGACAAGGTTTTGCGCGCCAGGGCGATCTCCCGCGCCAACTCGTCGCGATCGCGCGCCACCAGCACCAGTGCCAAACCATCGGTCGGCGCGGCAAGCAGCCGCTCGCGGGCGATCTGCGCCAGCGGCCGTGCATCGCCGGCGAGCGCGTCCAGGCCGGCCAACAATCCATCGAGGTCGGCAGCGAACACCGGTAGCGGCAGCGGCGGAGTCGACGACAGACCAAGTCGCGGCAGCGGGGCGCGGTCGCCCTCCGACAGCAGCACATGGACACTGCGCGCATCCAGCCCCAGCCCTTGCACCGCCGCGCGACGACGGCCGCGGCCGCGCAACCAGGGCCGCGCCGCGCCGCCCACCACCAGCCGGCCGACATCGGTGGGCAATGCCTTGTGCGGACCCATCCAACCGGGTTGGCCGGGCAGCAGCTTGTCGGACAGGCACAGCGCCGCACGGATCACGCCCAGCAGCCCCGAGGCCGCGCCGGTGTGGCCGATCTGGGCCTTGGCGCTGCCCAGGGCACAAGGGTCGACACCCACGCCGTACACCCCGGCCAAGCCGGCCAGTTCCTGCGCATCCTGTGCCGGGTCGCCGCCGGCAAACACCTCGATCAGGCCGATGTCACCGGCCTCCGCGCCCGCCGTGGCCAGCGCCTCGCGGACCGTATGGCCGATGGCGGCGGCCGGGTCGCCGTCGAGCGGGGCGACCGCGACAGCATCGATGAGCGCATAAGCCGCCCGCCCAGCGGCCCGGGCAGCGTCGGCACGCTGCACCACCACGGCCCCGGCACCCTCCCCCGGCCACCAGCCGCCATCCGGCCCCAGCGCAAAGCCCGGCGCGGCGGCGGGGCCGGCCAGCAGGCTGCGCAGCCAGACGGTTTCGGGGCCACCGGCCAAATCCACGGCGCCGACCAGTACGGCATCGGCTTCGCCGGCGCGCAGCAGCAGATCGGCGAGGACGAGGGCCTGCAGGCCGCCGTTCTCCTGCGCCGAGATGGTGAAATTGGGGGCCGGGAAGTCCCACAGCACGGTGATACGGCTGGCCAGGAGATTGCCGATATAACCGAGGAAATCACCGGGCTCGCTCTGCGGGTGCAGAGCGTCGCGCAAGGCCGCCGCCAAGGGGTGCCGGGACGCCGCCGGCAACTGGCCGCCCGCCGCCGCCAACGCAGCGTCGAGACGGGCCTCGCTGTCCCAGCGCGCACGCAGCCGATGCACCGACAACTCCGCCTCCGCGGCAATGACCACGGCGACGCGGCTGCCCTCGGCGATGCCCGCATCGCGCAATGCCGCATCAGCCACGGCGAACATGAGCGTCTGCTGAGGGTTGAGCCGCTCCAACTCACGCGGTGGCAGGCGGTAATGCAGGGCATCCAGGGTCAGGTCGTCGATCCACGCGCCGGCCGGCGGCACGGCCACCCGTGCGTCCAGGCCGGACCAGCGGCGCGGCGGCAGGGGACGGGCATCCGCAACGCCCTCCGGCAAGCGCTGCCGCCAGGCCTCGAGGCTGTCGACGGTGCCGGCCTGCATACCCATGCCGACGATGGCCAGCGGCTCGGCCGGTAGAAACATACCGCCGCCTTCGTTTGGACCGGCACCGGCGTCCTCCAGGATCAGGTGGGCGTTGGTGCCGCCGAATCCGAACGCGTTGACCGCGGCGCGACGGCGTGCTGCGCCCATACCCGGCTGACTCCCGGGCCAAGGCCGTGGTTCGCGCACGATGCGGTCCGCCCCGAGGCGACCATCGTCGCTGCTCAGCGGCGTGCGGATCGCGATGGTCGGTGGGATCGTGCCCTGCGCCATGGCCAGCACGGTCTTGAGCAGGCCGACACCGCCGGCGGCGGTGAGCAGATGCCCCAGGTTGGATTTGACGCTGCCCAGAAGCGGGACCGTGCCGCTGTCGCCGAAGACCTCGCTGAGCACGCCGAGCTCGCTGCGGTCGCCGACCCGGGTACCGGTGGCGTGGCATTCGATGTAGTCGATGGTCGACGGCGCCAGGCCCGCCTCTTCGTAGGCACGCTCGCAGGCCAGGCGCTGGCCCTTGGGGTTGGGGGTGATGAGGTGCTGGCCGCGGCCGTCGCTGGACAGGCCGATGCCGCGGATGATGGCGCGCACCGGCTGGCCATCGGCGCGGGCATCGGCCAGCCGGCGCACGACAAAGGCTACACCGCCCTGCCCCAGGGCCAGCCCTTCGGAGGCGGCATCCAGCGGACGGCTGCGGCTGCCGGCCGGCAAGGCGTGCAGCGCGGCGAAGCCGAGGGTGGCGTAGACCGGGTCGATGGTGCTGGCGGCGGTCACGACCATGGTGTCCGCCTGCCCGGCCCATAGGTGCAAGGCGGCCAGTTTCAGAGCGTAGAGCGAGGTGGCGCAGGCCGCATCCACGGCGTAGCGCGGCCCCTTCAGGGACAACGCGCGGCAGAGCAGACCGGGCACGTAGCCGGCGATCAGCGCGTTCTCGGGCACCCCCTCATCGCATCGATTGGTAAACCGCAGGCCCGGCCGCCCCGTGGCTGCGGCCAGCGCCGGCTCGATCAGCGGGTCGTAGAGGGTGCGCAGCAAGGCCGTGGAGTGCTGTGTCGTGCCCCAGGAGTACGCCCCCAGCAGCAGACCGCAGCGGTCGCGGTCCAGCGGCACGGTCGCGTCCGCCTGCGCCAATGCGGTGTGCGCCAGGTGCAGCGGCCAGCGCACCAGTGGACCGTGGCGGGCGAGCTCGGCGGCGGGCACGGCGTAGCCCTCGCAGTCGACCTCGACACCGCGCAGCCAGGCACCGTACAGGTTGCAGATGCGATCCGGGACACCGCGCTCGGGATCGAAGATCGCGGCGGGGTCCAGGCCGAAATCCTCCGCCGTGGCCGGAACGATGGCGTCCCAGCCCTCGATCAGGCGCCGCCAGAAGGCGTCCGCGTCCGCGGCACCGGGCAGCAAGGCGGAGAGGCCGACGATGGCCAGTGGGTCACGGGTCATCGGTCACCCTTCCGCAACCGCCGCCGAGGGCGCTCCAGGGGACGCGGTGCCACGGTCCGGACAGGCCATCGTCAAGCGCGCCGGGCGGCGGCGCGCAAGGCCAGGGGGTGGTCGCGGCCGACGACGATGCCCTCGAAGCCATCGATCCACAGCACAGCCTTGCCGGCGTCGTCGAACAAGGCCAGATCCGCGACCAGGCGTTCGTCGTCGCAGGCTCGGATCGAGGCCTGCGCGCTCAGCGGCCCGGCGCCGACCGGCATGGCCGGCCAGACGATGCGCCCGACGCGGCTGGGCAGGCAGCCGGCGCCGTGCTGCGCCTGCAGCCAGACCAGCAGAGCGTGGGTGGCAAGGTCGTAGGCCAGGGGGTTGCGCGGACCTTCGCGGACCTCCGTCGGCAGGGTGCAGGTAATCGTCACCCCGCCCGCATCCAGCCGGGTAACCCGCAAGACACCGCGAAACGCCGGCCCGTAGGCGATCGGGCCGTCGAGATAGGCCGTCGGGTCGCCGGCCTCGCCAGGCCCGCCCGTGTCCGCCGTGTACGGGCAGGCCGGCACCGGTCCGGTGACCAGGCGTGCGCTGTAGTGCGGAACGTCCGGCCCCACGGCATTGGCGGCAAAGATGCCGGCATCCACGGCGGTGCCGGTCGCGCTCAAGCGCAAGGTCAGCGGACCGGTCTGCCCGTCATCCAGGATCAGGCCCTTGAGGACGCGGAAGTCCTCGACCACGGCGACGCGGGCACCGTCCGCCTCGGCCTGCGCCAGCATCCAGGCCAGCGGCCAGGCGGCGGGCACCACAGGATGGCCGTCGATCATGTGATCGGCCAGGACGGGCGTTTCGGCCAGGCTGAAGCGACGTGGAGCGCGCGGGCCGGAGGCTGCCGACAAGTCGTCGCCCACAATGACCTGGCCGCCGTCGGGCTGGCGCAGGGCGGCCAGGAACAGCGCCCTGCCCGCGTCCGGTTCGATGGGCCGGATACCGCGTTCGACGAACCGGCGTGCCAGGGCCGGCGTGACCATCCCGGCCCGCCACGGCCCCCAGGCAATCGCGACGATGCGCGTCGCCGGCAAGGTCTCGGCCAGCCGCTCGGCGGTGCGGTCGAGCACGGCGTTGGCCATGGCGTAGTCGCTCTGCCCCGCGTTGCCGAAACTCGCCGCGGTGGAGGAAAACAAGGCCAGCAGCTTGAGCGCAGCCGGATCGAGCACGGACAACAGCACCGAGAGGCCGCCGACCTTGGGCCGGAATACGGCGGCGAAGTCCTCCGGCCGCTTGTCGCCGATACGGCGGTCGGCCAGGGCGCCGGCACCGTGGATGACCCCGGCGATCGGCCCGACACCGGCGAGCGCAGTGCGCAGGGCGGAGGCATCGGCCACGTCGACCGCACGGTAGTCGGCGTCGATACCGGCCGCGCGCAAGGCGGCAAGGCGCGCGCATACGGCGCGGCGGGCGAGGATGGGGGCCACGGCGGCCTCGACCTCACGCGGCGTGGGTCGCCCACCCTGCCCCAACGCCGCGATGGCGCCGCTGCGCAGGTCCGCATCGGCCGTACCGACAGCCCAATCCGGCTCGGGTTCGTCGATGACCGTACGGCCCAACAGCAGCAGACGGCACCCGCTGGCGGTGGCCAGGGCGTCGGCGCAATCCGCCGTGATGCCTCGCCCACCACCGGTGACCAGCACCCGATCGCCGGGGCCGACGGGTAGCTCGCCGGTGTCCGAGAGCGGATGCGGCGTAAAACGCAGCTGTCGGCGGGTGCGCGCATCGATGGTGACAACCGGCGGCATGTCGGTGCCGTCGGTCAACTCGGCGAGGATGGCCGCGGCGACCATGACCGGGGTCATGTCCGCGGCGATTTCGACGGCGCGGACACGCACCGTGGGCCATTCCCGGGTCAATGTGCGGACCAGCCCGCGCAGGCCGGCGGCGGCCGCGGGCGCGGCAGCCGGAGCCACGGTCAGGAAGGCCGCGGCCTTGGCCTGGGCGAGGCGTGTGTCCATGAGCGTCGCGAGATCCAACGCGCAGGCCAGCGGTGCGGTCGAGCCGATGGGGACGGCCGTCGTATCGGACATGCACGGCCAGCAGTGGATAGCCGCGGCGATCGGCCCGAACAGGCGCTCGGTCCGCGCCAGGACGGTGTCCAGCGTGGCCCGCTCGGTATCGGCGAGCGGCAGGCAGTGGACGGTCTCCGGTGGCTCGACCATGCGGGCGACCGGCGGTTGCAGGACAACGGCGGTGGCGCCGGCCTGCTCCAGCGCATGGGCCAGTTCCAGGGTCAACGGCCCGCCATCGCCGTAGACGATGACGGTGCCACCGGGGAGGCGGCGGTCGGGCATCGGGGGTGGGAGATGCTCCCATATCAGGCGGCCGGTGGTGACCGCGGCCGGCGTGTCCGCTGCCGGGGGCCGGGCGGCGACGTGTTCGTCGGGGTCCGCGGCAGGTTGCGTGCCGCCGGCGGCGGTGTCCTCAGGCGCCGCCGCCTCGGCCAGCAGCTGCGCCATGGCGCCCAGGGTACGGGCGGCGGCCAGGGTGGACCGATCCGGCCAGACGGTGCCGGCGCCCAGGACCTCGCGCAGGACCGCGAGGATCTCGACCCGTTTGATGGAGTCGATGCCCAGGTCCGCCTCGATGTCCAGGTCGGGGGCGAGCATGTCCGCCGGATAGCCGGTCTTCTCGGCGACGATAGCGGTCAGTCGGGTACGGAGGGTATCGGGAGTGGTGGGTACGGCACTGACCGCGGGGTTGCCGGGTCCGCGCAAGCCCCCCGCGGCTTCACTTTGCTCGCTTGC
>CBFGWV010000241.1:0-7450 GCA_965652545.1 uncultured Candidatus Competibacteraceae bacterium | reverse complement strand
TTGGTGGAGGCGGCGGGAATCGAACCCGCGTCCGCAAATCCTACACCTTTGGTACTACATGCTTAGCCGGTCTTTGATTTACCGCTTGACGGCCCGACAGGCAGGGTGACAAGCGGGGTAGCCTGTAGGGTTTTAGCAGATCGGCGCCAGGCGAGCCTCACTGCGATCTCGTGATAGGCGACTGCCGAACGGCACCCGAGGGCGTCGTGGTTCCGAAGAACCGCTGGTCGGCACGAGCACCTTCCAGTCGGCAGCTAGCGGGTTTTTAGGCCGCTAGAGCGTAGTTGTCGTCGTTGGCAACTATGTTTTTTGCAGCTGGTTTTACGAGGTTAGCCACGACCTCGGCATGCACCTCCGGTTTCGCAATCCACGTCGAAACCATGTCGCCCCCAAGTTCTACAGGGGTGAGAACTCTAGAGGCTGGGAAAGTTCACCGCAAGCGAAATTAATCCAGCTTCTCTTCCATGTGAGCGATGTCGCCCTCGGTGAAGAGGAACTCCCGCAGTTGCTCGTTGAAGTCCTCGTCGTTGCGGCGTAGCCACTCCAGCACCATGGCGGCGTGTTCGATCTCTTCGCGCATGTTGTGCAGCAGGATGTTCTTGAGCGCCTCGTCGTCGCAGTCGTCGGCCCGCTGGCGGTACCAGTCGGCGGCCTCGAGTTCTTCCATCAGCGAGACGATGGCGTGATGCATGGCCAGCGTTTTCTTCGACAGACGCTCGCGTGGGGCATGGAGTTGCTCGCTCGACATGTCGCTCTCCTGTTCAGGGTGGTGGGTGGTGCGCGGTGGCAGGCGGCTGCGGGAGCACCTTGCCAGGGTTGAGTATGCCAAGAGGGTCCAGCGACTGCTTGATCGCGGTCATGAGTGCAAGTTCCACGGGGGATTTGTAGCGGGCCATGTGCGCGGTCTTCAACTGGCCCACGCCGTGTTCGGCGCTGAAGCTGCCGCTCATCTGCATGGTCAGGTCGTGCACGCGCAGGTTGATGGCTTCCCTCTGGGCCATGAACCGTGCCGTGTCGGCACCCTCGGGTTGGCTGATGTTGAAGTGCACATTGCCGTCGCCCACATGGCCAAAGGCCAGTACACGGGCCCCGGGGGCCATCTCAAGGACGATGGTGCTGGCCGCGTCGATGAACGCCGGCACCTGCGACACGGGGACGGCGATGTCGTGCTTGATGCTGCCGCCCTCGAAGCGCTGTGCGGCGACCAGTGCCTCGCGCAGGCGCCACAGCGCGGCAGCCTGAGCACTGCTCTGGGCAACCACCGCGTCGGATGCCAGGCGCCGATCCAGGGCGGTTTCGAGAAACTCCTCGAGCCGGTCGGCCAGGTGCCTGTCCTCGCCGCCGTCGCTGATACTCATCAGGATGTACCAGGGGTGCGGCGCATCGAATGGGTCGGCACACTGGTCGATGTGCTTTACGGCGATGGCGACGCCGAACCGCGGCATGAGTTCGAAGCTGGTCACCGCCTCGCCCAAGCGGTCCCGTGCCAGGGTCAGCAAGGGGACGCAGGCGGCCAGCTCGGGCAGGGCGATCAGCGCGGTTTGTCGAGCATTGGGATTTGGAAAGAGCTTCAGCGTGGCGCAGGTGATGATGCCCAGTGTGCCTTCGCTGCCGATGAATAGATCGCGCAGGTCGTAGCCGGTGTTGTTCTTGCGCAGCCCGTTGAGCCCGCTCCAGATCTGCCCGTCGGCCAGTACCACTTCCAACCCCAGGCACAGCTCGCGGGTACTGCCGTAGCGCAGCACGTTGATGCCGCCGGCGTTGGTGGCGAGATTGCCGCCGATCTGGCAACTGCCCTCGGCGCCCAGGCTCAGTGGGAACAAACGCCCGGCGTCCTGCGCGGTACGTTGTACGTCCGCCAGTATGCAGCCGGCCTCGGCTGTGAGGGTGAAGTTGTCGGGGTCGATGTCGCGTATGCGGTTGAGACGGCGCAGGTTGAGAATCAGGCTGTCGCCACCGTCGCCGGTGGGGATGGCACCGGCGCAGCGCCCGGTGTTGCCGCCCTGGGGGACGACGGGGATACGCGCGGCGTTGCAGATGGCCATGACGGCCGCCACCGAGGCGACGTCGGCCGGGGACACGACGGCGGTGGCCGAGGCCTGGTACAGCCCGCGCGTCTCGGACAAAAACGGCGCCATGGCATCGGGCTCGTCCAACCAGCCGGCGGGGCCGATCTGGTCGCGAATTGCGTATAAAGCGGCCTGGCGATCCATCAGTCGTGGCAGAATCGACAGTCAAACGAGCCAGGGGTGACACACGGAAGCAGCATGGCAGGCATCCTGTATCTTGGCTGTCCGGTCTGGAATCATCGCAGCTGGGTGGGCAGCCTGTACACCGGCGATGCGAATCCCGAGCAATTTCTGGGTCAGTATGCCCAGGTGTTCAATGCGGTCGAGGGTAACACCACCTTCTACGGCGTGCCGGCCGCGGCGACGGTGGCGCGCTGGTGTGAACAGGCACCGGCGCATTTCCGCTTTTGCTTCAAGTTTCCTCGCACTATCTCCCATGACAAGCGCTTGTTGGGTGCGGGTGAGGACACTCGAACGTTCCTCGATCGCCTGGCACCGCTGGGCGAACGACTGGGGCCGTTGTTCCTGCAGCTGTCGCCGCAGTTCGACCACCGTGGGCTGGATGCACTCTCGGCATACCTCTCGAACCTGCCGGGGGACTACCATTACGCGGTGGAGGTCCGCCACCCGGACTGGTTCGATGGCGGGGTGCATGAACACCGGCTGCACGATGTGCTGCGTCGCCACCGTGTCGAGCGTGTCGTGGCCGACAGCCGGGCGTTGTTCAGCCGGCCTCCTGACGATGCCGAGACCCGCGCCGCCTGGGGCAAGAAGCCACGGGTTCCGGCCCATGTGGTGGCATTGGGAACACGGCCGTTCGTCCGCTTCATTGGCCATCGCGAGGCCGCGGTGAACGCACCCTACCTGGAGCGCTGGGTCGACAAAGTCGCCAAGTGGCTGGGCGAGGGGCGAAGTCCATACGTCTTTATCCACAGCCCGGACAATCGAGGCACGCCCGAGGCGTGCGCGTATTTTCATGCTTTGCTGCGCCAACGCGGTGTGGATCTGCCACTTTTGGCGGCGTTTCCCGGTGCGCAGCCGGTCGCTGCGGCCGAGACGCCGCAACTGGGGTTGTTTGGATGACGCTGGGACAGATGGTCCGTCAGGCCAGCTTGATCGCCTGCCGCAGCGGTGCGCTGACCGGTGATGTGTTGCTGTTGTTGTTTGCGCTGTGGGTCATGCTCACGGGCTGGCCGCACCCTGCCGTGCTCGCCTGCGCGGCGTTGATCGCGGCCTTCGCCGTGGTGAATGCGCTGGTGGTGCTTGCGAGTTGGGGCGGCATGAGCCGGCCCATGCTCGGTCATTGGTGGCTGCTGGCGTACGGCTTGGGCTTGGCGCTGCCGGTGCTGGTGGTTGCCGCCGGCCTGGGCGGTGAGGGCACCGACCCGACACGTTTGCTCGGTGTGCTGGTGGTCCCGGTGCTCAATGTGTGGGCGGTGGAGGGCAGCCTGTTGCAGCGCGCCGGGCGCGGGCCTTACAAGGCACCGAACTCCGGTGCGTAGCGCACCAGGCCCTCGACACTTTTGAGCGCATCGGGCTTGAGCTCGATCACCTGAAAGGCCGGTTCGGGTGCGTCGTAGGGGCAGCGCAGGCCGTAGCGGCTCGCACCCACGAAGCCGAAGCGGCGGTAGTACTCGCTGGCTCCGAGAACGACGATGTAACCATAGCCCCCGTTTTGCGCCCTGCTGATCAATGCCCGCACCAGCGAGCTGCCGATGCCTTGGCCCTGGTAATCGGGGTGCACGGAGACCGGCGCGAGACCGAGGCCGTTGCCGATGATCCGGCAGTGCTGGACGACGACAGGGCTCAAGGCGGCATGACCGGTCAGCCGGTCTTCGAGCTCGGCTACCATGCTGTAGGTCAGCCGCCCATTTCGCCGCAGGGCGGCGACGAGGTCGGCTTCGCCGCGACCGTCGAACGCCGCCTCGACGACGCTGTCGATGGCCGCCTGGTCGCCCACCTGCTCTGGGCGGACCCGGCTCACGCGCGGGGCATCTCGGCGGTCAGTTCCACCCGGCCGTCTTCGTGCACCGTCTCCAGGCGCACGGTGAAGCCCCAGAGTCGGTGCAGGTGTTTGAGAACCTCGTCGGTGGCGTCAGACAAAGGCTTGCGGCTGTAGCGCATGTGCCGCAGCGTCAGCGAACGATCGCCACGGGTGTCGACACTCCACACCTGGATATTGGGTTCGCGCGAGCCCAGGTTGTACTGGTCGGCCAGGGCCTGACGCACGGCGCGATAGCCGTGGTCGTCATGGATGGCGCTGATCTCCAACTCGCGGTTGCGGTCATCGTCGAGTACGGTGAACAGCTTGAATTGGCGTATCAGCCGCGGCGAGAGGTATTGGGCGATAAAACTCTCGTCCTTGAAATTGCGCATGGCGAAATCCAGCGTCTTGAGCCAGTCGCCACCGGCCAGGTCCGGGAACCAGTAGCGGTCCTCGTCAGTGGGGTCTTCGCAGATGCGGCGGATGTCGCTCATCATCGCAAAACCCAGGGCATACGGGTTGATGCCCGAGTAATACGGGGTGTCGAAGCCCGGCTGGGCGATGACGTTGGTGTGCGATTGCAGCACCTCGATCATGAAGCCGTCGGTCACCTTGCCGCGGTTGTAGAGCTCGTTGATCAGCGTGTAGTGCCAGAACGTCGCCCAGCCCTCGTTCATCACCTGGGTCTGGCGTTGCGGGTAAAAATACTGCCCGAGTTTGCGCACGATGCGGACCAGCTCGCGCTGCCAGGGCTCCAGCAACGGGGCGTGCTTCTCGATGAAGTACAGCAGGTTTTCCTGCGGCTCGGGCGGGAAGCGGCTCGCATCGCGGCGGGCATCGCCGCTCAGATCGCGCGAGGGCACGGTCGTCAACCACAGGTCGTTTACTTGCGACTGTAGATACGCCTCGCGTTCGCGCTGACGCTGGCGTTCTTTGTCCATGGACAGCGGCGTCGGCCGCTTGTAGCGGTCCACGCCGTGGTTCATCAGGGCGTGGCAGGAGTCCATGAGCAGCTCGACGGCCTCTTCGCCGTAGCGCTCCTCGCAGTCGGCGACGTACTTCTTGGCGAACAACAAGTAGTCGATGATGGCATCGGCCGACGTCCAGGTGCGGAACAGGTAATTGCCCTTGAAGAACGAGTTGTGCCCGTAGCAGGCGTGGGCGATCACCAGCGCCTGCATGGGCAGCGTGTTCTCTTCCATGAGGTACGCGATGCAGGGATTGGAGTTGATGACGATCTCGTACGCCAACCCCATCTGCCCGCGCCGGTACTGCTGCTCGGTGGCCACGAACTGCTTGCCGTAGGACCAATGGTGGTAACCGATGGGCATGCCGACGGATGAGTAGGCGTCCATCATCTGCTCGGCGGTGATGAGCTCCACCTGGTTGGGGTACACATCGAGGCCGAAATGGTTGCAGGCGATCTCGCCGATCTCCGCATCGAAGCGTTCGATCAGGGGGAAGGTCCATTCGGAGGTGTCGGCGATCAGGCTGTGCGTCATGCGGCGCGCCTCCGGAACAGTTCGCGGAACACCGGGTAGATGTCCGATGGGCCGTCTATCTGTTCCATGGCGAAATTGCTGTACTCCGTCGCGACTTCCTCGTAGGCCTCCCAGAGGCTCTGGTGTCGGTCGGGCGTGATCTCGATATAGGCGTAGTACTGCACCAGCGGCATGATGTGGTCGACCAGCAGGTCGCGGCACAGGGGCGAATCATGCCGCCAGTTGTCGCCGTCCGAGGCCTGGGCCACGTAGATGTTCCAGGCGCTGGAGGGATAGCGCTCGCGAATCACGTCGCGAACCATCTCCAACGCCGAGGACACCACGGTGCCGCCGGTCTCGCGCGAGTAGAAGAACTCCTCTTCGTCCACTTCCTTGGCCACCGTGTGATGGCGAATGAAGACGACGTCGATCTGCTGATAGTTGCGCCGCAGGAACAGGTACAACAACGTGAAGAACCGCTTGGCAAGGTCTTTGCGCTCGCGGCTCATCGAGCCGGAGACGTCCATGACGCAGAACATTACCGCCTGGGTGGTCGGCTTGGGCTGACGGACGCGGTGGTTGTAGCGCAGATCCAGCGTGTCGATGAACGGCAATGCGCGGATCTTACCCCGCAGGCGTTCGATCTCGGCTTTCAAGGTGACGGTGTCGGGAGCATCTGGCTGATCGTCGTCACTGGGGACGATCTCGGCCAGTTCGGCCTCCAGGCCGCGCAGCCGCCCCGAGTAGGGTGCGGCCATGGCCTTGCGCCGTGCCATGGCGGTCTTGAGCGAGCGAATGACATTGATATTGGCCGGGATGCCGTCGGTGGTGAACCCGGCCCTGACTGTTTTGAACTCGGTAATACGGGTGAGCTGTCGCTTGACCAGGTTGGGCAGCTCCAAGTCGTCGAAGAACAGGTCGAGAAACTCCTCCCGCGAGAGCTGGAAGATGAACTCGTCCTCACCCTGGCCCTGGTTGCTGGCCTGTCCACTGCCGCCACCCCCACCGCCGCCGCCCTGCGGCCGCTGTACCTTGTCGCCGGCGATGAACTCTTTGTTGCCTGGGTGGATGGCCTGACGCCGTCCACCCTGACCATGACCGAAGTTCGGTTCCGACAAGTCGCGCGAGGGGATGGTGACCGACTCGCCGCTGTCCATGTCGGTGATCGAACGCCGGTTCATCGCCTCGCTCACCGCTTGTTTGAGCTGGCGTTTGAAGCGGCGGATGAAGCGCTGTCGATTGACAGCGCTTTTGTTCTTCCCATCCAGCCGCCGATCCACGAAGTTCGACATTTAGAGCCTCCCCGTCGTACGCATGCTGTGACTACGCGGCCTTGCGCACTCTCAGATACCACTCGGACAGCAACCGCACCTGCTTGGGCGTGTAACCCTTGGTGACCATGCGATTGACGAAATCTTCGTGCTTCTTCTGATCCTCCGTGGAGACCTTCGCGTTGAAGGAGATGACCGGTAGCAGGTCCTCGGTGCTGGAGAACATTTTCTTCTCGATCACCGTGCGCAGCTTCTCGTAGCTGGTCCAGCTGGGGTTCTTGCCGGCGTTGTTGGCGCGGGCGCGAAGCACGAAGTGGACGATCTCGTTGCGGAAGTCCTTGGGGTTGGAGATTCCCGCGGGTTTTTCGATCTTCTCCAGTTCCTCGTTCAGGGCCGCGCGATCGAAGAACTCGCCCGTGTCGGGGTCGCGGTACTCAGTGTCCTGGATCCAGAAGTCGGCGTAGATGACGTAGCGGTCGAAGATGTTCTGGCCATACTCGGAGTAGGACTCCAGATAGGCCTGCTGCAGCTCCTTGCCGATGAACTCGGCATAGCGGGGGCTGAGCCAGCCTTTGATGAAGCCCAGGTAGCGTTCTTCCATCTCCGGCGGGAACTGCTCGCGTTCGATCTGCCGCTCGAGCACGT
>CBFGWV010000240.1:0-7471 GCA_965652545.1 uncultured Candidatus Competibacteraceae bacterium | reverse complement strand
CCACAGTGCAGGTTCGGGGCCGCCGCCGGCCGCGCAGTGGGTAATGGCATAGCTGTCGCTGTACCCACCGGGTGGCGAGGAGATCTGGCCATCGACCCGCCACGCGGTGCCGGACAAGGCCGTTTGGCAACACAGTGCACAGATCGTGGCAGACAGTGCGGCGAGTGGTTTCATGGACTCTGTTCTCCGTGATGCGCGATGTGCGGGATGCGTCATTGCTCGAGGGGATCCAGCCAGTACACGCGTCCTATCGGCGGTGTACCGACGATGATCTGCTCCGCATCCTGCTGCGCGCCGGTGGCGCTGCCGGCCTGGATGGTGGGCAGGTTGAGCACGCTTTCGTAGCCCACCAGTTGATCGGCGCTGTCGCGGACCTCGCGAATGGTCAACAGTGCGCCCACGGGCGCCCCGGAGCCCAGCTCGATTCCCGCACACCCGCTGCCGCCGGGGCAGGCCGCCACACCGCCATGGGTGTAGTTGTCGGGCAGGCCAAGGGCCGCCTGCCCCGTCAAGGCGCTCAAGATGTAACTGCGGCTCGTGCCGCCCGGCTCGCAGGGGTCGCTGCCCGGCTCATAGGTGGAGAATGAGACATCGCCCAAGACCACCGATGGGGTCATCAACACCCGTTCGCCGTTGCGGTCTGTGCCGACGATCAGATCGACGAACCAGCCGTGTTTGCTCGTCCAGTCCACCGGGGCCGCGGAGCTGGTGATCACCTCCCGCGGAACGCCGTTCGCGTCGACGCTTTGGCTGGCGAGCAGCGTCTGCGCCTGAAGCAGGGCGGTACGGTCGGGCACGGTGGCAAGCTCGATCCAGGTATCGGAGCCGGTGTCCTTATCCCAGATGCCGTAGAACGTGTCCACCGGCTGATCGGTCGGGTGGATCATCTGGTCACCGGGGCTGAAGAACTTGCCGGTGCCGAAAAAGACCAGATAGCCGCCACTGGGATGACGGGCGATCGTCGGGCCGGCGGTGATCGGCTGACGATCGCCGTCGCTGTCGATGGCATTGAACATCGGGTCGCCGCCGTAGCCGACCGACCATGTGGCGGGCGCGCCCGAAATATCAAACTTCCACATGTTGCCGTACAGGTCGCCGGCATACACATATTTGGCATACGGTGTACGGGTCTGCTTTCCGGTAATGGGGTCGGTGACCAGGTCGAAGTCCCGCACGATGGCCGGCGTGGACAGCCCGTTGGGGTCCGCCGCGCTGCCCACGCCGGTGTCCACTGCGCCGATCAGGCTACCGGTTTCCGCATTGACGACATACAACACCGCACGCTTGTTGGTGCTGTCATAGCCGTTGGCGAAGATGACGGCCCAGGTCCCGTCGCTGAGGCGGTCGATCAGCGGCGCACCCAAGGTATAGCCGAGGTCATCCGCAAAGTCGGGGCCGGAATCACTGTTGACCTCCCACAGGACATTGGCGGCACCCAGCGCACCGACGGACGAGACGCCGACATCCAGCGCGAACACCGCCTTGCCACCCGCACCGGTGGCGCCCACCGCCAGCGTATTCCAGCCACTGATATGGCTTGCGCCGTTGTTCAGCCTGGCATCGCCGATGGTGATCTTTCCATCGACGAAGGATTGGTGGCCGTAGGTCGGTTTCGCCAACTCGTGCAGATTGGCCAATACCGCCGCCGGTATGTAGGCAAACCGCTCCTGTCCGCTGTCGTCGAAGCCGTGCAACATGCCGTCGTTGGCGCCGATGTAGACCATCATCGGGCGGGTCTGCTTTTCATCCAGGTAGTCGCCGTAGCCGTCCACGTCCTGCCAACCGTAGTTGCGCGTGGTCACGACGGCGGGGCCGGAGTTCACGATGTCGCCCAGGGGCGTGGCCCGATTGCGGAACGGGCCGCCTTGGCTCTGCTCGTCGCTGTCATCGCCACGCAAGTAGGCGATCAGGTCGTCCACGTCGATCACCAACGGGTCGAAATCCCCAAGGACCGTGGTCTTCAGACCACCGGCCAAGCTGTTGTCGAAGGCCACGCCGCCGCTGCCATCGTGGGTGTAGATATTGCGGACGGCCGGCGTCATACCCGCCAGCGTGCTCGAGGCCTGCCACAGCTGGACGTTCTCGAGCACACCGGTCAGTGGATTCTTCACTTGCTTGAGCGCCACCAGCTCACCGCTCCAGTCTTCGGAGTCGAAGCCGACGACGAACGACAAGGCATCGCTTTGCACCAGCGTCGCGGAGCTGGACAAGCCGGTGGCGGATTCCTGGCGGCTGGTGATGTTGGCCAGCACCTCGCCAAGCTCCTCGGCGAATGTCTCCGGGTCTTTGGCAGAGAAATACCCGCCCCGGCCGTTGACGCCCGCATGCAGCATGTCGTCGATGTTGTTGGCACTGTTGGACGCCGGCGGCGGCCAGGCGATGGGCGTTTCGTTCGCCACCGCGTCCCAGACGTCCGCCGGGTCCAGTGCGCCCTCCGCCCCCAGCCCCACCGCGAAGGTCACCATGTGCTGCCAGAAGGCTTCGTCCTGGGTATTGGTCGGAACCCGGTTGTCCAGCCCCGGCCGCAGGTCGCGATTCCAGTAGTGCATGGCCACGTCGGCAAGTGTGTCCGACGTCCCGTCGCGGTAGGGGTCTGCCGGTGCGTAGCTGTACGTCTGGCCACCCGGACCGGTGATCGTCGGCCCGTTGAGATCGTCCACGTTGCCGACACCGGGACTCGGGCCGTTCCAGAAACCATCGCTCATGAGGATCGTGTAGCTGCTGCGGCATTCGAGGTGGGCGCCGCCGCCCGCGGCGCCCGGGGTATCGCTCCAGGGGCCGAGATCGTCATTGCGTTCGTAGTATGTGCCGGCGGCCCCCAATGCCCGTCGCAATGGGGTGTACGCGGTGGACACCGCCTGGGTATACAGCGATGTGAAAAACCCTACCCGGTCGCTGCCGGAGAACGGCCTCACCCCGTTGATGATGACGTTGGTGCTGACCCCGTCGATGACCGCGCTCGGCTTGTTGATCGCCCCGAACCCCACCCGCATCGCCTCGTCCTGCTCGGCAAACGCCCTGCCGATCGCCCCTCTGGCCGCAAGAAGGCGGGAACGGTAATAGGTGTACCAGTTGGCGAAGTTCTGCATCTCGTCGGTGTAGGTACGGGTTATCCCGCCGGGGCTCGTATACGAGAACCCCGGGCGAATCTCCACCCGCGTATAGCACTGGACATTGTTGATATTGGCGACTGGACACCCTGCACCGCCGGGTGTCCAGTTGAAATACGTCGCTGGCCAGAAACCGTTGGTACCGGTCTGGGGATTGACGTACTTGCCCAGCAACCAGCCATAGCCGCCGCTGCTGAGTCGGCGATACCACCGGGCGTGCGCATTGGTGTCGGTTCCCGCATTGCCGAAATTGACGACAGTCAGATCACGACACCCGGCTGAAGGATCCCCGGGATTATGTTCGGCACACGAGGGCGAGGCGTCGGGGAAAAACGTATTGTCCGCCTTCTTCCACGGCCGGTAGGTGATATCGGGGTCGTAGTACACCGCGTTATTGTGTGACGAACGCGTTCTGATATTCAGAATATTGTCCGCCTCATAACCGGCGAGGTTCACCGACTGGTTTGAGCTGTTGCCATACCACCCGCTGCCATAAATGGGGCCACTGTATGGAAACAGGTAGTACTGCGGCTGGGTGCCGAGGAATGCGATTCCGGAGTCCGGCATCGTTTCCCATTGCATGGAGCCGGAGTCGTCCAACACAAACATGATGTTGGGGTACACGGTGCTGCTCGATACAAAAAGCGGTGTCTGCGCGACATCATCGCTGACCACAGCATGGGACGCGGACGATACGGCGCTGAGAACGCAAGCGAGCATTAAGCAATTGAATCGGGAATTCGACCACGGTTTCATTCTTGTATTCCACACCCTTGTGCGCATTGTAAATCCGTTGTCATGCACAGAATCAGTTTGACCCCTGCAGGTATAAGGTCTGCAATTCCACCAACCCGGCACCTGTCGGCGTCGTGGATCGGGTTACCAGCCAGAAATAGTTGTCGACCTTGGAGTACTGCCGTCCGCCACCGCCGGGGGCATTGGCACTGTTCGAGACGTCTGAAAGCGGGATGCACGGCGCACCCACCGCACCGCCGAACTGACCGCCGGGTTCGGGAACCGGCAACAGGAGAACATCCTGGTTGTGCGTTCCTCCCGTTGGTGTGGCCACCGGCACCGTGGTCCAGTAGCTGCTCAGCGCGGGGGCATCAACGAAGCTTCGCGCCGAGCAATCCCCAGCCATGACGGCGCGCACCAACTCGACCTGCGGCCGGGGCAGGCTCCCCAGGGTGGCCGTGACCCCGGCTTGGCGCAGCGCCTCCTCGGCCTCCCGGAGCAGGGTTTCGCTATCCAGAAATGCCGCTTCGCGGTCGAGCACATTACCAGCCATGCGCTCTTGCAGGAGTGTTCCACGCATCGCCGTGACGGCAATCATCGTCAGCGCGATCAGGAAGATCAGCCCGATGATCAGTACCGAACCGGCCTCGTTCTTAGAACACGCGTATTGCATTTCGCACTCCCACATCGAACTGAAAAACCTTGCGTTGCGAGCGGTCATCGGACGGGTCGATGACCACCGGCGCCACGGCCGGCACACCGCCAAGGGCTGTCGAGTCGAGCATCGAGTAATCAAGCGTATCGACGACAACGTCTTGGTCGGTCGACCGGATCAGCAGCGCCACGCGCACGGCGAGCACATCGGCCCAATCGGTCACTGCATCGGCGGTAACGACTTGCGTCACCGCGCTGGGGTTGGTGGCCGTGGCGGTGCCCACGACATACAACAGTTGCAACGACTCGACGCCATCGACCAGGGCTATCGCTTCACTCATTGCCGTGCCGTTGGCGCCGAAGTCCATGCGAAACAAGGCCGGTTTGTCCGGATCGCCGATCCCGTCGCCATCGCCATCGACCAGGCCGACGTAGTAAGCACGACTACGTAGCCGGAACAGTTGCAAGTCCTGTCCGTATGCCGCCGACCAGTCGGGTGATGCGGTGTTGCCTGGCGGGCTCCCCCCGCCGACCGCGCGACTGACGGTCGATGCCGTCGCCGCGGAGCGGTTATGGAACAGATCCGCCGTGTCGCAGTTGGTCGCGTACATCACCCCGTTCGGGCCCACGCCATTGGCGGTGTTCAGATTGATGAGCAGGCTGCCGCTGCCATTGGCGACCAGGGGATCGCCCGAGATGCCCGCAACCGGTTCCGCCCACGCCACCAGCAGGACATCGCTGCCGATGGCGACAGCACCGCTACCGAGCAAAGCGGTCAATGCGCCCGAGGAGGCATTGCTCCAGTTCGCGGCTGGCGGGGTGGTCAATGCGGCAGGTAGCGCGAACGTATCGCCCGGGCTGGTGCCGCCGTATTCCCATCCGAATACGCCCGTGCGCAAATACACGTCCGGATCGTAGTCCGGGGATGCGGTATCCAGATGGATGGTCGGCGACGGCATGCCGTTGGCGCAGGTGCTTTGAAAGCCCGCCAGGCGGATGTCGGTCTTCAGGAATTCGATGCCGAACCGCCCCGCTTCCTGAATTCTGGACAGCGCCTGTTGTGTCGAGTACGTGGCCTTGGTGCCCACGAACAATTGGATAATTCCCGCCACCAGCAACAAGCCCAGAGCCAGGGCGATCAAGAGCTCGATGAGGGACAGCCCGGATTGGCGATCGATACGGCTGCTCATATCAAATCCGCCCTGTAAACCGCAGGGTTGTCTTCAGACCCGCAAGGTATGCTGCGGCGGTTTGATCCGGCCGCTTATGGCGAGCGTCGTCCCAGGTAATGGCGATGTCTATCCTGTCATTGACGATGCTTGTGACAAGCACCCCATTGGGTAGCGTATCGGCGACGCGGTTTGCCCAGTCGGACTCGTCGGGCAAGGTCAGCGAGCCCAGAATAACGCGCCTGTTGGCGCGCCATTGATCCATCATGCCGTATGCCAGGGTCGCTGCTTGCGTACTGAGATACGCGCTGTGATTGGCTTGGACCGATACCGTTTGGAGTGTCGCCAGCCCCAACAGGCCGACGGCGAAAACAAATATCGTCACCATGACTTCGATCAGTGCAAAACCGGTTGTACGTCGGTGTTGAGACACGCTTCGACCGTCCATTGACACCACAGCACTCCTTTTCGAGCAAACACACAGGCACAGTCGAGAGTCGACCGAAGGTCATCACCCGCCAGGCAGTAAAATTGCAAACCGACACCAGCAAACCAACGAAGCGTCAAGCAAAGGGGGGTTCATCTCACCAACGCAACTGAACTGCTCCTGCACACCACCTTTTTCGTTACGTCGATCCGATGTGGATGCAGTGAATATCAAGCCGATTCAATGTGCACAGGCCAGGGGTACAAACGGCGAGGCCGGACCGACAAGTGGTTGGGCGCTAAATACCCAAACGCAAGAGTATGGAAGATCCGGCTAATATTCTCTCCGGCCATCGCGATGAAAACCATCGCTGACCTAAAGAATTCGAGTCCCACGTGATTCGTTACATTTTCTTGCGTCGACGCGATACGGCACCGTAGCCGTGGCATTACTGACCGCTCGTCCATCCGACAATTGCCAAACCTGAACAGATCGTATTGGGCGATCCTAACGTATGCCGCGTCCGATCTCTCCGTCATCCAAGCTTCAGATCGGTTTATCCTGTCGGTGGCCAACACGACCGCCGGGTGCGTAATGACAGAGACCATGCTCGTATTCTCCCTAGTCGCCTTCATCGGCATCGCAACGCCCGGGCCGACCGTGCTGCTGGCCTTGTCGAACGGCTCGCGCCACGGCGTCCGAGCCGCCATGGCGGGTATGGCCGGTGCGGTGTTGTCGGATCTGATCCTGATCTTTGCCGTCGCCATCGGCCTGGGCGCCTTGCTCGCAGCCTCGGAATTCTGGTTCTCGGTGGTCAAGTGGGTGGGCGTCGCTTACCTGGCCTGGCTGGGTATCCGCTTGCTGCGCTCTAATGGTGCGTTGGCGCTGCCCGCGGATGACCCGGGGACTGGCGGGACAGCACTGCGGGGCCTGTTCCTGCGTAGCTTTTTCGTCGCGATCACGAACCCGAAGGGCTATTTGTTCTTCTCGGCATTCCTGCCCCAGTTCATCCAGCCGACGCAGCCCCAGTTGCCGCAGTATGTGGCGCTCGCGGCGACCTTCGCCATCATCGACCTGATGGTGATGCTCGGCTATGCCGCCGCCGGCGCCCAGGCCATGCGCCTGTTGCGCGAGCGTGGCGCGCGCTGGCTGGATCGCCTATGCGGCGGCACCCTGCTCGCCCTGGCCGGCTCTCTGGCCTTGTACCGGCGGCAAGTGTGAGGTTCGCGACTTGAGTGCGGATAGCCCACCACGTCTGCTGCTGCTCCCCGGCCTTGATGGTACAGGGCAGCTGTTCGAGCCCTTCTGCGCCGCGCTGCCGGCGGCAATCCACACCGAGGTCGTAACTTACCCGGCCGATAAGACACTGTCTCTTG
>CBFGWV010000239.1:0-7597 GCA_965652545.1 uncultured Candidatus Competibacteraceae bacterium | reverse complement strand
CGTCGGACCGGTGACGACGAGATCGCCGATGGCCTCGAACAGCCCATAGCCGTCGTTGTCCGCCAGCGCCGCACGCGGGTCGGCACCGGCGGCGCGGGCACGCGCCAAGGTGTCGGGCGTGACCAGGGCGCCGGCATTGTCCTCCGTACCGTCGACGCCGTCAGTGTCGCAGGCCATGGCATACACCCCCGCCTGGTCGTTCAAGGCCAGGGCCAACGCAAGGGCGAACTCGGCATTGCGCCCGCCGCGCCCATTGCCCCGCACCGTCACCGTGGTCTCGCCACCGGACAGCAACACACACGGCGCCGGCAGCGGCTGGCCGTGGTTCAGCACCTGCTTGACGATACCCGCGTGCACCAGTGCCACATCCCTCGCCTCGCCCTCCAGGCTATCGCCCAGAATCATCGGCGTGTAACCGGCCGCCCGTGCCACGGCGGCCGCGGCCTCCAGCGAGGCCTGCGGCTTGGCGAAAATGCATGTTTCGATGCCGGCCAGACGCGGATCGCCCGGTTTGGGCGTCTCATCCTGCGCAGCCCGCAAATGCGCCGCGACCGCATCCGGCAGCTCGATCCCGTACTTGGCGACGATCTCCAACGCGTCGGCGAAGGTCGTCGGGTCGGCCACCGTGGGACCGGAGGCGATATCCGTCGGGTCGTCGCCCGGCACATCGGAAATCAGCAGGCTGACCACCCGCGCCGGCGCACAAGCCGCCGCCAACCGCCCGCCTTTGATCGCCGAGAGATGACGGCGTACGCAGTTCATCTCGCGGATGGTCGCGCCGCTCTTGAGCAAGGCCCGGTTGACGGCCTGCTTGTCGGCCAGCGTCAAGCCGGCCGCCGGCAGGCTGAGCAACGCCGACCCGCCGCCGGAGATCAGGCAGATCACCAGATCATCCGCCGTCAGCCCCTCCACCATCGCCAGCATCCGCCGCGCTGCCGCCTCGCCTGCGGCATCCGGCACCGGGTGGGACGCCTCGACGATCTCGATACGCTCGCACGGCACGGCATAGCCATAACGGGTGACCACCAAGCCTTGCAGCGGGCCCGGCCAATGCTGCTCCAGCACCCGCGCCATCTCGGCCGATGCCTTGCCGGCCCCGATCACCAGCGTCCGCCCGCGCGGCGGCGCAGGCAGGCTTGCGGGCAAGGCCAGCGCCGGCTGGGCCGCCGCCACGGCGGCATCGAAGAGTTGACGCAGAAGACGGGCTTGCTCGGACGAAGCTGTGGTCACGGTATTGAGTATCCGATTCGAAGGTTGAACGGCATTCACGGGTTTCGGGGACAAACCTTAGTCGATCACGGTCATGGCCGCGCCCGTGGATACGCCGTCAACCGCCGATTCCACGACGCCGGCCCTTCCCTCACGCCAGCCACCCCCTCAGCCACGACAGCCCCTCACGGGTCGACGCCAGCGGCTTGTACTCGCACCCGATCCAGCCGTCGTACCCCAGCCGATCCAGATGCGCGAACAGAAACGGATAATTGATCTCACCGGTCCCCGGCTCATGCCGCCCCGGGTTGTCGGCAATCTGAATATGCCCGATGCGATCCCGATGGGTCTCGATCGTGCGCGCGAGATCGCCCTCCATGACCTGCATGTGATAGACGTCGTACTGCAACCCCAGGTTGTCCCCGCCCGCGGCCTCGAACAACGCCAGCGCCTGCGCCGTATGGTTGAGGTAAAACCCCGGCATGTCGTGCGTGTTGATGGGCTCGGCGAGCAAGCGGATACCTGCGGCCTTCAGCGCCCGCGCCGCGAAGCGAAGATTCTCCACGAACGTCTGGCGCAGCACGTCCGCCGCCACACCAGGGGGCGCAATACCCGCCAGGCAATTCACCTGTTTGCAGCCCAGCGCCGTCGCATAGTCGATGGCCAGCCCCACCCCGTCCTGGAACTCCCCCACCCGGTCCGGCAGCACCGCAAGCCCCCGCTCGCCAGCCGCCCAATCCCCCGCCGGCAGGTTGTGCAACACCTGTGTCAACCCATGGGTCGCCAGACGCTCGGCCAACTGCTCGCGCGGCCAGGCATACGGAAACAGATATTCCACCCCCTTGAAACCGTCCTGGCTGGCCGCCGCGAACCGGTCGAGAAAATCGAACTCGTTGTAAAGCAGGGTGAGATTGGCGCAGAACCTCGGCATGACGGACTCCTGGGCATCGGGTGCAGCCATGGTATCGGTATCCGCCTCACAATCGGACGACGCCACGGTCGGCAGGTCGGCCAGCGCCAGGATCGGACCGGTCTGGCTATAGCGGATGCCCAAATGAAAAGCCCCGCTCACGGCGGGGCCTTTATGCCGGAAGGCTACGTTCAGGTTCAGGCCGCAGCGGGCTTGCTCGTCTGCCGCTTGACCAGGTCTTTGCCGGCTTGCACTTGCTCGTTGAAGTAGGTCTTCACCTTCTCCGGATCGAATGTCAGGAAGGTGCCGCCGGACTCGAAGTGCTGGATGAACACCTTGCCCAGGGCGTAGGTCACGGCCCCCGAGAGTACCGGCATGGAGAACGCACCCAGCAGGGGGCCGGCGAAGGGGATGACCGACAGGCCGCTCATCAGCGGGCGGGCAAAGGCCGCGGGCATGACGCCGACGATCAACGGGGCAATGATGTTCTTGACCTTGTCCCGCGAGAACGGCACATCGTAGACCTTGCTCATGCGGAACAGCATGTTGAGCTGGATGCCGGTCAGGGCGACGGTGTCCAGCAGCGGCAGCGGCACCGCTGCCACGCCCGCGGAGGCGATCCAGTGATTGCGGACGATGCGCTCGGCCTGCTCCAGGGTGGAGGCCTCGACGGTTGCATCCTCTTCACCAGTCTTGACGTCCTCGTCCGGCGCGCCCACTTCCTCTTTCTTCATTGGTATGGCCTCATTTGGGTGATGGATAGATGCAACCGATGGGGAGTCGGTTTTTCTTGACCGCCAAAGCCTTGCAGAGGGCCGGCACCCTGTCAACATACGCCCTGCCCGCGCTTGTGTCCGCTTGCGCCTTGCGCTGGCGAACGCACACTGGTCCACTACGCCGGGGCGACTCAGGGACACCATCAGAATGACTCGAATCTACGTTTTTCCGGGCCAGGGCTCACAGAAAGCCGGCATGGGCGCGGACCTCTTCGACGCTTTCCCCGACGAGACTGCCGCGGCCGACGAGGCTCTGGGTTATTCCATTCGCGCGCTGTGCCTGGAAGAACCCGCCGGGCGGCTCAACGACACCGCCTACACCCAGCCGGCGCTGTACACCGTGTGTGCGCTGACCTACCTCAACCGCCTGCGTGAGGGCGAGGCGGCGCCGGATTACCTGGCCGGGCACAGCCTGGGCGAATATGCGGCATTGTTCGCCGCCGGGGCGTTCGACTTCATCACCGGCCTGAAGCTGGTGCACAAGCGCGGTGCGCTGATGAGCGCCGCCAGCGGTGGCGGCATGGCCGCGGTGATCGGTCTGGACGGCGCGCGCACCCGTGACGTGCTGGACAACGGCGGCTGGGGCAGTATCGATGTCGCCAACCTCAACTCCCCCACGCAGACGGTGATCTCCGGCCTGAAGGACGAAGTCGACCAGGTCGGCACGCTGTTGCAGGAGGCCGGCGCGCGAATGGTGGTGGCGCTGAAGGTCAGCGGTGCGTTCCACTCACGCTATATGCAGCAGGCGCGCGAAGCGTTCGCCGATTACCTGGACACGGTGGCGTTCAGCACGCCGAGTATCCCGGTCATCTCCAATGTGTACGCCCGCCCCTACGCAGCCGACGAGCTGCGCCACAACCTCGCCAACCAGATCACCCACCCGGTGCGTTGGACGGAGACCATCCAATACCTGCTGGCGCAGCCGGAGCCGGAGTTCACCGAAGTCGGGCCGGGCAACGTGCTGACCGGGCTGATCCGCCAGATCCGCACCGCAAGCTGAGCATGCAGCCCATGGCCATGCCCGCCCCGCCCCCGGGCTCTCCGCTCCAGGGCCGGCTGACCGGCTTGCGTCTTGAGACCTCGTCCGGGGCCCTGCGGGGCATGTTCGCCGGTGTGCCGGTAACGGCCTTCGCGCACCTGGAGGCGCAGGCCGACGGGCTGTTGCACGCACAGGAGCTGGCGTACTGGCAGCACCTGCGCGCGCTGCGCCGGCGCCAGAGCTTTCTGCTCGGCCGCTACGCGGCCAAGCGCGCACTGTCCGCCCTCGCCCCCGGCACTGAACCGTCGCAGTTGCACATCCGCACCGGCATTCTCGGGCAACCGGTGGTCGAGGGACCGACGTCGCTGGAGGTGAGCATCACCCATGCCGACGGCGTGTTCTGCGCGCTGGCGTTTCCGGCGGTCCACCCCATGGGCGTTGATGTGGAGCACCTGGATGCCCACCGCGCCGAGGTCATGCGTACCCAATGTCTGGCCGGGGAGATCGCCGAGGCCAATGCGCTGCTGGGCGATGCCACCCTGGCCGCCGCGGTGTTGTGGACGGCGCGCGAGGCGCTGTCCAAGGCCTTGCGCTGCGGCATGACCTGCCCGTTCGAGCTGTTGGCGGTCAAGGACATGGTGCTGGATGGCGGCCTGGCCGGCGGACGGTTCCAGAACTTCGGCCAATACCGGTTCCTGAGCTGGTTGGGTGCGCGCGACGTGCTCACGCTGGTGTTCCCGCACACCACCACGCTACATGCCGACGGCCCCATGATTGACGAGGAGCCCTGCGCATGAGGCCGGTGGTGTGGTTGTGCTCCGGCCAGGGCGCCCAGTTCTTTCACATGGGTAAGGACATCTATGAGAGCGATGCCACGTTCCGCGCGGCCATGGATCGCTGCGATGCCATCGCCGCCCCGCTGATCGGGGCGTCGCTCACGCGCATTGTGTTCGCCCCACGCGAAGACCGTTTCGCACCCTTCGACAACACCTTGCACACCAGCCCGGCCATCGTCGCGGTGCAGTACGCCATGGCCTGCGCGCTGCGCGCCCGCGGGCTGGCGCCCGATGCGGTGCTCGGCTACAGCCTGGGCGAGGTGAGCGCGGCGGTGATCGCCGGGGCCATGGCGCTGGAGGACGGGCTCGCCGCGTCCATCGCCCTGGCGCAAGTGCTCCAGCGGCAGGTGGCGCGCGGCGGCATGCTGGCGGTGCTGGCCGAGCCGGCGCTGATGCAGGCCCGCCCGGAGGTGTTTCGCGACACCTGGCTGGCGGCGCACAACTTCGACCGTCACTTTGTCGTCAGCGGCGACACGGCGGCCATCGCCAGGGTGGAATCGACCCTGGCAGCCGAGCAGGTCAACATCGCCCGCCTGCCGGTGGAGTTCGCCTTCCACTGCCCGTTGATCGATGCGGTGGGGGATCAATTCACGGCGCACCTGGCCGGCGTGGCCATGGCATCGCCGCGATGCGCCGTGCTGTCGTCGGTGCGCCGCGGCGGGCCTGCGCTGCTGACCGCCGCGGGCATCTGGGACGTGGTGCGCCAGCCGGTGCCGTTCGCCGAGGCCATCGCCGCGCTCGAGGCACGCGGCGGCGCGGACTATATCGACCTTGGGCCGGCAGGCACGCTGGCGACCTTCGTCAAGTACAACCTGGGGGCAGGCTCGGCCTCGCGCACCGCCTCGACCATCACCCCCTTCGGGACCACCTTACGCAATCTCGAGGGCGAGCTGTTCCGCCCGCCGGTGCCGTCACGGGCCTGGGGCTACCCGTGACCATCGTCGCCGAACGCCTGGGGGCGGCGTCGTTTCTGGCCGATCATGGCGTGCGCTACGCTTACGCGGCCGGCGCCATGTACAAGGGCATCGCCTCCAAGGAGCTGGTCATCCGCATGGCCGCCAGCCGCCTGCTGGCCTATCTGGGCACCGGGGGCCTGCGCCCGGAGCGCATCGCGGCCGATATCCAGGCCATTCGCGCCCAGGTGTCGGCGAACGCCGCCTTCGGCATGAATCTGCTGTGCGACCCCTTGGACGACCGCCTGGAGCAGGCGCTGGTCAGCCTGTACCTGCGCGAGGGGATTCGCCGCGTGGAGGCGGCGGCGTACACGCAGGTGAGCCCTGCCCTGGTGCGCTACCGGCTGCACGATCTGCACCGTGATGACGACGGCCGCATACAGGTGCCGAACAAGGTGCTGGCCAAGGTGTCGCGGCCGGAGGTGGCCCTGGCCTTCCTCAGCCCTCCACCGGAGCGCATGCTGCGCGAGCTGGTCGCCGCCGGCCAGATCAGCCCGGCGGCGGCCGAGTTGGCCGCGCAGCTGCCCATGGCCGACGATATCTGCGTAGAGGCCGACTCCGGCGGCCACACCGACCAGGGCGTGGCCCTGGCGATCGTCCCCTCGATCCGCCGCCTGCGCGACGAGACCCTCGCCAGTCGGCGCTATGCCATCCCGGTGCGCATCGGTGCGGCCGGCGGCCTGGGCGCGCCGGAGGCGCTGGCGGCGGTGTTCATGCTGGGGGTGGACTTCGTCATGACCGGCTCGGTCAACCAGTGCACGGTGGAAGCCGGCATGAGCGATGCGGTCAAGGACATGCTGCAGACCATCGACGTGCAGGACACGGCCATCGCACCGGCCGGCGACATGTTCGAGCAAGGCGTCAAGGTACGGGTGCTGCGCAAGGGGGTATTGTTCCCGGCCCGCGCCAACAAGCTGTACGAGTTGTACAAGCAGTCGCCCGGCTGGGAGGCGATCGACGCCAAGACCCGCGAGCAGATCGAAAGCAAATACTTCAAGCGCACGTTCGAGGCGGTCTACGCGGAAACCCGCGACTACCTGGCGCGCGAACGGCCGGACGAGCTGGTCCGCGCCGAGCGCGACCCCAAGGCGCGCATGGCGCAAGTGTTCAAATGGTATTTCATCCACTCCGCCCGTCTGGCCCGCGCCGGCAGCACGGACCAGCGGGTGGACTATCAGGTCCATTGCGGGCCGGCGCTGGGGGCGTTCAACCGCTTCGTACACGGCACCCCGCTGGAAGACTGGCGCCGGCGCCATGTCGACGACATCGCGGAGCGCCTGATGCAAGGCGCGGCCCACGTGCTCGGTGCCCGCATGCAGCAATGGTCCGCCCCGGCGGCGGTACAACCCATGGACGAGATCGGCACGGCATGACCAGAGACGATGTATTTCAGGTGGTGAAGCAACAGGTTTGCGAGGTGCTCATCGATGTGGACCCCGCGGCGGTGACGCCACAGGCCAGCCTGGTCGACCTGGGTGCGAACTCGGTGGACCGGGTCGAGGTCGCCGTGTTGTCGATGGAAGCCCTGGGGCTGCAACTGCCGCGCACCGCCTTGCACGGGGTCGCGAGCCTGGGCGAGTTAGTGGATGTCTTCTGCCGTCACCTGCCCGATGCCTGAGCCCGCCGCACCGGCAGTCATCACCGGCATGGGCATCGTCAACAGCGTGGCCGCCGACGTGGCCGGCTTCGACCACGCCCTGCGCAAGGGGCGCTGCGGCATCGGTACGCTGGATATCCCCGGTGCGGACGAGTTGTCCGTGGGTGTCGCCGCGCAAGTGCCCGCCACCTTGTGGACCGACTGCCTTGCGCGCTACGCGACCATCATGCCCGAGGCCTGGCAGCGCGCCCGCAAGGTGCTGCGCAACCATACCGCCTCGACCCGGCTGTCGGTCTGCGCGGCCTTCGAGGCCTTGCATGGCAGCGGCCTGCTCGAT
>CBFGWV010000238.1:0-7611 GCA_965652545.1 uncultured Candidatus Competibacteraceae bacterium | reverse complement strand
TTCACAGCGCGTCTGCCCGCGTCCTGCCCAGCCTGGAAGGCGGGGTTCAGGCACGGACCAAGAAGACCATGAGCCCAGCGCAAAGCCGGAGCAACGTCAAAAGTCCTTCAGACGGCCGGCTTTCAGCCGGCTGCCGAGTACAACTCGGCGATCCCAGGGGGTGGCCCCTTCCGGGTTCGACACTCAGTTTAGGGCGAGAGGAACTCGAACCGGCACGTGACTAAGTACTACCGCCGGCGTTCTCCCGCGTCTGCACGGCCACACCGTCCTCCACCCGATCACCCGGATACAGAACGACCGTATCCCCCGGCGCCAGCCCATCCACCACCTGCGCATGCTGCGTATCCCGATGATCGATCGTCACCGGCGTCAATACCGCCACCCCATCGGCCACCCGGAACACCGACCACTGCGCACCGCGCCGGAACAGCGCCGCCAACGGCACCCGCACCACATCCTCCCCCTGCCAGAGGCGGATCCGCGCATACACCCGGAATGCATGCCCCAAACGGCGCCAATCCGTCGGTGGCTCCACCAGATCGAGCACCACATTGACCCGCTGCTCCTCGATACCCAGGGCCGAGACCTTGGTAAACGCCGACGGCTCGATCCGCCGCACCCGCGCCGTCAGCGAACCCTCGCCACCCCAGCCCTCGATACGCGCCACCGCACCCCGGCTCACCTGCACCGCATCCGTCGACAACAGATCCACCACAATCTCGATGTCCTCCGGATCGCCGATCTCCGCGATCAGCGCACCGGCGGTCACCACCTGCTCGCTTTCCGCGTGCAAGGCCAACACCACCCCATCCACCGGCGAACGCACCAGCACACAGCACGAGCCATTGCCGTCGTGTTCACGGCTGTCCGGCTGAATCAACCGCGCCCGCGCACTGTCCAGCTCACGCTGGCGCAACTCCAGATTGGCCTCGGCCTGACGCACCCGCGCAAGCGCCACATCCTTCTGGATCCCCGCCTCCTCCAAGGCGCGCTCGGAAATCGTGCCCGTGCGCGACAAGCGCGCCGCGCGGGCCAAGTCCGCCTCGGCCAGACGCGCCTCGGCGCGGGCACGGCTGACTTCGGCCTCGGCCAGGCTCACCGCCGCCGTAGCCGCACCGGCGGCGGCCTCCAACTCGCGGCGCGCGCGCGAATCCAGAAACGCCGGCTCCGCCGGCCGGATCTCGGCCACGACCGTGACATCGCGCTTGACCGTGTCGCCGACCTCCAGCGCCAAGCGCGCCAGCGAACCGCCGATCGGGGTGGACAGGCGATACACATCGCGCACCGACGCCACCCCCTCCTCATCGACGGTCACCTCGATCGTCCCGCGCCCGATCGTCGCCACGTCCACCGGCACCGGCTTGGGCATCAGCGCATAGATGATTGCACCGACGATCGCGGCCAGAACGATGAGCATCAGCGCGCGTTTAAACCACACCATGGTTACTTACTCCCGCGTCTTGAGCACCTCGACCAGATCGAACCGGTCGATGCGCCGACGCACGATGAGGGATGACACGACCGCGGCACCGACGACCACCAGGCTGGCGATCACAAAGGTGGCCGGCGACACGACCAGCGGAATGCGGAACAAATCGCTTTCGAAACCTTTGACCACTGCCACGGCGAAGGCATAACCCAACACCCAGCCGACCGGCTGTGCCGCCACGACGATGACACCAAGCTCAGTCAGCAGAACCTGCGAGACCTCCATCCGCGTAAACCCCAGCACACGCAGGGTCGCCAGGTCGCGCGCCCGCTCCGAGAGCTGAATACGGGCCGAGTTGTAGACCACGCCAAAGGCGATGATCACGCTGAGCGCCACATACACCGCCGTCGAAATCAGGATGTTGGTCTGAACGGTCTCCTCGAAGCGCTGGCGGGAGATGGTCTGCAGCGCGATGCCGCTGATCGCCGGCGTGCGCTTGACCGCGTCGTACAAGGCACCAAGCCGGGCATCGTCCAGATCCAGGTGCACGCTGGTGACCCGCGGCCCGCTGCCGGCAAGACGGTTCAGCGCATCGATATCCATGAACACCGCCAAGCCCAAATAGCTCTGCACGATATCGGTGACCGGCACGTCCACCTTTCGTCGGTCATCCTCCAGCAGCTCGACCTCCACCAGATCACCGCGACGAATCTCCAGCAAGCCGGCCACCCGCTCGCTGACCGCAAGCCCGGTCTCCGGCAGGGTGACCGGGGCGAGGCCTAGATCCAGCACCCGGCTGAGGTCCGCCCCGGGCGGCTTGCCGGTGATGGCCAAGCGCCGCTCACGGTGGCCGTGGCGGATGATGACCCGCTCCTCGCGCACCGGCTCCACCCGCAACACACCGGGCAGGTTGGCGGCTGCCGCCAGCACCGAAAGCGGCCTGTCGTCGCTGAAACTCAGCGTCGCATCCTGCCGGTCCGACTGATAAAACAACACCTCGATCAGGTAGTCGATCGAGTCGAAGCTGAACATCGCCACCACCAGCAGGGCCACGGCGAAGGAGGTACCCAACGTGCTCAGGGCCGCGCGCAGCGGCCAGCGTGTGATCTGTCGCAGGGCGATCACCGTCAGCTGCGATACCAGGTGCAGCCGCCCCAGCAGGCCACCGAGAAACTGGCGGAACACCGGCGGCGCCGGTGCCTGCATGGCCACCGCCGGGGGCAGCGACAACACCGCGGACACCGCCTTGAGGGCACCGACCACCGCGGCGCCCACCGCCACCACGGTGGCCACGACATAGAGGTCGGCGTCGCGGTGGAAGATCAAAAACGGAAAACTGTAGAACTGCGCGTACAGGTTGGTCATGCCGCGGCCCAGCCATGTCCCGGCCAGCAGGCCGATGAGCACGCCAACGCAGGCGATGAGGATGACCAGCTTCAGGTAGTGCCATGCCACGGCCAGCCCGGTGTAACCCAGGGCCTTGAGCAAGCCGATCTGCTCGCGCTCCAGGGCGATCAGGCGCGAGAGAATCATGTTGATCAGAAACGCCGAGACGAGCAGGAAGATCGGCGGGATGACGCGTGCCATAGCCGCAAGCTGCGTCAACTCGCTGTCGAGGAACGCGTTGGAGACCTGGTCCTTTCGCGGGTAGGCCCCGGTACCGCCGTAGGGGTCGAGAATCCGGTCGACGGCATCGATCACCGCATCCGGGTTCGCCCCCGGTTGCAGGCGCAGGCCGATCGAGTTGAACGCCCCATCCAAGTCGAACAACGGCCCCAGGACCGCCTCGCGCATCCACAACACCCCGAAGCGCCGGTCGTCGGGCAGCATGTCGCCCGGCCCCAGGGCGTAGACGTATTCCGGCGACAGCGCGGTGCCGACGACCGTGATTTCGGTTTTGGCACCATCGAGAATGGCGCCGAAGGTCGACCCCGGCTCGAAGCCATGTGCCTCGGCGAAATTCTCGTTGATGACCGCCTCCAGCGCCCGGCCCGGCTGCGGCAAGCGGCCGCTGCGCAGGAACAAGGCATTGACCGCCGGCGCTCCGTGCTCGGGCAGGGAGATGGCCATGCCGGTGGCCGGCTCGGGCATGTCGCGGATATCCAGCAACACCGGCTCGGCCACCCGCGCCTCGACGGCCGCCACACCGGGCACATCGGCGATCAGCACGGCCGCCGAGCGTGGCGCGCGGACCGCCGAGGCGAAGACATCGCCGAAACGGTAGCGCTCGTAGTAGGCCTGGCGCGTCTCCTCCAGCGAGCGGTAGGCGCCGGTGGCCAGGATCAACGTCGCCACGCCGCAGGCCAGCACCAACGCGATGGCCAGCGACTGCGCCCACAGCCGGCGCAGGTCGCGCAGCAGCTTGGCATCCAGCGGG
Organism: uncultured Candidatus Competibacteraceae bacterium; assembly: GCA_965652545.1. Lineage (GTDB taxonomy): Bacteria > Pseudomonadota > Gammaproteobacteria > Competibacterales > Competibacteraceae > CBFGWV01. The sequence continues at coordinate 3,805 of CBFGWV010000238.1, read as the reverse complement.
TGGAGGTTCACCACTCGACCTCGGCCGGCTGGATGCGCTGCGTGTTCTCCACCACCTCGGCGATATGGCCGTCGGAGAAGGTCAGGACACGGTGGGCGATTCGGCGGATGGCGGCATTGTGGGTGATGATGGCCGTGGTGGTCTTGAACTCATCGTTGACCTGGGTCAGGGCCTCCAGCACCAGCACGCCGGTCTTGGAGTCGAGCGCACCGGTGGGCTCGTCGCACAGCAGTACCTCCGGGCGCTTGGCAATCGCCCTGGCGATGGCCACCCGCTGCTGTTCGCCGCCGGACAACTGGGCCGGAAAATGGTCCAGCCGGTGCTTCAATCCGACCCGCTCCAGGGCCTCTTCCGGCGCCATGGGCCGACGGGCGATCGAGGTGACCAGATCGACGTTTTCTCTGGCGGTAAGGCTGGGGACCAGATTGTAGAATTGAAATACGAAGCCCACGTGATGCCGCCGGTACGCGGTGAGTTCGCGTTCGGAAAAACGCGTCAGTTCCTTGTCGCCAAAACGTACCGAGCCTTCGGTGGCCGTATCCAGCCCGCCGAGGATATTGAGCAAGGTGGATTTGCCGCTGCCCGAGGGGCCGAGCATGACGGCGAGCTCGCCCTCGTAGAGCTCGGCGTTCACGCCGCGCAAGGCATGCACGGTGACATCGCCGGTTCGGTAGACCTTGGTCACGCCCTGGATGGTGAACAACACCGCTGCCGTCATCCGTGCACCGTGTCCTCGTGTAGCGCCACTGTAAGAGTACCGGCATACCCGCCATCCGTATTGACCGCGGTCAGCTTGGGTGCCCCACCCTGACATGCGTTTGCACGCTTGTCCTACCCAGCGCGGGCGGCCAAACTCCCGCGCTGGGCCGCATCCTTTGACATACGTATGCAAGATTCCGCACGACACCCCACCGACACACCCGCCGCGTCCGGCCATTGGCCACAGATTGCCGCCTGGTGGTCGCAGGTCGGTCCACCACTTCGCCCCTCGCAAGCCGATCTCGATGCGTTGGTCGGCGCCCTGGGTTTGGACGTTGGTGATCGGCCGCCGTTGTCGGTCCTTATCCTGGGCGTGACGCCCGAGTTGTACCGGCTGCCCTGGCCGGCGGGCAGCACGATCCGCGCCTCGGACCAGACCCAGGCGATGATCGATGCGCTCTGGCCCGGTCCACGGACAGCGGTGGTACGGGAGAATTGGCTGGAGATGGCCTGGCCAGCGGCGTCGTTCGACGTGGTGCTGTGCGACGGGGGCTTGCATTTGCTGCGCTATCCCAACGAACAACAGCGGCTTGCCACCGTGCTGGCCCGCCTCCTGCGCCCCGGTGGCCTGATGACTTGGCGGCTGTTTGCGCTGCCGGAGGTGTCCGAGGCCCCGGACGCGGTGCTCGATCATCTGCTCGAGGGCGGCATCCCCAACCTCAACGTACTCAAGCTACGGCTGGGCATGGCGCTGCAAGCCTCCTCGACAGCCGGCGTCGCGCTGCGCGATGTGTGGGGCCATTTGCAGGCCCGCCACCCGGATCGCGAAGCCCTGGCCGACCGCCTGGGCTGGACGCGGGCGCATTTGCTGGCCATCGACTCCTACCGCGACTCGCCCAGTCGCTACCATTTTGCGGCACGCCAGGACAGTATCGAGCTGCTGTGCGGACCGTCATCGGCCTTTACGGTCAAGACGGTGCATACCCCCTCGTACCCATTGGGCGAACGCTGCCCGACCGTCGTCTTCGAGCGTGCCCGATGAGCGCCCCGACAGGCATACACGCGCCCAAGATCTTCGGCATCGGCTTTCCCAAGACGGGGACCAAAAGCCTGCGCGCCTGCATGCTGCACTGGCAGTCGCGGCACAAGACCATCGGGCCGGATACGCAGCGCTTGTATCTCGACGGCCCGCGGGAGGCTTTGTTCGACCAGGTGGCACGCTTCGATTCGTTCGATGACTTCCCCTGGTACATGCTGTACATGGAGCTGGATCAGCGTTTTCCAGGCAGCAAGTTCATCCTCACCACACGCAAGGACGAGGACGCCTGGTACCGCAGTTATTGCCGCTTCGCCCGGCGTATCGGGCCGGGGGAGGACAACCTCATTCTGCGCATGCGCGAGTCGATCTTCGGCCATGCGATGCCGCAGGACGATCGCGACGCCTTCGTATCGGCGTACCTCACCCACAATCGCAAAGTGCGGGATCACTTCGCCGGCCGGCCGCAACAACTGCTGACGGTGTGCTGGGAAACCGGCGATGGCTGGGACGCGTTGGCGCGGTTTCTCGGTAAAGAGACGCCGGATCTGCCGTTCCCCCATATGAACAAGGCGCCCAGCCTCATGACGCGGATCAAGGGCCGGCTGCGGCGTGCGCTACGGCCCGAATGTAGGATGGGTTGAGCGTAAGCGATACCCATCATGGAGGGACGGCGCCCCCTGTGGGGGATGCGACTTCGATCGATTGCGGCTGATGGGTATCGCTTACGCTCAACCCATCCTACATAGTCTTGTCGGACGGCAACGGCCGCCAGTTGGCGTGCCGGTCCCAGAACGCGACACTGCGCCGGTACGCGTCGCGGTCGATGGGCACACCCGAGCCGCCTTCGTCCACGCCCAGGGCGTTGCGCATCATGGTGATCGGCGCCATGGGTATTTCGGCCGGCTCGCGGGTGGCCAGGCACCCGACCACGCCCCAGTCGGCATCGATGGCATCGCCCTCGGCGGCCATCTGCGCCTTCGAGTAGACGATGACCAGCAGGTACGCCGCCCGCGGCGCCTCTATACCCTCGAACCAACGCACGAGCACCGGCAGCTCATCGGCGGTACGTGCCTCGTAGGCGCTGCGCAGGCAGTGGACGTTGTCGGGGGTGATTTCGATGGCGCCGCAACGCGTGGACGTCCAGTTGCGGTAGACCAGCAGCTTGCAAAAAGGCGCATAGCCGTCCAGGACCTCCAACGGCGGGTACTCAGCCAGGTGGCGCTCGAACTCCTCCGCCGAGCAGTCCTGGATGACCGTGCCGCCGGCGCGGGGGGCGAAGAGCCGATTGCGCGCGAATTGACTCAGAACCACTGTCACGCTGACCTCCCTTGCTGCGCTTGCGGGGTTGAGACGTGCGAAACTGCCACATCTGCGTTCCCCCCGTCACCCACAACCGGAGCCGTATTCCCGTCCGCATGAGCGACTCAAAGACCTCATCCCGCAAGGGGTACCACCACGGCAACCTGAAGGAAGCGCTGATCGAGGCCACGCTGGCTCTGGTCGTGGAGAAAGGCCCGCTGGGCTTTACCCTGGCCGAGGCGGCACGCTTGGCCGGCGTGAGCGCAGCGGCGCCGTACCGGCATTTCAAAGGCCGTGAGGACCTGCTGGAGGAGATTGCCCGCCAGGGTTTCGAGCTGTTCGCCGACCTGCTGGAGCACGCCTACGCCAAGGGCCTGCCGTCTCCCATCGCGGCGCTGGAGTCGGTCGGCCGGGCCTATCTGGCGTTTGCCCGCAAGCAACCGGGTTACTACATCGCGATGTTCGAGTCGGGGGTGTCCATCAACGCCAACCCCGACCTGTACCGCTCCGCCCGGCGCGGCATGGCGGTGATGCATCTGGCGGCGGAGCAGATCTCCGCCCATCTGCCGGCCGACATACGCCCGCCGGCGACGATGGTCAGCTGCCATATCTGGGCCATGTCGCACGGGGTGGTGGAGTTGTTCGCCCGTGGTGAACCCGGCTCGCGGGCGCCGTTTTCGCCCGAGGAGCTGTTGGAGTCCGGCACCGGTATCTATCTGCGCGGGCTGGGGCTGATCCCCAAGGATTGAATTCAGGCTCCCCTCCCCC
>CBFGWV010000237.1:0-7634 GCA_965652545.1 uncultured Candidatus Competibacteraceae bacterium | reverse complement strand
CGACCGACGCGCAACCGACCCGATCTCACAGGGTCGTAGAGCAAGATCCGCGCGCAACCGGTACCGCCTTTTTCGTCTAACACCGTCTAGGAGTTGAGCCGAATGTCCAATGCGACCGTGACACTTACCGATAACAGCACCGGAAAATCCGTCGAGATGCCCGTGCAGGAGCCCACCCACGGCGAGCCGGTGGTGGATATCGGCAAGCTGCATCAGGAGTTCGGTTACTTCACCTATGATCCAGGGTTCGTGTCGACGGCCAGTTGCCGCAGTGAGATCACTTATCTCGACGGCGACAAGGGCGAGCTGCTCTACCGTGGCTACCCCATCGAGCAACTGGCCGAGCGCTGCACCTTTCTCGAGTGCTGTTATTTGCTGCTGAACGGCCGTCTGCCCGACAAAGCGCAGTTGGATGATTTCACCTATGTGATATCCATCCACACCATGATCAACGAAAATCTGCGGACATTCTTCCACGGGTTCCGCTACGACGCCCACCCAATGGCCATGATGACCGGGGTCGTCGGCGCGCTGGCCGGCTTCTACCACGACAACCTGGACATCCACGATCCCGAGCAGCGCAAGATCACCGCGCATCGCCTGATCGCCAAGCTGCCCACGATCGCTGCGGCCTGCTACAAGCACAACATGGGCCAGCCGTTCATGTATCCGCAGAATCACCTGACCTATACGGGCAATCTGCTACACATGATGTTCTCGGTACCGTGCGAGCCGTATGAGGTCGACCCGGTGGCGCAGAAGGCGCTGGATGTGCTGTTCATCCTCCATGCCGATCACGAGCAGAACGCCTCGACCTCCACGGTTCGCCTGGCGGGCTCCTCGGACACCAACCCGTACGCGGCCATCTCGGCGGGCATCGCCTGCTTGTGGGGGCCGGCGCACGGGGGTGCCAACGAGGCGGTGCTGCACATGCTCGACCAGATCGGCGATGTCAGCCAGATCGACACCTACATTTCGAAGGCCAAGGACAAGAACGACCCTTTCAGGCTGATGGGCTTTGGTCACCGCGTGTACAAGAATTTCGATCCGCGCGCCAAGATCATCAAGGAGATCTGCCATCAGGTGCTGGCCAAGTACGGCAACGACCCGCGTATGGAGTTGGCCATGCGGCTGGAGGAGATCGCCCTGAAGGACGAGTACTTCGTCGAGCGCAAGCTCTACCCGAATGTCGACTTCTATTCAGGCATCATCTATGCGGCGCTAGGCATTCCGGTGAGCATGTTCACCCCCATGTTCGCCATCGCCCGTACCGCCGGCTGGATCAGCCATTGGAGCGAGATGATCTCCGACCCCGCCAAGAAGATCGGCCGGCCCCGCCAGCTGTATGTGGGCGCGCCCAAGCGCGACGTCACGCCCGTCAGCGAACGCTAGGACAGGCTCCTAGGCGCCTACGCCTCCTCGCCGATCAGCGCCTGTACCGCACCGCGGCCGGCCCGTTTCATGGGCCGGCCGTCGACCGGACTTCGTGGCGCCTCGCGTTCGCCATCGGCGGAAAACACCGTCAGCTCGATCGCCACATCGTCAGCCAGAAACGACAGCTTGGGAAAGCTCGCCCACTCGCCGCGACCGACCTTGAGCCGCCGGTCCCCCAGTTCATACGGCACGCCGCGCTCCATCAGGAAGAACATGAGGTCCTCCGGCGCGTCGGCAAACACGTGAAGATTGACCGCGGAATGCTCAGTGGCGCTGCCGCTGAGCACCGGCCCGACCAACCGGGGCCGGAAGGGCTCGAAGAACTGCATGGCCTTGAGCGCGGCCCTGCGCAGTTCGCGAAGATGGTCGGGTTGGCGGCTGGACTTGAACAACCGCTGATAATCGACCAGAGCGGCCTCGATCTCCTCGTTGTCGGGCATGGATGAGCGGGCACTGAGGCCGAGGCGCTCGGACGCCTTGCGTTTGGCCAAAGAGAAGTCCTTGATGCCGTCCTCGGCCATGATCCGGGCGCATTCCTGCGCCATCAAGGCTCGTAACCGGAGATCCTCACGCTGACGCATGGCCATGGCGCACCTTTCGTCGGTCACTGTATGCATGACTGAAGCACGCAACGCCCCAACAGGTCAATGCCGGCGCGCGCGCACGCAAGACTGAGAAAAATCAGCAAACTGGACTATTCTGAGAGTAGCATTGCCACCACAGCGTTGCTCTACCGATACAAATAGCGCAACATCCGTGGTCCAGAGTGGGCATGAAACCAGATTTGGCGGGGCTTGCACTGCGAGTGGCAGGAATTCTGCCTATTCTTGTATTCTGCGTTGCGGCAGCCGTGTAGAAGGGATACGACTTTGGCGCTATTCAGTCGGAAAGAGCGATTTCTAGGCCTCGACATCAGCGGCTCCTCCGTGAAGCTGGTCGAACTGGGCAAGAGCGGTCAGCGGTACCAGGTCGAAGCGGTTGCCATCGAGGCCTTGCCCGAGGGGGCAATGTCCGATCGTAATCCCGCAGACCTCGACCTGGTCAGCGCCGCGATCCGCCGGGCCATCAAGAACGCGGGGTCAAGGCTGAAGGGGGCGGCCGTGGCAGTACCCACCTCCAGCGTAATCACCCGAACCATTCCCATGCCGGTCTCCTTCGGCGAAGAGGAAATCGAGACCAACCTGCAGATCGAAGCGGCCCAGTACATTCCCTTCCCCCTGGAAGAGATCTACCTGGATTTCCAGATCGTTGGCGCCTCGAAGGCGGACGCATCGAGCCAGGACATCATGCTGGTGGCATCGCGCAAAGAGAACGTCGATCTGCGCGAAGAGTGCCTGCGCGAGGCCGGCCTCAAAGCCGAGTTGGTGGACGTGGAAGCCTACGCCATCGAGAACACCTTCCCCCTGATGGCCCTGGACGCCATGGGCGGCGGCGGGCAGTGCACTGCCGTGGTCGATTCCGGGGCGGCCATTACGACCTTGTACGTGTTCAACGGCTCCAGGGTGGTGTTCACGCGCGAGCAATCGTTCGGCGGCGATCAACTCACAAACCTCATCGCCGACACCTATGGCATGCCACGGGAGAAGGCCGAGTTGGCCAAGCGCTCAGGTGAGCTGTCCGAGGACTACCCGGGGACGGTACTGGAGCCCTTTCGTCAGTCGCTGGCCGACCAGATCGGCAACGCCTTGCAGTTCTTCTTCTCATCCAGCCACTACAACAGTGTCGACCGTATCATTCTCACCGGGGGCGGTGCCTTGATCGAAGGCATCGATGCCACGGTACAGAGTGCACTGGAGGTGCCCGTGGTCGTTGCCAACCCTTTCGAACAGATGGGCAGCGCAAACAAGGTCAATCGGCGCAGCCTCATGCGCGATGCACCCTTGTACGCCGTGGCCTGCGGACTGGCCATGAGGAGCTTCGACTGACATGACACGCGTCAATCTGCTTCCCTGGCGTGAGGCGCGGCGAGCCGCGCAGCAACGCCAGTTCTACTGGACCATGGGTATCGGCGCCCTGTTGGCAGTCGCCGGCGTGATCGGCGTCTACCTGTACATCCAGAACCTCATCGACAACCAGGAAGCGCGCAACAACTACCTGCGCGCCGAAATCGACGAACTCAAACGCGCCGAGGAGGAAATCAAACGCCTGGATGCGACCAAGGCCAGCCTCCTGGCCCGGCTGGAGATCATCCAGAACCTCCAGCAAAGTCGGCCAGGTATGGTCAAGGTGTACGACACCCTGGTCAGGCGGCTGCCGGAAGACGTCTTTCTGACGAAGTTCCAGGTCACCGGCAAGGACATCACCCTCAACGGCATCGCGTCGACCAACAACGTCATTGCCGGTTTCATGCGCTCCCTGGCCAGCTCATCGGATCTGTTCAACGAGCCGGTCCTCACTGTCGTGGAAAACCAGGAACTGAACGAGCGGGTGACCGCCAGCGTGTTCGAGTTGAAAGTGGCCTGGAAGCAGGCCGGCAGCGAGCCGGACGGTGAACAGCAGGCCACCGGTGGGGGGGCACAATGAATCTGTCCGATCTTCGCGACCTGGATTTCAGTAACTCCGGCGCCTGGCCGTGGCCAATCAAACTGTTCGCGGTGCTGTTGATCATGGCGGCCGTGGGTGGCCTGGGTTATTACTTCAAACACAAGGACATGCTCGTCGAACTCGAAGGCGTGCGTGCCCAGGAGCGGACGCTACGCGTCGAGTTCGAGCGCAAACAAGCGGTCATGGCCAATCTAGAGGCCTACCGCGCGCAGATCGAGCAGCTGCAAGGCATGCTGGCGACCATGCTCCAGCAACTGCCCACCAGCACGGAAATGCCGGATCTGTTGGAAGACATCTCCAATACCGGGCGGACGAACGGCCTTGCCTTCGAACTGTTCCGCCCCGAGGCCGACCAGCCGCGCGACTTCTACGCCGCAAAACCCATCAGCATCAAGGCGCAGGCGAACTATCACCAATTCGGGTCCTTCGTCAGCGCCATCGCAGCCCTGGATCGTATCGTAACGCTGGAAGCGGCCACCATGACCGATCCTCGCACCGGTGGGTCACGCGGGGTGCCGGACGACATCGAAATGCAGAACCCACCGTTACTGATCGACGCCCGGGTGCAGACGTATCGTTACCTGGAGAATGACGGTGCGGATGCGCTGGCTCAGGGAGGTACGAAGCCATGATGCGCGATGTACTCCGCCTGCGGACGAACTGGATGGTCCTGACGCTTGCCGTGGCGTTGTCCGGGTGTTCGGATCCCGACCTGTCCGACTTGCAGCAATTCGTGGCCGCCACCAAGGCCAAATCCGCCGGCCAGCCGCTAGAGCCTCTGCCCGAGGTGAAGCCGTACGAGCCGTTTCTCTATCAAGCACAAGGCTTGCGCAACCCGTTCTCGGTGGCCGAGTTTATCCGCGAGGCTGAGGCCGAAGCCGAGGCCGAGATACTGGCCGAATTGGACAATGGCATCAGCCCCGACCCCGACCGCGTGCGGGAGGAGCTGGAGCGCTACTCGCTAGGGTCGCTCACCATGGTGGGTACGTACCGCCAGCAGGACAGTCAGGAGCTGTGGGCGCTCATCCGTGCGCCGGACGGCATCATCCATCGCGTCCGGGAGGGTAACTACATGGGTAACGATCACGGCGAAATTTTGGAAATCAGCGAAGACCGCATCGAGTTGCTCGAAATCGTGCGTGATGGCGAACGCCGCTGGCGCGAGCGCGACGCATTCCTGTCGCTGTCGGAATAAGAACATCTCGGGGAGAGGACGATGAATCCTGATCGCACCAACCAACGGCGTATCGGCCGCTGGTCAGCCTCCGGGGCAACCCGACTGGCGCAGCTTGCCGCTTTGGCATTCCTGGTCGGCACCGGCAGCCCGGTAGCCATGGCACAACAGTCCGAACCGGCCGGCCCGGCAACCTTGCAGAGCGTGGACGTCACGACGCTGCCAGGGAACAAGGTCCAGGTCCGGTTCCAATTCGACCGCGAGGCGGAAAGCCCACGCGCGTTCACCGTTAATCAGCCCGCGCGTATCGTGCTGGACTTCATGGGTACGGAGAACGGCGCCAATCTGCGGCAAAAACCGATCAACCAAGGCGTGGCCGAGCGGATCAACCTGCTGGAGGGTGCCGATCGAACCCGTGCGTCGATCAACCTGGCGCGACTCGTCCCCTATTCGGTCAAGGTCAGCAACCGCGATGTGCTGTTGACGCTCGATACCGTCGAGTCCGCCCCCGCGACCGCAAGCTCGCCAACCGCGCGCGCGGCAGCCGGCAGCGCTGCATCGCAGCAGCCCTCGGCCATCACGAACGTGGATTTCCGTCGCAGTGCACAAGGTGCGGCCATCATCGGGATCGAGCTGACCGATCCCAATATCGATGTCGACGTCCGTTTGCAAGGCACACAGATCATCGCCGACTTCCGCGGTGCGTCGTTGACCCGCGATCAACAGCGCCGCCTGGATGTCACCGATTTCGCCACACCGGTGACCCTCGTGGATGCCAGCAACACCCCTGGGGGCGCACAGATCGCGATCGAGCCCACCGGCCGTTACGAGTATCTCGCCTACCAGACTGACAACCTCTACACCATCGAGGTGAAGCCGGTTCAGCCGGATGAAGAGGAAAGCCGTGACCCGTCCAAGAAGGAGTACACCGGCGAATTGTTGTCGCTGAACTTCCAGGACATCGAGGTTCGTGCGGTGCTGCAGATCATCGCCGACTTCACCGGTCTGAACGTCGTGGTCAGCGACACCGTGCAAGGCAACTTGACCCTACGGTTGCAGAACGTCCCCTGGGACCAGGCGCTGGATATCATTCTGACCACGAAGGGTCTGACCGCTCGTCAGAACGGCAACGTGATCTACGTCGCGCCTACCGAGGAGATCACCGCTCGCGAGCGGCTTGAGCTCGAGGCGCAAAAGCAGGTCACCGAGTTGATCCCGGTTCAGACCGAACTGATGCAGGTGAACTATGCCAAGGCCGAGGACATCGCCACAATCGTGCGCTCGCAAGGTGGCGGTGGCGGTGGAGGGGAAGGCGGCGCACCCGTCACCTTGTTGTCTGCGCGCGGGTCCATCAGTGTCGATCCACGAACCAACACCCTCCTCGTTCAGGACACGCCGGATCGCCTCAGTGACGTGCGTCGCTTGGTTGCCCAGTTGGATCGCCCGGTTCGCCAGGTGATGATCGACTCGCGCATCGTGATAGCCAACGATGACTTCACCAAAGAACTTGGCGTTCGCTATGGCTTTGCCGGCGTCCAGTCCAATGGCGAAAACGGCTTGATCAGCCTCACCGGCAGCGCCTCTGGCAACAACACAGTGGTCAACAGTGCGCTGGCCAATATCCGGGGCACCGGCCAACCCTTCCCGACAGCGGCGCCCTCTCTCAGCGACCGGCTCGGCGTCAACCTGGGGGCGGCCGAGGCCACCAGCCGTGTCGCACTTGCGATTCTCGGGCAGGACTACCTTCTCGACCTGGAACTTTCCGCACTTCAGGCTGAAGGTCGCGGTGAGATCCTGTCCAACCCACGGGTGATCACCACCGACAGAAAGGCCGCCGTCATCCGTCAGGGCCGTGAAGTCCCTTACCAGGAGCGAAGCGGCGATGGCGAAGTGACCATCAGCTTCAAGGAAGCGCTGCTTGAGCTGAATGTCACGCCCCAGATCACACCGGACAACCGGGTCATCATGGACCTCATCGTCACCAAGAACGAGGTGGGTGAGCTGATTGCCGATGGCCTGGGCGGTTTTGTTCCCACCATCGATCGGCGCGAAGTGCAGACCCAGGTGCTGGTCAACAACGGCGAAACCGTGGTCCTCGGCGGCGTGTTCGAACAATTGACCTTCAAAGACGTGGACAAGGTGCCGTTCCTTGGCGACCTTCCGGGCATTGGGAACCTGTTCAAGAAAACTAGAAATCAGAACACCAAACTTGAGCTTCTGATTTTCGTTACCCCGCAGATCGTAACCGGCGGATTGGCACAGCGGTGAGCGCACCGCGTGCAGGCCGATAGATCCTAAATATCTCGATACCAGGGAGTGTATTTGTGCGCGCACTAAACAAATCGATAGTCAGGACACTGGGGCTGGCCGCCTCGGCGTTGCTGCTCGCCGGTTGTGGCGGGGGAAGCGATGGCGGCTTTACCGGGCAAGAGCCGATAAAGCTGGAGATTTTCGCCGACTTTACGAGCTTCCCCGTAAATAC
>CBFGWV010000236.1:0-7641 GCA_965652545.1 uncultured Candidatus Competibacteraceae bacterium | reverse complement strand
CGACAAGAGCTGCGACAAGGTCGATCGATCCAAGCCGATGCGCTGGGCAAACGCCGCCCGCGAACCGCCTTGGTGCTCCAGCACTTCAATCAGACGCTCGCGAAACGCGGTCACGGTTTCCTTTCGTTCCATCTCACACCCCTGCAGCACTTGCAGTTATCCCTGCAAAGGTGTATCAAATCACCAATGTTGATTTTGATCACCATTCGCCCATTACACAACCAGCCAGAAGGATGACCGCCTCATGGCGCTCGATTCTGCTCACATCCGCACCGCAAACGCCGCCGAGACCCGCTCGCCGCGCCTGCCCACCACCGTCGAGTGGCCGACCATGACCGTGGCGATGGCTATCTACCTGGGCTTCGGTCTGGTCACGATATTCCATGAGGCGCTTCCTACGGCCCTGGTCATCGCACTGGGTGCCTACCTCATCGCCTGGCACGGGTCGCTCCAGCACGAAGTCCTGCACGGCCACCCAACGCCATGGCCGTGGTTCAACCGTGCACTCGTGGCGCTTCCACTGAGCCTCTGGTTGCCGTTCGACCGTTATCGTGACACCCACCTCGCCCACCACGCCGACGAGAACCTTACCGATCCTGTCCTGGATCCGGAATCGTACTACCTCCCGGCCGAGCGCTGGGCACGGCGTGACTGGGTCGCCATCGCGGTGGGCTGGATCCACAACACGGTGCTCGGTCGCCTGACGCTGGGTCCGGCCATCGCCTTGTACCGATTCATGCGCGAAGAGCTCTCGCAAGCCCGCAGCGCGCCGGGAGCCGCGCTGCGTGTATGGGCCATCCATTTGAGCGGGGTTGCGGCAGTGATGGCCTGGGTCGTGGTCGTCTGCGGCATCGAGGCGTGGTGGTATGTCATTGCCATGGCGTATCCGGGCACCAGCCTATCGTTGCTGCGCAGCTTCCTCGAGCATCAGGCACGACCCGCCATCGGTGAGCGCACCGTCATCATTGAGGCGGAAGCACCACTTTCGTTGCTTTTTCTAAACAATAATCTGCATGTCATCCACCATGCGGTACCGGGCGCGCCGTGGTACCGATTGCCCGCGCTGTACAGGGCAGATCGTGAACGCTGGCTGGCCCGCAACGGCGGCTATCACTACAGAGGCTATTGGGAGGTGATTTGTCGTTTTCTCCTCTGGCCCAAGGAGGCGCCCGTACATCCAGGCTGGACGTTGAGGGAAAATGTTGGCCAGCTGTATCCGGCGGCCAACACCCCGCTGGCGGATGACCAGCGGATTGCCTGAGAGTACCGAAGGTTGACAGCATCGTCCCTGCATGCAGACTTAAGCGTGAGATCGCTTCAGGTGCCGAACCATGCAAGGACGACCCGAGAAGCAGGAGAAGCGGTGGGAGTTGGGTGTTTTCCTCTTCCTCACATTCGTGTTGTGGCCCCTACTCACCATCATGCTGGTCGGCGGCTACGGCTTCGCCGTGTGGATGTCGCAGTGGTATTTCGGTCCGCCGGGCCCGCTCTGAGCCCTGGACGATCGGAGCCCCTCCGTGGATGCCACGCGCCGTCAGTTTCTCCGTGGCCAACGGCGTCTTCCAACGCCGCTACGCCCGCCGTGGGCCCTCCCCGAGGCCGCATTTATCGGCGATTGTTCGCGCTGCCAGGCCTGTGTGGAAGCCTGCCCGCCGGGAATACTGATCAGCGGTAGCGGAGGCTTCCCGCAGATAGATTTCAATCGCGGTGAGTGCACCTTCTGCGCCAGCTGTGTCGATGTCTGTCCCGACCCGGTGTTCACCGACCCCGCAACGACTGATCCCTGGGATCATATCGCCCGGTTTGGTACCGACTGCCTGGGCCACCGGCAGATCTATTGCCGCAGTTGCGGCGATGCCTGCCAAACCGACGCCATTCGCTTTGCGCCCCGATATCAGTCGATGTCGACCCCGGACCTCAATGGCGAACGCTGCACCGGTTGTGGCGCCTGCGTAAGCGCCTGCCCCGTCAACGCAATCGGAGTCCACCCGCGGGGCACACCCACACCGGAGGCTGAATGAGCGCCCTGGTGCATATTTCCAGCATTCTCATACGGGTCCAGCCGATCCGGATGCAAGCGCTGATGACCCATCTGCGGACGATTGCCGGGCTGGAGATCCACGCGGTCGACCCCTCAGGGAAGCTGGTTGCGGTTCTGGAAACGGACGGTGATCGACAGATCGTCGAGATCTTAGACCGGATCCAACAAGAACCAGGCGTTTACGCCGCCAATCTGGTGTACCACCACATCGAGAGCGCCGACTCGCTGGCGCAGGAGATTGACCATGGATCTGACGCGCCGTGACTTCATCAAGCTGACCGCCGCAAGCTCCGCAGCCGCCGCCGGGGGGCTGTCGCTACCAGCGCCGGCTCAGAACATCGTCACGTCGGCAGAGATGACGCGGTTGACCTGGAACAAGGCGCCGTGTCGATTTTGCGGTACCGGCTGCAGCGTCAATGTTGCGACCCGCGACAACCAGGTGGTCGCAACCCACGGTGACATCCTCTCCCCGGTGAACCGCGGCATCAACTGCATCAAAGGCTACTTTCTCTCCAAGATCATGTATGGCGAGGACCGACTGACACAGCCGTTGCTTCGCATGCGCGATGGCGCCTATCACAAGGAGGGTGAATTCACACCGGTGAGCTGGGAGCAGGCGTTTGACGTCATGGCCGAGAAGTTCAAGTCGGCCCTGCGTGAAAAAGGACCGACTGCCGTCGGGATGTTCGGATCGGGGCAGTGGACGATCTGGGAGGGCTACGCCGCCCTCAAACTCTACAAGGCGGGGTTTCGCTCCAACAATATCGACCCAAACGCCCGCCATTGCATGGCATCCGCCGCAGTCGCGTTCATGCGCACCTTCGGCATGGACGAACCGATGGGCGCCTATGACGACATCGAACACGCAGATGCCTTCGTGCTCTGGGGCTCGAACATGGCAGAGATGCACCCGATCCTTTGGACCCGTGTTTCCGACCGCCGGCTCTCGGCACAAAACGTGAGGGTTGCAGTGCTCTCGACCTTCGAGCACCGCTCATTCGAACTGGCCGACCTGCCGATCATATTCACACCGCAAGCCGACTTGGCCATCGCCAACTACATCGCCCGCTACATCATCGAACAGGACGCCGTGAACCACGATTTCATCGGCAAGCACGCCAGGTTCAAGCTCGGCAATGCCGATATTGGCTACGGGTTGCGACCGGAGCACAAGCTTGAGCAGGCCGCCACCAATGCCAACGACGTCGGCGGCGCAGTCGACATCGATTTCGAGCAGTATGCCGAATTTGTACAGGCCTATGACGCGGATACGGTGACGCGACTCTCCGGTGTATCCAAAGATAAACTCGACGCCCTGGCTGCTTTGTATGCCGACCCCAACGTCAAGGTCATGTCCTTCTGGACCATGGGATTCAATCAACATACCCGCGGCGTATGGGCAAACCATCTTGTCTACAACCTGCACCTTTTGACCGGCAAGATCGCATCGCCCGGAAACAGTCCTTTCTCTTTGACTGGCCAGCCTTCGGCGTGTGGGACGGCCCGCGAGGTGGGTACGTTCACGCATCGTTTGCCGGCGGACATGGTCGTCACAAAGCCGGAACACCGCACCTATGCGGAAAAGATCTGGAAGTTGCCCGATGGCACAATACCCGCCACGCCGGGCTTTCATGCGGTCGAGCAGAACCGCAAGCTGAAGGACGGTGTATTGAATGCCTATTGGGTCATGGTCAACAACAACGCCCAGGCTGCGCCGAACATCAATGAGGAGCTCATTCCCGGCTACCGCAACCCCGACAACTTCATCGTCGTGTCGGATGCGTATCCGACAGTCACGACAGAGCTGGCCGACCTGATCCTGCCCACGGCAATGTGGGTGGAAAAAGAAGGTGCCTACGGAAACGCTGAACGACGCACGCAGTTCTGGCATCAACTGGTCAGCGCACCCGGCGAAGCCCGGTCCGATCTATGGCAGATCATGGAGTTCGCCAAGCGATTCACGGCAGAAGATGTATGGCCAGCAGAGTTACTCGACAAAGCACCCGAGCACAAGGGAAAAACCTTGTTCGACATCCTCTTTCAAAACGGCCAGGTCGATCGCTATCCCGTCACCGATGTGGAAGAGGGCTACAAGAACGACGAAGCCGCACATTTCGGCTTTTATGCACAGAAAGGGCTCTTCGAGGAGTATGCGTCCTTTGGCCGGGATCACGGCCATGACCTGGCACCCTTTGATGACTACCATCAGGCACGAGGCTTGCGCTGGCCGGTCGTCAATGGCAAGGAAACCGTGTGGCGGTATCGCGAAGGCAGCGACCCCTACGTCCCAGTCGGTAGCGGCTTCCGCTTCTATGGCAACCCCGATGGACGAGCGGCCATTTTCGCCCTCCCTTACGAGCCGCCGGCCGAGGTTCCGGACGCGGAATACCCATTCTGGCTGGTAACCGGTCGTGTCCTCGAGCACTGGCATTCCGGCTCGATGACCCGCCGGGTCCCCGAACTGTACCGGGCCTATCCCAACGCGCAGGTATTCATGCATCCCGAGGATGCGCGCGAGCACGGGATGCGCCGCGGCACCGAGGTGCGAATCGTCAGCCGACGAGGTGAGATCCGTACACGGGTGGAAACCCGCGGCCGAAACAAGCCACCCAAAGGCGTAGTCTACGTGCCCTGGTTCGACTCCAGTCAGCTCATCAACAAGGTGACACTGGACGCTACCGACCCGATTTCCAAGCAAACCGACTTCAAGAAGTGCGCCTGCAAGATCATACCGGTGCAGATATAGCAAGGAGGCGGGCAATGACTAGATTGACTTTGTTTATGGTTTCTCTGGCACTGGTGTGCTCGTCGCTCTACGCGCAGCCGGGCACCGATACGTTACGACAGTCGCCGATTACCGAGGAGCCGGAGCCGCCTCGCATGCCGACTGTGGAAAACCGGGACATTCGCCGGACACGGGCCTATCCGATGCAGCCGCCGACGATTCCGCACAAGATCGACGATTACCAACTCGATCTTAACGCCAACAAGTGCATGTCATGCCATGCCCGGGCCATGACCGAGCGGAGCCAAGCGCCGATGGTCAGCGTTACGCATTATCAGGACCGCGACGGCAACTTTCTTGCCGAGCTGTCGCCACGGCGGTATTTCTGCACGCAATGCCATGTACCGCAAACCGACGCCAGGCCCTTGGTGGAGAACGACTTCATCGACGCCGACAGCCTCATTCGGCGGCAACATCAGCAGCCGCAGTAGGAGGCTACCGTGTTCACGACGCTGAAACGGCGGTTGAACAAATTCCGGCACACCCTGCTCCGCCCCTCGAGGTTTTTCAGCCTGGGTTTTCTGACCGTCGGCGGGTTTGTCTGCGGCATTCTGTTCTGGGGTGGCTTCAATACCGCCCTGGAGCTGACCAATACCGAGGCGTTCTGCATTAGCTGTCACGAGATGCGCGATAACGTCTACCAGGAAATACAGGGCACTATTCACTTCACCAACCGCTCCGGTGTCCGTGCGACATGCCCGGACTGTCATGTTCCCCATGAATGGACCGACAAGATCGCCAGGAAGATGCAAGCATCCAAGGAAGTCTGGGGGAAGATCTTCGGAACCATCAACACGCGGGAGAAATTTCTTGCTCATCGCCTTGAGATGGCTAATCGCGAGTGGCGCCGCTTGAAGGCGAACGATTCACTCGAATGCCGCAATTGCCACGCATTCGAGTACATGGATTTCACGCGTCAAAGTCCGCGGGCAGAGCAAGCCCATACGCGCGGGCTGCAGCAGGAAGGCCGCACCTGTATCGACTGCCACAAGGGAATTGCTCATGACCTACCCCCGATGCAAGGGGTGGAAGGTTGGGATTTGTCCCCCGACACGCAGACTGCGCCAGTCAACTAGGGAAGCTCTGCACAAATCTCGTGGGTCACGCACACGGCGCCCGGATCCATCCATGAATTCGGGTGCCGTCGCAATGCTCTCACCAGCAAGGGAATCAAGCCGCGGACTTGTCCTCGAGCTTCTCGTCGGCCTTGCGGCTGACGGTGCGAGTCGGCTTCTGGGCATCCAGCAGAGCCTGAACGTTCTTGTTCAGTTCCGCAACGCGTGTCGCCAACACCTGGATGTCTTCGTTGGTCGGTACGCCCAAACGGTTCAGCGCCCGGGAAACGCGGTCTTCGAATACCTGCTCCAGACGGTCGAAGGTACCGGTCGCGCGGTCGCGGATGGAATCCACCCGCTCATTGGCCGCTTTACGGGTCCGGTCCTCGATCACCTTGCCTTCATTGACGAGATTGTCGAAGACCTTGCTCCCCTCCTCCTGCGCCAGGGCAAATGCCCCGAGGCCGGCCAGCCAGATCTGGTGGGCGGATTCCTTGATCCGCAGGGACAGTTGTTTCTCGCTCAGGGCTTTCACTTTCTTGACCATGGGATTTACCTCCGGCTTTGTCATCGATTTTGCTTACGATGAGGCCAGTCTAGGGAGGCAGATTAGAATAATCACACTAGGAGGCTGTCACTCGCCTCGGGCAGCCACCGCTGTGAGCCCGGGGCGAGGAACGCGGGTCACACCCATTCGCCTCTGCTGCTTCGCCACCATTGTGCAAACACCTCGGCATCGAAGGGCCACCCGAGCTCCCGCCCGCTGAGTGGCTCGAGCACCACGGGAATTCGCACACCGTAGCGAGCCATGAGCGCATCGTCATCCGCGATGTCGACCGTTCGCGCGGGACGTCCCAGCACCTCGAATACAACCCGCTGGGCGTCCTCGCACAAATGGCAGCTTTCCGTCATGAACAGGACAGGCATGTCACTCATTGGAAGCGACTGAAGTCCGGGGCACGCTTCTCGAAGAACGCCGCGAACGCCTCGCGCGCCTCCGCGCTGGCCAGCCGCTCGACGAACAAACGACCCTCCTCGCTCAAGGTGGCGTTCACCGCATCGCGCTGCGGCCGGCGTAACAGATCACGGGTCAGGCGAACCGCCGCTGGCGGTTGGGCGGCGATAAGACGGGCCGCTTGCGATGCCGTATCCAACACCTGACCGGTTTCGCAGACCGCGTTGACCAAGCCGGCGCGCTCGGCCTCCGCAGCACCGAATGCAGCACCGGTCAACAGCCATTGAGCAGCGCGGGCCGGACCCACCCGGGCAGGCAAGAGCAGGCTGGATGCAGCCTCGGGACACAGGCCCAGACTCACGAAGGGCATCTGGAAGCGCGCCTCCGCGGATGCGAATGCCAGATCGCAATGCAGCAGCACTGTTGTGCCGATACCCACCGCTGCACCCTCGACCGCTGCAATCAGGGGTTTGCCGACGCTTACCAGCGCCTGCAACAGTGAAAACACCGGTGCATCCTCTCCCCTGGGGGGGTCGTCGAGAAAATCGCCCAGGTCGTTGCCCGCGGTGAATTGACCGCCGGCACCGGAGAAGACCACTGCCCGGACCTGCGGGTCGGCATCCGCGGTCACCAACGCGTCGGCCCAGGCCCGGTACATCGCATTGGTCAGGGCGTTCTTTTTCTCCGGCCGGTTGAACTGGATGTGTTGCACACCCCCCTCGCGCCAGGTATGGATCGAATCGTTCATCGCGGGCCTAATGCCTCCGGAACCATCGCTATCGGGCTGCGATCGACTATAGCAGCG
>CBFGWV010000235.1:0-7680 GCA_965652545.1 uncultured Candidatus Competibacteraceae bacterium | reverse complement strand
TCCACCACCAATCCATCAAGGTTTCAATGGCTTGCCGGGCCGAAAGCGCGTGATCCATCGCCCCATCGACAAGCATCGATACGGCGAACACATTTACCCGGCGCAGTAACCGATCAACCGGCCTGCGGCCGGTACGTGCCGAACGACCACAGGAACCCACTGGGATCACGTATGGTGAACTCCCGCGCGCCGTAGTCCGTATCCGCCAGTGGACGCACCACCTCCGCCCCCGCCGCCAAGGCCTTGGCGAACTGGGCATCGATATCGTCCACAGCGACATAAACCCCCATGGTCGCCGTCGACCAGGGGTTGTCCGGGTCGGGCGTATCCGACTTGTCGCCCAGCATGATCACCGCGCCCCCGAGGGCGAGCTCCGCATGGACGACCTTGCCGCCGTCGTCGGTATACACCTGATGCGCCTCGAACCCGCACGCCTCGGTCAGCCAGGCCATGGCCTCGCGGGCGCCTTTGTAGCCCAGTGCGGGATAAATGGTTGCTCGTTGGTCGCTCATGACATCCTCGCTTGTCGATTGAACTCAAGCCGTCACCATCGCGAAGCGACGGAAGCGTTGTCTTGTAAAAACGTGACCGCTTTGTGGATTCCAGTCAGGTCACGAGGGGATCTCCCCTCCCCCCTCGCGGGGGAGGGGCCGGGGGAGAGGGGGACGGCTTGAACAGGCGAAAACCTATGTCGGTGGCTAACCCGGCATCCCCCTCTCCCCAACCCCTCTCCCGCCAGGGGAGAGGGGCTTTTTGGCCGACCTGACTGGAAACCGTCGATGCAATATCCACAGGCGCCAAACCCCACCTGTCGACCCGCCACAGGTGCAGCCCTTCGAGTTGGGCGGCCCGTGTTCAGACCGTCGGCAGCATGGATGCTGCCGTCGAGCTCACACGGATGTGTTCACAGCGCGTCTGAACACGGGCTGCCCGGCTCGGAGGGCGGGGGACCAGCGAGGAGCTCGCCCGGAGCCAGGGCCGTATGAAACATCGCTAGCGCCGGGCCAGCACCCAATCCACCAATGCCCGCACCTTCGACACTTCGGCCATGTGCTCGGGATACACCAGGTAATACGCATCGCGACTCGTCATCGCATGATCCCAAGGGATCACCAGACGGCCGCCGGCCAGCTCCTCGGCCACTAGAAACCGCGGCACCAGCGCCACACCACAGCCGACCAGCGCCGCGCCGATGATCATATGGAACGTATCGAACCGCGGCCCGTGATAACTGTGCCCGGTTTGGCAGCCCTGCTCGGCAAACCAGTCATGCCAACTCTCCGGGCGCGAGGCCAGTTGAAGCAGCACCAATTCAGGCAAGGCCAGCGGCTCGGAAATCGGGTTCGCCGCCAGCAACGACGGCGCGCATACAGGCACCACGTCCTCATCCAGCAGCTTGATGCACTCCGCCGCCGGCCACGCCCCATGACCGAAGAAAAACGCCACATCCACCCCCGCGGACGCCAGATCGAAGGCCTCCAGCCGCGTGCAGATATCCAGATACAGCGTCGGATGGTCGTTGCGGAAACCATTGAGCCGCGGCACCAGCCAACGTGCCCCGAAGGTCGGCAGCGTCGCCACCCGCAAGACCTCGTTCTGCCCACCGTACGAGCGCAGGTAACGGCTGGACATATCCACCTGGGTGAGAATCTTGCGCACCTCGGTCAGGTACAACGCCCCCTCCGGCGTCAGTTGCAGCTGGCGCCGCACCCGCCGCAACAGCGGGCGCTCGATCACACGCTCCAACTGCGCCACCTGCTTGCTGACCGCGCTCTGGGTGAGATTGAGCTCGCCAGCCGCGCGGGTGAAGCTCAGGTGACGGGCCACGGCCTCGAAGCATTGCAGGCCGGTCATGGAGGGTAGATGACGATTGAGCACAAGGTGCTACCAAGCAAGAAAATTTGGAATGCAATCTAGACAAAACTTCGCTTGTTGGCCATCTGCATTCCGATTTTTAATGCCCAACACTGATTTTGCCGCACGATACCCCCGCGTGCGGGGTGATGGAGGTTTCCCGCATGATCGACGCATTGATGACCCGTCTGGGCGTGGACAGCGCCCGTTATCAAGGTGGCAACCACCTTGTTCATTCGCCCATCGATGGCCAGCGCCTCGGTGCCGTCGCCCTGGCCGACACCGCCGCCGTGGACGCGATGATCGGCCAGGCGGCCACCGCGGCCGACCGTTGGCGGGCCGTCCCGGCACCGCGCCGCGGCGAGTTGGTGCGCCTATTGGGCGAAGAACTGCGCCGTCACCGCGACACACTCGGCGAACTGGTCAGCCTGGAGGCCGGCAAGATCCGCGCCGAGGGTATCGGCGAGGTCCAGGAGATGATCGACATCTGCGACTTCGCCGTCGGGCTCTCGCGCCAGTTGTACGGTTTGACCATCGCCTCGGAGCGCCCGGGGCACCATATGCGCGAGACCTGGCACCCGCTGGGTGTGGTCGGCGTGATCAGCGCGTTCAACTTCCCCGTCGCGGTGTGGTCGTGGAATGCCGCCCTCGCCCTGGTGTGCGGCAACGCGGTGCTGTGGAAGCCCTCCGAGAAGACGCCGTTGACGGCTATCGCCTGCCAGGCCTTGCTGGAGACGGCCATCGCCCGCTTTGGCGATGCCCCGGCCGGGCTGGCCCAGGTCATCATCGGCGATCGAATCGCCGGCGAACGGTTGGTGGACGATGCCCGCGTCGCGCTGGTCAGCGCCACCGGCAGCACCCGCATGGGCCTGGCGGTCGGCCCACGGGTGGCCGCACGCTTCGGCCGCTGCCTGCTGGAGCTCGGCGGCAACAACGGCATGATCCTCGCTCCCAGCGCCGATCTGGAACTGGCCGTCCGCGCCATTCTGTTCAGCGCCGTGGGCACCGCCGGCCAGCGTTGCACGACACTGCGCCGCTTGATCGTCCACGAATCCGTACGCGCCGAGGTGGTCGCCCGTCTGAAGACCGCCTACAGCCGTATCCGCATCGGCCACCCGCTGGAGGGCAACCTGGTCGGCCCGCTGATCGACCGCGCCAGCTACGAGGCCATGCAGGCCGCCCTGGCCCAGGCGCGGGCCGAAGGCGGCACGGTCACCGGCGGCGAGCGCGTGCTGGCAGACCAGTACCCGCAAGCCTGGTACGTCACGCCCGCCATCGTGGAGATGCCCGCGCAAAGCGCGGTGGTGTGCCATGAGACCTTCGCCCCCATCCTCTACGTGCTCGGCTACCGCGACTTCGACGAAGCCCTGGCGCTGCACAATGCCGTCCCCCAGGGCCTGTCATCGTGTATCTTCACCACCGACCTGCGCGAAGCCGAGACCTTCCTCTCGGCCCTCGGCAGCGACTGTGGGATCGCCAACGTGAACATCGGCCCCAGCGGGGCGGAGATCGGCGGCGCATTTGGCGGCGAGAAGGACACCGGCGGCGGTCGCGAATCCGGCTCCGATGCCTGGAAGGCCTATATGCGCCGCCAGACCCAGACCGTGAACTACTCCCGCGAGCTCCCCCTGGCTCAGGGCATCGTCTTCGAGTGAGGCCATGCAAGCTCTGCCCCAACGCTGCATCTGGGACGCACTGACGCCCAACCGCCCGGCCACCAAACCGTTGTCGGGCGAGACCACCGCCGATGTGTGCATCGTCGGTGGCGGTATCACCGGTTTGTCGGCCGCCTTGCACTTGGCCGAACGCGGGCGGTCGGTGTGCGTGCTGGAAGGCCGCGACGTCGGCCACGGCGGCTCGGGGCGCAATGTCGGGCTGGTCAACGCGGGCATGTGGATACCGCCCGACGATGTGGAGCAGACGCTGGGGCCGGCCATCGGCGGCCGGTTGAACACGGCCTTGGCGGAGGCGCCGGCCCTGGTATTCGCCCTCATCGAGCGGTACGGGCTGGACTGCCAGGCGACGCGCAACGGGACCTTGCACATCGCCCCCAATCGCGCCGGCCTGGCCGATCTCACCCGCCGCTTCGAACAATGGCAGCGGCGCGGTGCACCAGTGGAACTGCTCACCGGAGCCTCCGCGCAACAGGCGGTCGGATCAGCGCGCGTGCACGGCGCCTTGCTGGACCGGCGCGCCGGCACCATCAACCCGCTGGCCTACACCTGTGGGCTGGCCGCCGCGGTCATCGGCCAGGGCGGACGCGTGTTCAGTCACTCGCCGGTGCGCCAGTTGCAACGGCGCGGCGAGCACTGGTGTGTGGTCGCCAGCGGCGGCCAGGTGATCGCTCCACGGGTCATCCTGGCCAGCAATGCCTACAGCCAGGGGGATTGGAACCCCGTCCGCGGCCAGTTCTTCGCCGCGCATTATTTCCAGGTCGCCAGCGTGCCGATGCCGGCGGCGCTGGCCGCCGAGGTGCTGCCAGACATACCCGGCGCCTGGGACACCCGCACCGTACTCAGCAGCGTGCGCAAGAGCGCGGACAACCGACTTATCCTGGGCAGCCTGGGCGATGGCGAAGCGGCCCGCGAACCCTTGGTCCGCTCATGGGCCACGCGTATTCAGCGGCACTACTTCCCGCACCTGGGCAAACTCGCGTGGGAGTGCACCTGGAGCGGTCGGATCGGCTTCACCCCCGACCACCTCATGCGCCTGACCGAGCCGGCCGAGGGCTTGCTGGCGGTGGCCGGCTACAACGGCCGCGGCAACACCACCGGTACCGTGATCGGCAAGGCCTTCGCCGACTACCTCATCGACGGCGACCCCGACGCGCTGCCGCTGCCGGTTGCACCGGCCAAACCGGTGCGGGCGGCCGCCCTGCGCGGTTTCGCCTACGATGCCGCCTTCGGCGCCTACCATCTGGGGCAGCTGCTGCGCATCGTGTCCTGAACCGGGACACCGCTCACGCGCCGGCGTGCGCCCGGGCCCAACGCACGATGTCCTGCACGCCCATGGCACCGGGCTGCCGGGCCACTTCACGCCCCCCGCGGAAGAGCATCAACGTGGGAATGCTGCGGATACCGTAGCGGCTGGCGGCAGCCTGTTCCTGCTGTGTATCGACCTTGGCCAGCACCATGGCCGGCTCCAACAGGCCGGCAGCCTCGGCGAACGCCGGCGCCATCATCTTGCAGGGGCCACACCAGGGCGCCCAGAAGTCGACCAGCAGCGGCAAGTCACCGCGGTTGATGTGGGTCTCCAGGGTGTGCGAATCCAAGGCATGGGGCTGGCCATCGAACAACGCGCGCTTGCAACCGCCGCAGCGCGGCCGCTCGCCCAGCCGCGTGCTCGGGATACGGTTCACCGCATGGCAATGCGGACAGACCACGTGGGTAACGCTGCTCATGTGTCATCCCTCTCCAGCCGGCGGACGCGGGCGCGTAGCGACTCGAGTTCATCCAGCAGTTCGATCACCAGGGCCGCCCCGGGCAGGTTGATGTCCAGGTCGCGCTGAAGCCGGTGCACCCGTCGAACCCGGCGCAGGCAGGTGACGGTGAAGCGCCAGTGCACCGGCGCCTCGCCGGCCGGTTGGATGATGCCCTCCTCCACCAGGCTCACGACCCAGTCGGCCGGTACGGCGCAGGCTCGGCACAGGTCGGAGAGGGTCAGTTGCGGCCGATCGTCGATCAATTGGGTTGTCGTGGGCGTCGTCATCATCACACCCCCAGTGCCTTGCGCGGA
Organism: uncultured Candidatus Competibacteraceae bacterium; assembly: GCA_965652545.1. Taxonomy (GTDB): domain Bacteria; phylum Pseudomonadota; class Gammaproteobacteria; order Competibacterales; family Competibacteraceae; genus CBFGWV01. Next base: position 2,091 of record CBFGWV010000235.1, on the reverse strand, counting down.
TTGAATGCCGTGCTGTTCTGCAGTGCCCGGTAAGCCTGGCGGGCGTCGTCGTTGTCCGCCGGCGGCAAGGCAATCTGCAGCGTCACATACAAGTCGCCCGGCGGGTCCCCGGGCAAGCCACGGCCGCGCAGCCGCAGCTTGCGCCCGCCTTGCGAGCCGGCCGGTACTTTCACCTCTACCGCGCCTTCGGGCGTGGGTGCGCGCACCGTTGCACCCAGCGCAGCTTCCCAAGGCGCCACCGGCAAGGACAGGTACAAGTCCCGCCCCTCCACGGCGTACAGCGCATGCGGCCGCAGGTGCACTTCGAGATACAGATCGCCGGCCTCGCCGCCCTCGACAGCCGGGCCGCCCTGGCCCTTGAGGCGGATCACCTGGCCCTCGCGCACCCCGCGCGGCAGGGTCACATTGAGTGTGCGCTCGTGCACGCGAAGATGACCGGAGGGGTCCAGCCCCGGGCTGCGCAGGGTCATGGCATGCGTACCGCCGCGAAAGACGTCTTCCAGGTCGACCACGATCTTGGCGTGGTGATCCTCACCGCGGCCGCGGTAGTGCCGCCGGCCACGAGGCGCGGCGCCTTGAGCGTGGCCGAACAGCGTCTCGAAGAAGTCGCTGAATTCGCCGGCATCGCCCGCTGTGTAGCCGCCCCCGGCAAACTCGAAACCCGCATCCCAATCCGGCGGCGGGCGGAAATCCTGCCCCTGACGCCACTGCTGGCCCAGTTGATCGTAGGCGGCGCGCTTCTCCGGATCTTTCAAGACCTCGTAGGCTTCATTGATGGCCACGATGCGGGTTTCCGCATCGGCTTCCTTGCTGACATCCGGGTGGTATTTGCGGGCCAGCCGGCGATACGCCCGCTTCACCTCATCCGCACTGGCATCGCGCTCGATGCCCAGCGTCTGGTAGTAGTTCTTGAACTCCATGATCGCGCTCGCAGTATTAAAAGTGAGGCGTGCCGCAGCAGACTAGCATCGACACACCGGCAACCGGCTTGACGTGCATCAACCCGCAAGCGCCATGGCTATCGACTGGTCATGCAGCGCGGGGTTCCCCGTGGGGAACCCATACACCGAGACGGGTCTACCACCAGAAGGCGGGAGGTGTGACAGGTGATTCGGCGACGCACGTTTCTCAAGCAGATGGCGGCAGTGAGCGCCCTGGCCACGCTGGGCATGCCGCGTGTATCGGCGGCATCACCGCTGGAGCGGACCATCCCCTCCAGCGGCGTAGCGCTCCCGGCCATCGGGATGGGAACATGGCTCACCTTCAATGTCGGCGACGACCCGCAGGCCCTGGCGACCCGCACCGAGATCGTCCGTACATTCCTGGACGCCGGCGGGACACTGATCGACTCCTCCCCGATGTACGGCCGCGCCGAAGCCGTGATCGGGCACAGCCTGGACGCGCTCGATGCGCACGCCGAGGTGTTCTCCGCCACCAAGGTGTGGACGCCCGGCGCCCAGCTTGGCGTCTTCCAGATGAACAACTCGCTGGACGAATGGGGCCTGCCCGCTGTGGACCTCATGCAGGTGCACAACCTGCTGGACTGGACGAGCCATCTGCCGACCTTGCGCGAGTGGAAAGCCGAAGGCCGTATCCGCCATATCGGCATCACCACATCCCACGGCCGACGCCATGACGAGCTTGAGCGGATCATGCGCACCGAGGCGCTGGATTTCGTTCAGTTGACCTACAACCTGCGCGACCGCGAGGCCGAGCCACGCCTGCTCCCCCTGGCCGCCGACCTCGGCCTGGCGGTGATCGTCAACCGGCCGTTCCGCGGCGGCCTGCTGTTCCGCGAGGTCACCGGCCGGCCCCTGCCGGGCTTCGCCGCAGAATTGGGCTGCACCAACTGGGCTCAGGTGTTCCTGAAGTTCATCGTCAGCCACCCGGCAGTGACCTGCGCCATTCCCGCCACATCCCAGGTGGCGCATATGGTTCAGAACATGGGGGCGCTGGAAGGGCCGTTGCCCGATGAGACGCTACGCAGCGCGATGGTCGCGCTGTTTCGGTGATCACAGTCACACCCGCCCTGATCGTGGCACCCGTAGGAGCCCTGCCCTCAGGGCGATTGCCCGATACGCCACCAGACCC
>CBFGWV010000234.1:0-7681 GCA_965652545.1 uncultured Candidatus Competibacteraceae bacterium | reverse complement strand
TGAACGCACGCACCAACTGTGCCTTCTGCGTATCGGGCCGGAACAGCAGATAGCACTTGAAACTCACCGGCGGTACAAACGGCCGCAGGATGAGCCCGCGCTCCGGGTACCCGTCGGTGCATAGCGGGTTGACCAGGCCGATGCCGACACCCTCCAGCGCCAGGGCGCAGATGGTCGCCGAATTGGGCGTCTCCACCACATAGTCCGCCTTCACCCCGGCCGCCTCCAACACCCGCGCCAGCCGGTGCCGGGCCCGGTCCTCGGGCGAGAGGCCGAGCATCGGCAGGCCGTCGAGATCCTGCGGCGTGACCGTGCGTTTGTGCCCCAGCGGGTGGCCGGGCGGGATGGCGCAGACGGCCGGAAAACTGCCGAAGACCTGTGAGTCGACTCCGGAGAGGTCCACCTCGTCCGCGGCGATGCCGATATCGAACTGCCCATCGGCCACACGGTTGCGAATGTTCGACGAGGAGAGCACCTGCAAGGTGATCTTGGTCTTTGGATAGTCGATCTGAAACCGTCGGATCGCCTTGGGCACCAGTGTCGAGCCCAGGGCGGCAAGGCTGCCGACCTTGATGCTGCCGGAGCCGAAGTCGCGAATGGTCGCCGCCGAGGCGCGCAGCTGGTCCAGCCCGCGGAAGCTCTGGTCGACCTCGCGAAAGAACATCTGCCCCTCCGGCGTCGGCACCAGCCGCCCGCGTACCCGGTCGAACAGCGCAAAGCCGACCGCGGCCTCCAGCTCCGCCAGGTTGCGGCTTACGGCCGGCTGGGTGATTTGCATGAGCTCGGCCGCGCGCACGGTCGAGCCGGTGATCATCACGGCCCTGAACGTCTCCAACTGACGGAAATTCACACCGTGCCCTATTCGCAATCCTATAAGGATTCTGTATAGAGGTATGTTCCTGGGTCAATTGTTTTTCTAGGGTCGGGGCCGTCAAATAACAGGCACTTGAGATAGGAGCCGTTATGCGAGACCTGACCCGTTGCGTGATTCATCCGCAAGTGTCCCAGGAAGGATTTGCCAGCCTTACGGTGCCGACGCATCGCGCCTCGACCATCGTCTTCGACGATGCCGAAGCCTATGCCTCGCGCGGCCAGCGCGGGTTGGACGGGTATTCGTACGGCCTGCACGGCACGCCGACCACCCGCACGCTGGAAGCCCAGTTGTCCGCGCTGGAAGCCGCCGCCAAGACCGTGCTGCTGCCCTCCGGCCAGGCGGCCATCGCGGTTGTCTTTCTGACAGTGCTCAAGCCCGGCGACACGGTGTTGATTCCCGACTCGGCCTACCCGCCGGTCACGGGGTTCTGCCGCGACTTCCTGGCGCCGCGCGGTATCGGGTTTCGCATCTACGACCCCACCATTGGTGAGGGCATCGGCGCGCTCATGGACGCCGGCACCCGGCTGGTGTGGACCGAGTCCCCCGGCTCCACGACGATGGAGGTGCAGGACATCCCCGGCATCGTGGCCGCCGCCCATGCCCACGGCGCCCTGGTGGGTTGCGACAACACCTGGGCGACGCCGCTGTTGTTCAAACCGCTGGCCGTCGGTGTCGACTTCTCGATGCAGGCGCTCACCAAGTATGTCGGCGGGCACTCCGACCTGCTTCTGGGCTCGGTGTCGGTGCGCGATCTGGACCTGCGCAAGCGGCTGCGCGACACCATGCGCATGCTCGGCCTGGGGGTGTCGCCCGACGAGGCGTCGCTGGCCTTGCGCGGTATCGAGACCATGGGCGTGCGCCTGGGGCACGTCGGCAAGGTGGCGTTGGACTTTGCCCAGCGCCTGGCCACCAACCCCCGCGTGGGCACCGTCCTGCACCCGGCGCTACCCACCTGCCCGGGGCACGCGCTGTGGCAGCGCGATTTCACCGGCGCCAGCGGCTTGTTCAGCGTCGTGCTGCCGACGGCGGCCGAAAGCCGGCTCGCCGCCGCTCTCGGGCGCTTGGCCGTTTTTGCCATCGGCGCGTCCTGGGGCGGCACGCGCAGTTTGATTGCGCCGATGTCGATCAAGGCCTTCCGCGCCCTGCCCGAGACCCCGCACGAGGGGACGATCCTGCGCATCAGCATTGGTCTGGAAGACCCCGACGATCTTTGGAGCGACCTCAAAACCCTGTTCGACGTGCTCTGCGCCGATCACTAAACCGATCACCAAAGGAGAGACGAATGTCCCCGAACCGCCTGCTTGCCACCACCGCCGCGCTCACCCTCGCCGCGGGCGCGCTCTTTGCCGGCACCGCGCTGGCGCAATCCACACTGGAGAAGGTCCGCGAACGCGGCCATGTCATCTGTGGCGCCAGCCAGGGCACGGTCGGCTTCGGCGCGCCCGATGACAACGGCTACTGGCGCGGCCTGGATGTCGAAACCTGCCGCGCCGTCGCCGTCGCGGTGTTCGGGGACAAGGACGCGATCGAGTTCGTGCCCTTGAGCGGCCAGCAGCGTATCCCGGCGCTGCAGACCGGCGAGATCGACCTGCTGCCGCGCACGCTCACCTGGACGCTGCAACGCGATGCCAACGGCATCAACTTCGCCACCCCCAATTACTACGAATTCACCGGTTTCATGATGCACAAGGACTTAGGCATCACCCGCGTCGAGGACATGGCCGGCGCATCGGTCTGCGTGCAGACTGGCTCGACCACCGAGGTGGTCGCCAACGATGTCTCCAGGCAACTCGGCCTGGGCCTGCAAACGGTGATCTTCGACAATGTCGCAGCGACCCGGCAGTCGCTGTTCTCGGGACGCTGCGATGCGCTGATCACCGATGCCGCCGCCCTGGCCTCGGTCCGCGCGACGCAGGCGGACGACCCGGACGATTACATCATCTTTCCCGCCACACGCTACATGGACGCGCTGACGCCGGCGGTCCGCCACGGCGATGACCAGTGGCTGGACATCGTCAACTGGTCCATCCAGGCCTTGATCGCCGCCGAGCTCCTGGGGCTGACCCAGGACAATGTCGATGCCATGCGCGAAGCCGACAGCAGTCCGCGCATCAAGCGTTTTCTCGGCATCGAGCCGGGCAACGGTGCCGCGCTGGGGCTGGATGAAGACTTCGCCTACCAGATCGTCAAGCAACTGGGCAATTACGGCGAGGTGTTCGATCGCAACCTCGGTGCGGGCAGCCCGCTGAAACTCGAGCGCGGACCAAACCGGCTGTACACCGACGGCGGGTTGATGTTCCCGCTGGTGTTCCAGTAAGCGGGGGCGGGACGATGCTGGCCAGGCTGTGGGACAACGCGCGTATCCGAAGCGGGGCCGGCCAGCTCCTGCTGTTGGTGGCCTTCCTGGGTCTGATTGCGTGGCTGGTGAGCAACACCATGGCCAACCTGGCCAATCGCGGGATCAAAGTCGGGACGGACTTCCTGTTTCGCCAGGCCAACTTCCCAATCTCCGAAAGCATCCTGCCGTACGACCCGGCCGACCCGTTCATCTGGGCCTATGTGGTGGGGTTGGGCAACACGGTGTTCATCTCCTTGCTGGCAATCGGGTTCGCCACCGTGCTCGGGCTGTTCGTCGGGCTGGCGCGCCGCTCGGCCCACCCGCTCACCGCGGGTATGGCGGGTGTCTTCGTCACCCTCATGCGCAACATGCCGCTGATCGTCCAGTTGCTGTTCTGGTACGCGTTGGCGACCACGGCACTGCCGGCGCCGCGTGAGGCCTGGAACCCCGTCCCCGGGGTCTACTTCACGCTGCGCGGCATCTATGTGCCAGGCGTCGACTTGGGGCAGGGCGGGTCGTTGTTCGTCTCGGCGTGTGTCCTGGGGTTGATTGCGGTGCTGGTGTTGCGGCGGGTGCTGTGCCGGCGCCTGGGGCTGTCGGCGATGGCCGCCGCCGTTGCGTCGCTGGCCGGCGTGCTCATCGCGCTGGGTGGCCTGTGGGCTGCGCTCGGTCTGCACGCGGCGGTGACGACACCGCAGTTGCGCGGGCTGAACTTCGTCGGCGGGTTCCGCCTGTCGGCGGAGTTCAGCGCGTTGATGTTCGGCCTGTCCATCTACACCGCGGCCTTCATCGGCGAGATCATCCGCGGCGGTATCGATGCGGTGCCCAAAGGGCAGTGGGAGGCTGCACGCGCCCTGGGGCTGACCGAGCGCCAGGCCTTGTTCCGCATCGTCATTCCGCAGGCATTGCGGGTGATCATCCCGCCGCTGACCACGCAATACCTGTCCACTGTCAAGAACACGACCCTGGCGCTGGCCGTGGGGTATCCGGAACTGGGGCTGATCGTCGGTACGGTGATCAACCAGACCGGCCAGGCCATCGAAAGCATCTTGATCATGCTCGCGGTGTTTCTCAGCGTCAGCCTGTCGGTGTCGCTGTTCATGAATCGCTACAACGCGCACGTGGCGCTGCCGGGGAACGCATGAACGCTGTAACCGCCGATGCCGCCATGGCGGCCGATGCCATCCGCCCCCCGCTTGCGCGGCGCACACCGCTGTGGACGGTGTTTTTCGGTGACCTGCTCAGCGCCGTCTTGAGCGTCATCACGATCGCCATTCTCGTGTCGCTGGTGCCCGTCCTGAACTGGGCGACGTTCGATGCGGTGTGGACGAGCAGCGACCCCAACGACTGTCGCAGCGGCGGTGCCTGCTGGGCGTTCATCGGCGCCAAGCTGCGCTTCATTCTGTTCGGCATCTACCCACCGCAGGAGCAATGGCGCCCCTTCGTCGTGGTCGCGCTCATTCTGGGCATGACCCTCGTGTCATTGTCTCCGCGCCATTGGAGCGCCCGGCTGGTCGCTGCCTGGGGCTTTGCCGTCGCCGTCATGCTGGCGCTGATGTGGGGCGGCTTTGCCGGCCTGACCCACGTGTCGACCAGCAAATGGGGCGGTCTGCCGGTGACCTTGCTGCTGGCTTTGCTCTCGTTGGGGCTGGGGTTTCCCTTTGCCGTCGTGCTGGCGCTGGGGCGCCGCTCCAGGCGGTTCATGCCGCGGGCCTTGTCGGTGCTGTTGATCGAGACGGTCCGTGGCCTACCCCTGGTGGGGTTGTTGTTCGTCGCCTCAATTCTGCTGCCCTTGCTGTTGCCAGAGAGCTGGACGCTGGACAAGCTGGGGCGGACGCTGGCTGCGCTGACGGTGTTCGCTGCCGCCTACCTGGCCGAGGTGATCCGCGGCGGCCTGCAAGGGGTGCCCGCCGGGCAGGCGGAGGCGGCCGAGGCGCTGGGCATCCCGCATTGGAAAAGCATCTGGCACATCATCCTGCCGCAAGCCATCCAGAAGGTCATTCCACCGCTGACCAACACGGCCATCGTCATGGTCAAGAACACCAGCCTGGTGATGATCGTCGGCGTGTTCGACATGCTCAGCGCCAGCCGATCGGCCGCTACCGACGCCGACTGGCCGGCCCCGTTCGCCGAGAGCTACGTCTTTGTCGCGGCGATCTACTTCGCCATCTGCTTTGCCATCTCACTCTATTCGCGCTGGATCGAGCGAACGATCGACGCACGGGAGTTCCATTGATGATGCAGTCAGCACCCGGCCAGGCGGTACAGGCCATCGCCATCGACAAGCTCGACAAATGGTTCGGCGACTTTCACGCGCTCAAGCAGGTCAGCCTGCACGTGGCCAGCGGCGAACGCATCGTGATCTGCGGCCCCTCGGGTTCGGGCAAGTCCACGCTGATCCGCTGCGTCAACCGTCTCGAACAGCATCAGCGTGGGCGTATCGCGGTCAACGGTATCGAGCTCAACGACAGCGTGACGAACATCGACGCGATCCGGCGCGAGGTCGGCATGGTCTTCCAACACTTCAATCTGTTCCCGCACCTGACGATTCTCGACAACTGCGTGCTGCCGCAGATGCTCTCGCGCAAGACCCCGCGCAAGCAGGCCGAGCATCAGGCGATGCGGTTTCTCGAACGCGTGCGCATTCCCGAACAAGCGGGCAAATACCCCGGCCAACTCTCCGGCGGGCAGCAGCAGCGCGTGGCCATCGCGCGCGCCTTGTGCATGTCGCCGAAGATCATGCTGTTCGACGAGCCGACCTCCGCGCTGGACCCGGAGATGGTCAAGGAAGTGCTCGACACCATGGTCGAGCTGGCTGAGGCCGGCATGACCATGCTGGTGGTGACGCATGAGATGGGCTTTGCCAAACGCGTCGCTGACCGTGTCGTGTTCATGGACGCCGGCCGGGTCGTCGAAGTCGCCGAGCCGCAGCGCTTCTTCGACGCCCCGCAGCACGAGCGCGCGCGGGAGTTTCTGAGCCAAATCGTCCACTGAACCGGCGGCAGCCGTGCAGTTGATTCGTGCTGCGCAGCATCCCTCCAGGCTGTCCACGACCATTGGTCCTCGCCCGCTTCGCTATTGAGCCCGGGCACCCGTAGGAGCGCACCCGAAGTGCGCGATCGGCCGGGGCAGCGGCACTATGCGGTCGGGAGGCGCCAACCGGCGGGGCTCTGCACCATCCGCGACCATCGCCCTGAGGGCAGGGCTCCTACGGGTGCCAGTGGATCCGTCCGCGCTGTCCTCGAATATTGGCACCTGTAGGAGCGCACCCCCGTGCGCGATCGGCCGGGGCAGCGGCACTATGCGGTCGGGAGGCGCCAACCGGCGGGGTTCGGCACCATCCGCGGCAATCGCCCTGAGGGCAGGGCTCCTACGGGTGCAGGGGTGTCGGGGTTGGCGGATGACTAGTCGCCGCCCTTTCCGATCTTCCCCTGCGGCAACAGCCTCCCCTCGTCAGCGTACTCATCCAGCATGCGGCGAACGTCCGCCGCCCGTTCAGAGATGCTGTCGCCGCTGGGCGGATTCTCGCGTCCCTGGGGCCATGAGTGCCATGCGCTCAGGAGGGCCATATCGCCCATCAGTCCTCCCGGTGCGTCTTCAAAATCCCGCTGGATGGACAAGGCCATTTCCCGCATGGCGATATTGTCGATGAACGTTTGCCGTTCGCCGTCCGCCATGGGGGGAAGCCCTTGCTCTTGCCGAGCCATTTCCGCCCCCAGGTAGTAGGTCGCGACGTGTTCGGCGGCGACGCCGTTCTCCCAGCCCTCGGTGGCACGGGCGATCCACTCGCCATCCTGCGGGTCCAGGCCCAGACGTTCGAAGGTGTCGCGGGTCGCGGCGATACGCTTCTCGGGCGAATTGTCGGGGCTCAGTTGCTCGCCAAGAATCGCGTGGATGTACTCATGCACCAGCACCGAATGACTTCCATCGAGCAACCCGCTGGCCGGTAGGTAGACGGTGCCGTCACTGTTGACCCCGGCGGTGCCCGGGAAGCGCTCCTCGTATTCGGAGTCGCTCAGCACCTCAACCGGCACGCCCAGGCGATGGGCCTCGTCGATGATTGCCTGCCCGATGGGGCTGGCTGCGCCGGCATTGTCCTCGGCTTCTTTCAACAGGTAGGGACCGGCCAGATCTGCCAACGCCGCTTCCTGTTGTTCATACGCGGCCCGTTCTTGGACGTGTGCGCGGTACTCATCATCGAGCATGCCAAACGGGAAGGGCACGGGAGGCACATCGGGCGGCTCCATCTCCAGCAGCGCCTCGTACTCGAACGCCGCCTTGGCGCCCGGCGAGGTGCCGTGATCACGTGGATGCTCGACCCGTGGCGGGCCGGTTCTACCCCATGTGTCGACGGGATGGCTCATGCGGTATCCCTCTGGCGCGAAAGAGCCGAATGCTGCCTTGGAAGGGTAGCCACCTGGTGCGGGGCGGGCTACTGCCAAACGTACTCTGTCAAAGGGGGCAGTCGC
>CBFGWV010000233.1:0-7701 GCA_965652545.1 uncultured Candidatus Competibacteraceae bacterium | reverse complement strand
CGCCGGCCAAGGGCCGTCGGGCGTTCGCCGGCACGAAGCGATGCTTCGTGTGGGCATGATCATGGTGTATGGCTGCTCTCGCCAGTGCTGTCCGTATCTTCAGCATCATTCGAACGACGGCGCCCCCGAGCTGAGCCCAGCCCCAAGGGCGGGAACCGCGGCACCCAAGCCCCCCAAACCCGAAGCGACCAAGACCTGGCATCGAACATGCAACCGCCGTCCCCCGAGGACATTCCTCACAAGCTTTCTTCGGAGGACACACGACTCATGATGTTCAAGCGCTTCAAGCCCGTTGCCCTAATCGCGACCACGACCGCCGCCCTGGTATTGCTGCCTGTGGCGCCGATCATGGCCGCGGAGCCGGACACCGCTCAATCGACCGCCCCGACTGCATCCTCCTACGATGATGCGACCCTCAGCCAGTTCGCCGACGCCTATGTGCAGGTGGCCAGCATCGGCCAGACGCTGAATCAGGATCTGCAGGCGGCCGAGGATCAAACCAAGGCGCAGGAGATGCAACAGCAAGCTCAGGAAGAGATGGTCGAGGTCGTGCAGGATGCCGGCCTGACCGTTGCAGAGTACAACGCGATCGCCAATGAGGCGCAGGCCGACCCGGAACTCAGAACGCGTGTTGATGCCTTGATCCAGGAGCGGCAGTAAGCGGTCAGTCCTGGCCTTACACCCAAACTTCTTTGATGACGAGCTGACCCGCCGTACAGGCGTTGGAGCCGACACTCCGTCGCCTGCACGGCGGGTATTGCCGTTCATTCCAAGAGCACCATCGACCGGCCAATGAAGTGAGCCGTGCGAGTCGGGCAGGTTTCGGTCAGACCGTCGGCCGCATGGATGCGGCTGCAGGAGGGTGCCTGGTCTCGGCGTCCGTCGCGAGGGAAGTCGGGATCGAGACAGATTCGTCGATCGCTCGCGGAAGATAGCCCTAGCTATCTGACAAGAGGGATCGGCGAATATGGCCGAGCCCGGCTTTCCGCAGCAGGACAGTCCGAGGCCAAGCACCCTCCTTACGCTCACACGGACGTGTTTACAGCGCGTCGGACCGAAACCTGCCCGACTCGTGCGGCGGGGCCGTGAGACGGACCTCGGCGGAAGGCGCCCACGCGAACCCCGCCGTGCACGATCCGCTCCCGGTTGGCAGCGAATGTTGGGTTCGAGGGCCCATCGGGCCATCGCGCACTTCGGGTGCGCTCCTACGGGTGCCAGTAGGAGGAGCCCTGGGGCGACGGCCCGCGGTGCCAGTAGGAGGAACCCCGGGGCGACAGCCCGCAGCGCCAGTTTAGGAGCGACGGCCCTGCTACACGCGCTCGAACAGCGCCGCGATGCCCTGGCCACCGCCGATGCACATCGTCACCAGGGCATAACGGCCCTGAATGCGCTCCAGCTCATACAAAGCCTTGACGGTGATCAGCGCACCGGTCGCACCGACCGGATGCCCCAGTGAAATGCCGCTGCCATTGGGGTTCACTTTGTCGCCGGGCAACTCCAGATCGCGGCACACCGCCAGCGCCTGGGCGGCAAAGGCCTCATTCACCTCGAACACATCCACCTGATCCAACGACACGCCCGTGCGCGCCACCAGCTTCCGGACCGCCGGCACTGGACCGATGCCCATGTACTCCGGCTCCACACCGGCAAAGCTATACCCCACCAGCCGTGCCATCGGCCGCGCGCCGGCCGCTTCGGCCGCACCGCGCTCCATCAACACCAAAGCCGCGGCACCGTCATTGAGGCCCGAGGCATTGCCCGCGGTCACCGAGCCGTCGGGCTTGAACACCGCGCGCAGCTTGGCCATGCCCTCCAACGAGGCATCGGCGCGCACATGCTCATCGGTATCGAACACCGTCACACCCTTACGGGTTTTCAACTCCACCGGCAGGATTTGGTCCTTGAACCGGCCCTGCGCGATGGCATCGGCCGCGCGCTGATGACTCTGCACCGCCAGAGCGTCCTGGTCCTCGCGCGAGATGGCCCATTTGGCGGCCACGTTCTCGGCGGTCACGCCCATATGGATACCGTGGAACGGGTCGGTCAGCGCCCCGGTCATCGCATCCTGCGCCTGGCCATCGCCCATGCGTTGACCCCAGCGCAGCCCCGGCATCCAATACCCGGCCCGGCTCATGCTCTCCGCACCGCCGGCCACAGCCACCTCGCAATCGCCCAGCAGGATCAGTTGGCTGGCGCTGACGATGGCCTGCAAACCGCTGCCGCACAAGCGGTTGAGGGTCAGGCTGGGGGTGTCGTGAGGCAGCCCGCCGTTTACCGCGGCCACGCGCGAGAGATACATATCGCGACGCTCGCCGTGGATCACATTGCCGAACACGCAATGCCCGACGCTGGCCGCGTCGATGGCCGCGCGCCTGACCGCCTCGCGCACCACATTGGCGGCCAGATCGACGACCGGGACATCCTTCAGGCTGCCACCGTAATCGCCGATGGCGGTACGGACACCGCTGACGACGACGACTTCACGTTGAGTGCTCATGCGTTCTTCCTCGCTGATTGATCGGTTGATCGTGGTGGCGGTGCTCAGTTCGCCAAGGGCTTGCCTGTCTCCAACATGGCCTGGATGCGCGCCGCCGTAGCCGGGTGCTCGATCAGCCGGCCGATGGCGGCACGCTCCAGGGCCAGCAAATCGTCCACACTGCGGGCGCCGCCCTGGGCGCTGAACAATGTGGCCAATTCGCCGATGATGACCGCATCCTGCGGACCGCAGCCTTCCGGCATCGTGACCTCGGACAACAAGTCCGCGCGATCCACGCCGGAGAGATCCACCCGCGGTGCCGCGGCGGGCCGGTAACCGTCGGCGAGCATCAGAGCCTCCTCCCTGGCCTCGGCCAGCACATGGTCGCGGTTCATGACGATGCTGTCGGTGTCGGCCAGCCAGCCGATGGCCTTCGCCTCGAGCGCGGATGAACTGCGCTGCGCACCGGCGATGGCCGCCAATGCCCGCCGTGCCGCCTCACGTGGCGACAGTCCGTCGGCCAGACCGCGCAGCAACAAGGCCGTCGACCCGCCCCAGCCGGGGATGATGCCGACCAGGCGCTCGGGCAAGCCCACCTGGCTCTCGGCATGCGCCACCCGCGAATCGCAGTGCAGCAGCATCTCCAGCCCACCGCCGAGAGTCAGGCCGGCCACCGCGCCGACCGATGGGAACGCGGCCCGGCGCAAAGCGCCGTAGACTTGCTGACCGCGCTCGACGAAGGCCTTCAAGCCTGCGACATCCCCGGCCGCCAGGCCTTGGGCGAATACGCGCAGATCCGCCCCGACGGAAAACGCCCGTGGATCGTCATGCCCGATGACCAGGGCGTTGAAGTCCTGCCCGCCACGGGCGATCGTCGCCTCCAGCGCATCCAGCAACCCGGCGGTCACCGAGCCCAGCTTGGTCGTGGCGGCAAAACACGCCACACCCTCGCCCATATCCCACAACACGGCATCCGGCCAACGCGCGATGACCGCATCACGGGCGGCCAGGTTGGCGATGGACAGCAACCCGCCGGTCACCGGTGCCCGCCAGTGACCGTCCGCCGCGCGGCTCTCGCGGTGACCGGCATGGAGGCGGTAGAACCCGCCCTCCTGCGCCGCGCGGGCCAGGATATCCGGCACCGGCAGGCCGGCCTCCGCACGGACCTCCACCAGGGCGGACGCCCCGGCCCGATCGGCCAGTTCGAACGGCCCAAGCCGCCAGTTGTAGCCCAGACGCATGGCGGTATCGACCGCATCGGCATCCTCGGCGATCTGCGGCAGGCAGGCGCAGGCATAGGCCACGGTGGCTGAAACCACCGCGCGCAGGTAAGCGGCGGCCGCATCATTGCCGGCCATCAGCTCAGGCAAAGTCTCACGCGGTGGCTTGAGCCCGCGGGCGGGGCGGTAATCACCACCTTCAAGCACAAGCAATTGCCGCCCGCCGTCGGCCTGCTTGTCCATGCGATAGAACCCAGCCCCACGCTTGCGACCGTGGCGGCCGGCATCGAGCAACGCACGGATGGCCGGTTCGCGGTCCAGGCGATAACGATGATGGTCATCGTCCGCCGGCAATGCATCGATGAGGCTGCCCCAGACATCCGGCACCAAATCGATGCCGACCAGATCCAGCAAACCGAACACCCCCGTGCCGGGCGCGCCGGCGGCCTGCAACAGCGCATCGGCGGCTTCCGGGTCGATCCCGTGACGCCACGCTTCGAGGGCCGCCACGCTCATCCAGTAGCACCCCAAGCGGTTGGCGATGAAGCCGGGAGTATCGCGGCAGTCCACTACGCGCTTGCCCAGGACACCCTCGCCCCAGCCACGCACGGCCATCACCGCCTCCAACGGCGCGTCGTCCGCGCTGACCAGCTCCAACAGGCGCATGTGACGCGGCGGGTTGAAGAAATGGGTGATGAACACGCGGCGGGCGACATCGTCCGGCAAACCCTGCACCAGCGCGTGCCGCGGCAAGGTGGAGGTGTTCGAGCTCAACACCGCATGCGGCGCGAGCACGGTCGCCAAGCGGGCATACAACGCCTGTTTGACCGCGAGGTTCTCCACCACCGCCTCGACCACCCACTCGGCCTCGGCGACAGCGGCCAAGTCGTCCTCGGTATTGCCGATGCGGATCAGCCACGCCTGGTCCGGGTGCATGAACCCGCCGATCGCCAACTGACGGGCCAGCCCCGCGGCGGCGATGGCGTTGCGCTCGGCGCCATCGGACGGACGATCCAGCAACAGCACGGGGACACCGGCATTGGCGAACTGGGCGGCGATCCCGCCGCCCATGGCACCGGCACCGATGACCGCGACCTGGGCGGGGTTTTCTATCATGGTCGAGACTCCTTCAAGCGGCCCGATCGTCGTACAAGGCGGCAATGGCCTGCGCATACTTGGTAAAGATGTTGGCGCGGCGGACCTTCATCGTGGCCGTGACCTCGTCATCATCGTGATCCAGTTCCTTGGTCAACAGATGAAAGCGTTTGATCTGCGCCACCTGCGCCAGTTGGCTATTGGCGCGGGCGATTTCCCGATCGATCAACTCAAACACCTTGGGATGCTCGACCATACTGCGGAAGTGGGTGTAGGCGATGCGCTGGGTCTCGGCCCACTGACCGACCGTCTCCGGGTCGATCTGGATGAGCGCGGCCACGTACTTGCGCCCCTCGCCCACGACGATGCACTCCTTGATGTACGGGCTGGCCTTGACAGTGTTTTCGATCTCCGAGGGGCTTAGGTTCTTGCCCCCGGCGGTGATCATGATGTCTTTCAGGCGATCGACGATACGTATCTGGCCATCGTCGATTTCGGCCACATCGCCGGTGTGCAGCCAGCCGTCCTGCAAGGTCTGGGCGGTGGCCTCGGGGTTGGCGTGGTAGCCGGCGAAGACGTTCTCGCCGCGAATCAGCAGCTCGCCGCGCTCGCCCAGCCTGGCCTCGGCACCGGCGATCACCGGCCCCACGGCACCGGGCTTGAGCTCATCGAGGTACTGACCGCAGATCATGCCGGTGCTCTCGGTCAGGCCGTAGACCTCGACCAGCGGCAACCCCAGGGTGCGGAAGAACACGACGATCTTCGGCGGGATCGGCGCCGCCCCGGTGAGCACCAAACGTGCCTTGCGCAGGCCGATGTAGTTCTGCAGCGCGCGGAAGATGAGCAGGTACCAGAGGGCGAATTTCAAGCGCTTGCCCAGCGGGCGGTGGCGCACCGCGGTCCCGGCATCCGCCTCGCAGGCGGCGATGGCGCGCTCGAACAACCAGCGGCGGATGCCGCCGGCCTCCAGCAGCTTGATGTGGATGGCCGAGTGCAGCTTCTCCCAGATGCGCGGTACGCCGAGGAAGATGTTAGGCGCCACCTCGCGCAGGTCCGCCTGCACGGTGCGCAGGGACTCGCCGAAGTTCACCTGTCCGCCCACGTACAGCGGGGCCATGGTGGTGAACATCTGCTCGGCAACGTGGCACAGCGGCAGGTAGGACAGGTGCACCATGTCCGCGCTCACGCCCAGGCGCTCGATCATGCCGGCGGCCTCCGCACGCAGGTTGCGGTAGGTGATCATCGCGCCTTTGGGCCGGCCGGTGGAGCCGGAGGTGTAGATCATCAACGCCGTGTCATCGAGGCGCTGGCCGGCCAGTACCGCATCGACCGTGCCGGGATGGGCCGTCTCATAGGCCGCGCCGGCGGCCTCGATGGCGCTGAAGGCGTGGATGCGGCTGTCGGTGTAGCCGCGCAGGCCTTTCATGTCGATGACGACGATGTGCTTGAGCGCCGGCAACTCGTTCAGGCGTTCGAGCACTTTGTCGGTTTGTTCCTGGTCTTCGCAGACGATGCATTCGACCGCGGCGTGGGCCAGGACATAGGCGACCTCGTTGGCCGGGCTGGTGGGGTAGACGCCGACGGTGATCATGCCGACGCAACCGTTGCCCAGTTGAGCGAGCACCCATTCGACGCGGTTCTCGGAGAGCACGCCGACACGGGCGCCGGGGGCGAGCCCAAGGCTCATGAGGCCTTGGCCGAAGTGGCGGGCGCGGCGGTCGTAGTCGGCCCAGCTGAGCGGTTGCCAGATGCCGAAGTCTTTCTGGCGCAGAGCGATGTTGGCGCCGCGCTCGGCAGCATGCAGGCGCAACATCTGGGGCAGGGTTTTCTCCGGTAGGACGGGCGTGTTCATGACAGCCACCGCTTGCGTCGCTTGTAGTGTTTGATGTCGCGAAAGCTGCGGGTTTCGGCGCCGCCCATACCTAAGTAGAACTCCTGGACGTCGCGGTCGCGGGTGAGCCGTTCGACGGTGCCGTCGATGACGACTTTGCCCCCTTCGAGGATGTACCCGTAGCTGGCCACGGCGAAGGCCATGACGGCGTTTTGTTCGACCAGCAGCATGGAGACGCCTTGTTCGGCGTTGATGCGTCCGATGATGGTGAAGATTTCTTCGGTGAGTTTGGGTGAGAGCCCGAGCGAGGGCTCGTCGAGCAGGATGATCTTGGGCCGGGCGATGAGGGCGCGGCCGATGGCGAGCATTTGTTGTTCGCCGCCTGAGAGGTAGCCGGCGCGTCCTTTGCGGCGTTTGTGCAGACGGGGGAAGTAGCTCCAGACCTCGTCGAAGGTGCCGGGTGCTTCGCCGCGACCGGTGACGGCGTAGGTGGCGGCGATGAGGTTTTCTTCGACGGTGAGGTCTTCGAAGACGTGGCGACCTTCCATGACGTGGAAGAGGCCGCGGCGTACCAGGGTGTGTGGGGCGGCGGTGCCGGTGGGGGTGCCGTCGAAGAGGATCTCGCCGGCGGAGCGTTGGCCGTTCTCCAGGGTGAGGAGGTTGGAGATGGCCTTGAGGGTGGTGGACTTGCCGGCGCCGTTGGAGCCGAGCAAGGCGACGATCTGGCCACGCGGGACCATCAGCGACAGCCCGCGCAGCACCTGCACGGTGTTGTTGTACACCACCTCGATGTTGGACACCGAGAGCATGGGGTCGACGGCGGTCATGAGGGGGTCGGTTCTCCAGGGTCGGCGAGTGGGTCGGGGCGAGTGGAGCGGGCTTGGGTGCTAGTCCGGGTATGGGCGTGGGTGTCGGTGTTAGCGCTGATGGTGGCTTTGGCTTTGGCTTTGGCTTTGACGCTGAGGCTGGTGCCGGGGCGAGCAGGGGTGCTTGAACCCGCCTTCCGGTCCGGGTGGGCCTGGGCCGGACGCGCTGTGAACACGTCCGTGTGCGCTCGACGGCAGCATCCATGCTGCCGA
>CBFGWV010000232.1:0-7735 GCA_965652545.1 uncultured Candidatus Competibacteraceae bacterium | reverse complement strand
CGGCAGCATGGATGCTGCCGTCGAGCGCACACGGATGTGTTCACAGCGAGTCGGCCCCGACCGTGCCGACCCCAAAAGGGCGGGGGGAACCCGCGCACCCCCCGCCCTTTCGCCCGCTACGCCAACACCAGCAGCAAGTCCTTTGCCTCCACCGGTGTGTTCGGCCCCAGCGCGACCTCTTTCACGACGCAGTCGCGCTCGGCGCGGATGACGGTTTCCATCTTCATCGCCTCGATGGAGACCAGGGCATCGCCCTTCTTCACCTTTTGCCCGACCTGCACGCACACCGTCGTGAGCATGCCCGGCATCGGCGCGGCGATGTGGCTTGCGTTGCCATCTTCCGCCTTCGCATGGGCCTTCACCCTGGCTTCCAGGCCCTTCTGCGCCACCTTCACCAAGCGCGGCTGGCCGTTGAGCTCAAAGAACACGCGGCGCTCGCCCAGGTCATCGGGTTCGGACAAGGCCAGATAACGCACGATCAGGCTCTTGCCTTTGTCGATGTCGATCATCACCTCGTCTTCTTCCTTCAGACCGTAGAAGAACACCGGCGTGGGGAAGACCGAAACATTGCCAAAGGTGCTGCGATGCTTCGCATAATCGATGAACACCTTGGGGTACATGAGATAGCTCGCCAACTCCGAGTCGCTGATCTCACGCCCCACCGCCGCGGCGGCCTTGGCGCGCTCGGCGTCCAGGTCCGCCGGCGGCAGGTGATCGCCCGGGCGACCGGTCAGCGGCTTCGCATTGCCCAGCACCTTCTTCGACAAGGCCTCCGGGAAGCCATCGGGCGGGAAACCGAGGTCACCGTGGAAGAGCTGCACCACCGACTCGGGAAACGCGATATCGCGCTCCGGATCCAGCACATCCGCCGGGCTCAGGCCGCTGGTGACCATGAACAAGGCCATATCCCCGACCACCTTGGAGGTCGGCGTCACCTTGACGATGTCGCCGAACATCTCGTTGACCTGGGCATAGGCCTCAGCCACCTGCGGCCAGTGGTGGTCCAACCCCAACGAACGCGCCTGCTCGCGCAGGTTGGTGTACTGACCACCGGGCATGGCATGGCGGTACACATCGGCGGTGCCGGCGCGGATATCGCTCTCGAATGCCCCGTACTGGGCGCGCACCGCCTCCCAATAGTGGGAAATCCCGCGTAAGGCGTCGCGCGGCAGTTGCGGATCGCGCTCGCTGCCGGTCAATGCGGCCACGATGGCTCCGAGGTTGGGCTGCGAGGTCAGCCCGCTCATGCTGTCCATGGCCGCGTCCACCGCGTCCACGCCCGCCTCCACCGCGGCCAGCACGCTGGCCGCGGCGATGCCTGAGGTGTCGTGGGTGTGGAAGTGGATCGGCAGCCCGACCTCTTCGCGCAAGGTCTTCACCAGCAGGCGTGCGGCGGCCGGCTTGCACACGCCGGCCATGTCTTTGATCGCCAGGATGTGCGCGCCGGCAGCTTCCAACTGCTTGGCGAGATTTACGTAGTACTTCAAGTCGTACTTTGGCCGCGCCGGGTCGGTGAGATCGCCGGTGTAGCACAGCGTGCCCTCGCACAGCATGCCGGTCTCGATGACCGCGTCCATCGCCACGCGCATGTTCTCGACGTTGTTCAGCGAGTCGAACACACGGAACAGGTCGATGCCCTTGGCGGCGGCCTGCTGCACGAAGTAGCGCACGACATTGTCGGGGTAGTTGGTGTAGCCGACCGCGTTGGAGGCGCGCAGCAGCATCTGGAAGAGAATGTTCGGCACCCGCTCGCGCAGGGCCTCCAGGCGCTCCCACGGGTCTTCCTTGAGAAAGCGCATGGCCACGTCGAAGGTGGCCCCGCCCCAGCACTCCATGGAGAACAGGCCCGGCAGTGTGCCGGCATAGTGCGGCGCGATGGCCCACATGTCGCGCGAGCGCATGCGTGTGGCGAACAGCGACTGGTGCGCATCGCGCATCGTCGTATCGGTGATCAACACCTTGGGCTCGTCGCGCATCCAGCGCGAGAAGCCCTCGGCACCCAGCGCCTTCAAACGGTCGCGGCTACCCGGCTCGATCACCTTGGGCAGCTTGGCCGCCGGCAGTTGCGTGGGCGGCAGGTAGCTGGGCGCGGTGCGGCCGGCCATCTCCGGGTTGCCGTTGACGATGACATCGCCGAGAAACTTCAGCAGGCGCGTGGCGCGGTCGCGGCGCTTGGTGAACTCGAACAGCTCGGGGGTCTCGTCGATGAAGCGCGTGGTGCACGCCCCGCTCTGGAACAGCGGGTGGTTGATCACGTTCTCGACGAACTGCAGGTTGGTTGCGACCCCGCGAATACGAAACTCCCGCAGCGCACGGTCCATGCGGCGAATGGCCTCGATGGCCGAGCTGCCGCGCGCGGTCACCTTCACCAGCAGAGAGTCGTAGTACGGCAGAATCAACGCACCGGGATACGCGGTACCGCCGTCCAGGCGGATACCGAAACCCGAGGCGCTGCGGTATGCACGGATGCGGCCGTAGTCGGGGACGAACTTGTTCTCCGGGTCCTCGGTGGTCAGGCGGCACTGCAGGGCGTGCCCCATCAGCCGGATGTTCTCCTGCACTGGCACGCTGCCGTCCGGCTCGCCGATACGCTGGCCCTGGCGGGTGAGGATCTGCGATTTGACGATGTCAATGCCGGTGACCTCTTCGGTCACTGTGTGCTCGACCTGCACCCGCGGGTTCACTTCGATGAAGTAGAACTTGCCGGTGTCGGCGTCCATCAGGAACTCGACCGTCCCCGCGTGGGTGTAGTTGGCCGCCCGTCCCAGCTTCAGCGCCGCCTCGCACAATGCTTGGCGGGTGTCGTCGTCCAGGTACGGCGCCGGGGCGCGCTCGACCACCTTCTGGTGGCGGCGCTGCACCGAGCAGTCGCGCTCGAACAAGTGCACCAGATTGCCGTACATGTCACCGAGGATCTGCACCTCGACGTGCCGGGCGCGCTGGACGAGCTTCTCCAGATACACCTCATCGTTGCCGAAGGCCGCCTTGGCCTCGCGGCGGGCGACCTGGATCTGGCTCTCCAGTTCATCCTCGGACTCGATGACGCGCATGCCGCGCCCACCGCCACCCCAGGAGGCTTTGAGCATGACCGGGTAGCCGACCTCACGCGCCATGCGGCGGCACTCGGCCATGTCCCCGGGCAACGGCGGGGTGGCCGGCATCACGGGCACACCGGCGGACACCGCGAGATTGCGTGCCGCGACCTTGTTGCCGAGCTGGCGCATCGTGTCCGCAGACGGCCCGATGAAGGCAATGCCCTCAGCCTCGCAGGCTTCGGCGAAGTCGGGGTTTTCGGACAGGAACCCGTAACCGGGGTGAATCGCATCCACATGAGCGTCCCGCGCGATGCGCAGGATGTCCTCGATATCCAGGTAGGCCGCCAACGGTTTCTTGCCCACACCGACCATGTAGCTCTCGTCGGCCTTGAAGCGGTGCAAGGCGAAGCGGTCCTCTTCGGAATAGATCGCCACCGTCTGGATACCCAGTTCGGCGGCCGCGCGCATGGCGCGGATTGCGATTTCGCTGCGGTTGGCCACCAGCATGCGCTGGATCTTTCGCGGCGCTAACGACGTCATCGGCGTCTCCCAATGCAGGTTCAAGCGTCAAAAAGAAGGCTCCGAGTATGTGGAAAAAACATGGTGGAAGCACGTCTCGCATCGTGAAATGACGTGAATATGACAGCCGAAGTCGCGCGCAGAAGACAGACGGTGGCGTATGGTTCGTTCAGCCGGGTATCGACTGCGGACGGGCGTTCGGCAGGCTATGCTGGTTCGGCAACCTGTAACCGGATGGTCGACCCCCGCCTATGCGTTATCGCCGTACACATCGCTGGTTCCCATTGTTCATCCTGTCTAGCTTGATGGTCACCGCACATGCCGCCGAGGATCCGCCCATCGGGTTCGAGGATGTCACCGACACGGCAGGCATCACGTTTCGCCACGACAACGGCATGCAGGGTGACTGGCAGTACCCCGAGATTGTCGGCGGCGGTTGCGGGTTGGTGGATATCGACGAGGACGGGCGACTGGACATCGTCTTCGTGCAAAGCGGTGCCCTGCCCGTAGACGCGGCCGATGCCGACCCACCGGACCGCAGCGCCAGCGGTGGGTCGCGCTTGTACCGCAACATCAGCGAAGATGGCACCGTGCGCTTCGAGGATGTCACGGATGAGTCAGGGCTTCGCGCCTACGGTCACGGCATGGGCGTGGCGACGGGCGACTTGACCGGCGATGGGCGGATGGATCTCTACATCACCAACTTCGGCCCCAACAGCCTGTGGCGCAACGATGGCGGCGGCCGCTTCACCGACATCACCGCCGAGGCCGGCGTCGGCGACCCGGCCTGGGGCACCAGCGCCAGTGTGGCGGACGTCAACGGTGACGGGCATCTGGACATCTATGTCGCGAACTACGTCGACTATGACCCGCAGGTCAACCCGCACTGCTTCGCCCCCTCCACCCGCCGCGACTACTGCGGCCCGGCGGTGTTCGAACCGGCACGCGACACCTTGTACCTCAACGATGGCAAGGGCCGTTTCACCGATGCTACCGATGCCCTCGCCGGGGGCGAACCGCAACGGGGCTTGGGTGTGGTCGTCAGCGACTTTGATCAGGATGGCCGCGCGGACATTTATGTCGCCAACGATGGCGACCCCAACCTCTTGTGGCGCAACCAGGGCGAGGGCCGCTTCAGCGAATTCGCCTGGCCCAGCGGTACGGCGGTCAACCGCAGCGGGCAGATGGAAGCCGGCATGGGCGTGGATGCCGGCGATGCCGACAACGACGGCACCATGGACTTGTTTCTGACCCACCTGAGCGGCGAAAGCAACACACTGTATCGCAACATCGGCAACGGCTTGTTCGAGGACCGCAGCGCCGACTCCGGCCTGGCGGTGCCCAGCCTGCCCTACACTGGCTTCGGTACCGGCTGGATGGATCTTGACCTCGACGGCTGGCTGGATGTGTTCATCGTCAACGGGGGGGTCCGCGTCATCGAGGCACAACGCGATCTAGGGGTCGCATTCCCCCTGCAACAGACGCCGCTGGTGTTCCGCAACCGTGGCGAGGGGCGCTTCGAGGATATCAGCGCCACACTGGCCGATGCCCTCGGGCCAGCGACTGTGGGCCGAGGCCTTGCCCAGGGCGATGTCGACAACGATGGCCGCGTGGATGTGCTGTTGTGCAGTGGCAACGGCGACCCTCGCCTGTTGATCAACCGCAGTACCGGCAACCCGTGGTTGGGCGTACGCGCCACCACTGGCGAGCCGGCCCGTGACGCCCTCGGCGCCACCGTCGCCTTGCTGGCCGAGGGCAAACCCGCGCTCTGGCGACGGGTCGCCACAGACGGAAGCTACCTCTCCGCACGCGACCCCCGTGCCGTCTTCGGCCTGGGCGCGCGCGACGGCGATCGCCACGATATCCTCGTCACCTGGGCCGACGGGCGCGTGGAGCGGTTCGCCGCCGTGGAGACCGGCCGTTACACTACGCTGCACCAGGGGCGCGGCGAAACCCTGGAGACCATGCCATGAGCCGTCGCCTGATCGTCATTTGCGCATTGCTGCTTTGGCTCGACAACGCCACAGCCGAGATACCCCACCCGCCGCTGGAGACTTTGGAGCCGGCTGTAGCCGAGCAGATCCGCGCCATGCAGGCACTGGTCTCAGACGCGACGGATGAGGAGCGCGCCCTGCGCATCGGTGAGCTCGGTGCCCTGTACCATTCGCTGGACTTCGAGGATGCGGCACTGGCCAGCTACCGTGAGGCCGAGCGCCTGGCCCCGGCCGACGCCCGCTGGCCCTACCTGCGCGGCATATTGCACAGCGAGCGCGGCGCCGTGGAACTGGCCCGCGAAGGCCTGCTGGAAGCCATCGCCCTGCATCCGGAACTCGCCGCTGGCTGGGCTCGACTCGGCCGGCTGGCACTGGATGGCGGCGATGCCGAACGCGCCTTGCTCCACTTCCAGCGCGCCTTGCTCAAGCAACCGGATGCCGTCGCCGCCATCGCCGGTGCCGGCGAAGCCCTGCTGGCCCTGGGGCGCAACGACGAGGCCATCGCCCAGTTGGAGCAGGCATTGGCCCTGGAGCCGCGCGCCAACCGCCTGCACTACCCGCTGGCCATGGCCTACCGGGGGCTGGGCGATGACGAAGCCATGCAGACACACCTGGCCGCCGTCGGCCCGATCGGCGTGACACCCGATGACCCCATCAGCACCTTCATGGCCAACGCCGCCGAAGGCTCGAGGGTACATCTGCAATTGGGCAACACGGCTTATCAGGCCGGCGACTACGCCGCCGCAGTCACCCACTTCACCCGCGCCACCGAAGGCTCACCCGAGGCCGCCCCGCCGTGGATCAATCTGGGCACAGCACAAGCCGCCCTGGGCGATGTGCCCGCCGCCCGCGCCAGCCTCGAACGCGCACTGAGCCTGGAGCCGGACAACATCACCGCACGCGATAACCTGCTCGCCCTGCTCATCCGCGCCAAGGACCCCGACGCCCTGCCATTACTCGAGGCTGCTTTGGAGACGGCGCCGGATCACAGCGAACTGCTTCGGCAACGCGCACAATTGCGGCGCGCGACCGGTGACCCCAAAGGCGCCGCCGAAGACTTCCGCCGCTTGACCGACCTCGACCCCAGCGACCGCACCGCGTGGCAAGGCCTGCTCATCACCCGCATCGAAGCCGGCGACAACTCGGCCGTAGGCGGCTTGTTCACCCAGGCCCGGGCCGCCCTCGGTGACCTCGGCAGCTTCGAGCCGGACCTCATCGATGCCCTATCGGTTACCGGCAAGACCAACCCCGCCCACGCCACGCTGGCACGGACACTGGCCGCCGACCTGTACCGGCGGGAACCGTCTGCCGACCATGCCTTGCGTCATGTCCGAACCTTGCTGCTCGGCCAGCCGGACTGCACCGCCGCCTCGCAATGGCTGGACGCGGAGATCGTCTCCCCTGCGACCGACGACGCCCATCGCCAGGCGCTGGAGACACTGCAAGGGGAACTGCACGCGCTGGAGCGCTGCGCGGCGGCTGACGGCTGACGGCTGCGACACCTGGCGAAAGGATCGTGTGGTTGCATATGGCACCGCACAGGACCTCCCTGAGGGCACCAAGTATAAGGCGGTGACTACGGGGGACCGGCGCGTGAGATGGCAAACCACAACCCTTCCGCCACCGCAGTCCATCGCCGCATTTTGCTTGTTCAAAGCAACGACGTTCAGGCGTATGTCGCGAGTTGCGACGACAGCATGTGATTTATGACGACGACATTCACATCTCCAGCAACATACCCCATAAGCGTCTGCGCCCCTTAAGATCAATGGACCGAACGGCTCAAGAGAACAATGACAAAACTATTCACTACCGTATTGTGGACGCTACTGCTTGTGCTCGCTGGACCCAGCATGTCCTACGCTGCCACGCTCTAAAGTATGACCTTTCCAGAATCAGCCAGCCCGGAAGCAAGCTGTGCTCAAAGCACCATAGATGGCTCTTATATGATCAGCCCAGACACTGCGGATGTCGAAAATTTGGCATAGGCATTTTGACCATCTTGACAGTCATGCTCGGTGTGCACGCTTCGCGCCGCAGGCAAACAGTCTCGCGGAGCTAGCTCGACTTCCGCCATTCACCCCCTGATTCTGGCGATTGCCACGCTGGATTTCGTGAC
Source organism: uncultured Candidatus Competibacteraceae bacterium (assembly GCA_965652545.1). GTDB lineage: Bacteria > Pseudomonadota > Gammaproteobacteria > Competibacterales > Competibacteraceae > CBFGWV01. The sequence continues at coordinate 68 of CBFGWV010000232.1, read as the reverse complement.
CGCGCTCCTCGCCTTGAACAGCCACCGCTGTGAGCCTGCGGACGAGCCGGTGAGTCGTGGGCCGACCG
>CBFGWV010000231.1:0-7841 GCA_965652545.1 uncultured Candidatus Competibacteraceae bacterium | reverse complement strand
TTGCGCGCCTCATTATCGAAGCTTACCGACAAAGCTCAAGGCTGTTGGCGGGCAAATCGTGCAATTAATCTGAAGTCGCCGCGCCGGAGGTTGGATGATCGAACTCAAACAATTGAGTATGGGTTACCGCTTGGGCGATGAGCCGGTTCATGTGTTGGAGCGGGTGGATTGCCGTATCCGCGCGGGCGAGCGGGTGGCCGTCGTCGGCCCCTCGGGCTCCGGCAAGACCACGTTATTGCTGTTGCTGGCCGGGTTGGAGCGCCCGCAGGGCGGGACGGTCACTCTGGATGGCGTGGACTTGGCCGGCTTGGATCCCGATGCGCTGGCTGACCTGCGTCGCGATCGCCTGGGTATCGTGTTCCAGTCGTTCCATCTGATACCCAGCCTCAGCGCGTTGGACAATGTGGCGCTGCCGCTGGAGATCGCCGAGCGGCGCGATGCGCGTACACGCGCCGCCGCCATGCTCGATGCGGTCGGCTTGACTGCGCGGGCGCGACATTACCCGGCCCAGCTTTCCGGGGGTGAGCAGCAGCGCGTGGCCATCGCCCGGGCGCTGGTCCACCGGCCGGCGCTCCTGCTGGCCGACGAGCCCACCGGCAACCTGGACACCCGCACCGGCGAGCGCGTGGGACGGTTGCTGTTCGATCTCAACGACCGTGCCGGCGCCACGCTGGTGCTGGTTACCCACGATGAGCATTTCGCCAGCCGCTGTGACCGTATTCTGCGCTTGCACCAGGGGCGGTTGGTCGAGGATGCCCGCGATGACGAGGCAGCCGATGCGGTTCCTGCTTGAGCTGGCCTGGCGCGACCTGCGCGCCAGCGGCCGCACCCTGTGGGTGTTCTGCGCCTGCCTGATGTTGGGCGTGAGCCTGATCGCTGCCACCGGCGGCTTGTACCGCCAGGTCACCGGTGGCTTGCTGGCCGATACAAGGGCCTTGTTCGGCGGCGATGTGGAGGTCAGCGCGCGGGCACCCCTGCCGCCCGAGGCGGTGGACTGGATGCGCGCCGATGGCCGTGTCTCGTTGCTGATGGAGCTGCGCACCATGCTCGGCACCGACGATGGCGAGTTCCAGCTGGTGGAGCTGCAAAGCGTCGATGCGCAGTACCCGCTGTATGGGGAGCTGATCCTGTCGCCGTCGATGACGTTGGCGGCGGCCACGGCGCAAATCGACGGGCGCTGGGGCGCGGCGCTGGACCCGGTGCTGGCTTCGCGTCTTGGGCTGGCTCCCGGCGCCACGGTGCAGATCGGCTCGCTCACCGTAGAGGTGCGTGCCCTCATCCAGCAGCAGCCCGATCGCAGCCTCAGTGCAGACTGGCGTGGGCCGCCGGTGCTGATTGCCGCGGATGCCCTGATGGCCGCCGGTCTCATTCAACCCGGCAGCCGGGTGGACTACGACTACCGCGTGCGCACCGATTTGACGCCCGAGGCCTGGCGTGACCGCTTCGTCGATGCCTTTCCCGACAGCGATTGGGAGGTGCGCGGGTTCAGCGGCCGCAGCGAGCGTCTGGCGCGGGTGCTGGGCCAGGTGGCCTCGGGGCTGCTGTTGATCGGCTTCAGTGCCTTGTTCATCGGCGGGCTGGGTGTATTCAATAGCATCCAGGCCTACCTCCAGGGCAAGCTCGCTACCATTGCGACCCTGCGTGCGCTGGGTTTGCGCGATCGGCGTCTGGCTGCGGTATACCTGCTTCAGGTGGGCATCCTCGGCGGCGGAGCGAGCCTTGCCGGTGCACTCATCGGCGGCATGCTGGCGATTGCCGGCGCCTCGCTGGCGCGTCAGCAACTACCGGTGAGTGCCGCCCTCGTCGATTTGCTTGCGCCTTTGGCCACCGCCCTGGGTTTCGGGGTACTGACTGCGTTTGCCTTTGCTCTGCCTGCTGTGGGTCGCGCACTGTCGGTCAGCCCGGCGGCCTTGTTCCGCGGGGTGCGCGGGGCACTCACCGCAACGCCGCCGGCGTATCGGCTGGCCACGATGATCAGTGCCGGCCTGATCGCCTTGCTGGTCGTGCTGGCGCTGCCCGATGCACTCTTCGGCCTGGGTTTCGTTGCTGTGATCGCCCTGTTGCTCGGTCTGCTCGATGGCATCGTCCATGGCTTGCGCACCCTTGCCCGACGTGTGGACGATCACCCCGGCCTGACTGGTCGCTTCGCCCTGCGCTTGGCGCTGGCCAACCTGCACCGACCCGGCGCACCGCTGCGGGCAGCGCTGTTGTCCCTGGGGTCGGCCCTGACTCTGCTGGTGGCGTGCACACTGGTGGTGGCCGCCTTGCTGCGGGCGATCAACGACACCATCCCCGAGGAGGCGCCGGCTCTGGTGTTCTATGACATTTCGTCCGCCCAATTGGCCGATGTCAGTCGCGAGGTCGAGGCTGCCGACAGTCTGCAACGCCTGGACCTGGCGCCGCTGGTGCTGGGGCGTCTGGTCGCGGTCAACGGCGAGCGCCTCGGCGAGAGCGCGGATCGGCGGCGGGCCATGGCAGCACGCGACGAACACAAGCTCAGCGACCTTGGTGGGAACATCGACGGGGTGACGGTGGACCGCGGCGCCTGGCCGGCAGTGTCGTCCGCGACACCCTGGGTGGCCATGGAGGATCGCGAGGCCGACCAACTCGGGCTGGCGGTCGGCGATCGCCTGCGTTTCGAGATCGGCGGCCAGGCTCTGGAGGCGGAGCTTGCCGTCATCTACCGCCAGCGTGGCATGCAGACACGGTTCTGGTTCGAGGCCTTGTTTCCGGACGGGACGCTGGAGCCGTTCATCACCCGTTACGTCGGTGCCGCCTACCTGCGCGACGATCAGGCGCTGGCGGCGCAGAACCGGGTGGCCGCTGTCGCGCCCAATGTCATCACGGTACGCACCGAAGCGATCCTGACCCAGGCGCGCACGCTGCTGGGCAAGGCCAGTGCCGGTCTGGGTGCGGTGGCGGCAGTCAGCCTCGCGGCCAGTGCATTGGTGCTGGTCAGTGTCATGGCCGGCAGCCGCGCGCGACAGGTGTACGACGCCACGGTGCTGCACGCGCTGGGCGCGCGCCTGGCCGTTATACGGCGCAGTGTGCAGATCGAGTACCTGCTGCTGGCGGTGGTCACCTCGTTGTTCGCCATCGTGCTGGGGTCGGCGGTCGCGCTGCCCCTGCTGGCATATCGCATCAAGCTGCCAATCGACGGGTTGATCGGCTGGGGTGCGATCGTCGCCCTGGGGGTGAGCGTGTTCAGCCTGAGTCTTGGCGCGCGTTACTTTTCGCGCCGCCTCCGCCTGGTGCCCGCGTTGCTGCTGCGCAGCGCGGACTGAGCGGTTAGGCAGGGTTTTTCCCGGATGGCGGGGGAATTTCCCGCCGCAGGCGCCGTCTACGTGAAGAGCTTGTCCGGTTCAGGCGCAGTGTGCCAGGGATGCGTATGACGAACGGAATGGCCGCAAGACAGCTTCCCGCATCACTGCCTTTTTAAAGCCGCCCAGGCTCGATGATTCGCTGCACCCGCGTTCGGCCATTTGACGATCGTGCGGGCCAACGGCAGCCCGCAAGGTCCGGTTGACGGCCGATTCCTCACTGCAAGCCCCGCCGCGAGGACTCATGGCTGAGACTACGAAACAGAGTCATCCGCGTATCTACTATCTCCACCATCGGCTCGCCGGTACCGTGGACGATGTCACCGCTCACCTGCGGCACTGCCAGGCGCTGGGCTTCACCCATGTGCTGCTCTCCCCGCTGGGCGCCCCCGGGTCGGACGGGGATGTGTTCTCGCCGCTCGATCACGACCGCCCGCACCCGGGTCTGAACGCCGGCGGCGACGTCACCGCTGTAATCGCCAGCCTCGCTGCCGCCGCCAGCGGACACGGCTTGACACTGTTGCTGGATCTCGCCCCACAGCGCTTTGCGCTGGAGCACGAGTTGGTGCGCCATGCCCCCGAGTGCTTCACCGTCCGTCGCCAGCTGGCAGTCGGAGCGGTGGACCCGCGTGTCCCGGCCCAGGCACGGGGAACGGCTCGCTCGCGGCTGGAAGGGGGTTGCGGCGAACGCCTGCTGGCCTTCTGGCAACTGCGCCTGCAAGCCTGGTTGCAGGCCGGTGCCGGCGGCTTCCGCGCGGTGCAACCGACCGCCGCGGGTGCGGCGTTCTGGGAGGCCCTGATCGCAACCTCGCGGGCGTTGCGAAATGATGCGGTGTTCATCGCCGATACCACCGGTCTGCCGCGCGCCGATGCGCTCGGCCTGGCCGGTTGCGGTTTCGACTACCTGCTGTCATCACTGCCCTGGTGGGACTTTCACGCTGCCTGGCTGGTGGAGGAGCACACGGCGCTGCGCACCGTCGCACCGGTAATGACCATGCCCGAGGCGCCGTTCTCGACACGCTTGTCCGAGCGTCTGCACGATGCCCGCCTGCTCCCGGCGGCGTACCGGCGCGCATTGACCGCGGCCGCGGTGCTGGGCGAGGGACTGCTCGTGCCCATGGGGTTCGAGTACCTGGCCCAGCGGCCGATGGATGCTGCGCAATCCACGCCGGAGGATTACACGCGCAGCGTTCGCGATGCCCCGTTCGATGGCACCGCCGAGCTGCGGCGCATCAACACCTTCGTCGAGGGCTGCGCGGTACTACGGCAGCCGGCGCATCTGCGCGGCTTGACCGGCCCGTCCGCCGCCTTGACCGGCATCCTGCGCACCGCGGGCGACCCGCGCTATTGCGAGCAGGCGTTGCTGGCGCTGTTCAACCCGGACTTATTGCAACGGCACGAGATACCCGCCGCGCGCCTGCGTCCGCAGATGGGCGGGGAGTTCGGCGTTTTTTCGTCCTTGGAGGAGGGGGGGGCGGTGGTTGGCCACGGGGGGGCGCATGCCGTGGCCCTGGACGGCGGCCAGTGCTTCGTCGGGCTGGCGTCGCGCCTGCCCGCGATTCGCAGCGGCCCCGTGCAGAGCAAGCGCCAGGCCCGGGAGGCGGCGCGGGCACCGCGTATCGTCATCGACAATGTCACCCCCAGCGTCGATGGCGGGCGGTTCGCCGTCAAACGGGTGGTCGGCGATGCGGTCACCGTCGAGGCGGATGCCTTCATGGACGGCCACGAGGTCATCAGCGTCGAACTGCAATGGCGTCCTCTGGACGAGGCGCATTGGCAGTGCCTGCGCATGGACCCGTTGGGGAATGATCGCTTTCAGGCCACCCTGGAGCTGGAGCGTCTGGGGGCGCACCACTATCGGGTCGAGGCTTGGTTCGACCGCTATGCGACGTTCGTCCGCGATCTGCGCAAGAAGCACGACGCCAAGGTCGACACCGCGCTCGATCTGATCGAAGGCCGGCTGATGCTGGAGGCCGCACAGCAGCGTGGCCGGGACGAGGCGCATACCCGCTTGGCGGAGATCCTCTCGCGCTTTGCCGCGGCCGGCGCCGATGAACAAGTGGCCTTGTTGCTGGACCCGCTGACGCTGATGGCGATGGATGCCGCCGATGAGCGCGCTTTCGCCGTGCGCAGCGATGTGTTTGCATTGGAGGCCGAACGCACCCAGGCGCGTTTCGCCAGCTGGTATGAGCTGTTTCCCCGCTCGCAGACCGACGATCCGTCCCGTCACGGCACGCTGCGCGATGTCATCCCGCAGCTGCCGCGGGTGCGCGACATGGGCTTCGACGTGTTGTACTTCACGCCGATCCACCCCATCGGACGGACCAACCGCAAAGGCCCGAACAACACCTTGACGCCGGGGCCGGACGACCCGGGCTCGCCCTATGCGATCGGTGCCGAGTCCGGCGGGCACGACGCCCTGCACCCGCAGTTGGGCACGCTGGAGGACTTTCGCGCTCTGGTCCGGGCCGCCGCCGACCACGGCCTGGAACTGGCCTTGGACTTCGCCATCCAGTGCTCGCCGGATCATCCCTGGCTCAAGGCGCATCCCGGCTGGTTCGACTACCGGCCCGACGGGTCGATCAAATACGCCGAAAACCCGCCCAAGAAATACCAGGACATCGTCAACGTCGACTTCTACAAGGATGAGGCCGTTCCCGGGCTGTGGATGGCCTTGCGCGACGTCATCCTGTTCTGGATCGGGGAAGGGGTGAAGACATTTCGGGTCGACAACCCGCACACCAAACCGCTGCCGTTTTGGCAATGGATGATCGCCGACATCCGCGGCCGCCATCCGGATGTGATCTTCCTGTCCGAAGCCTTTACCCGGCCGAAGATGATGTACCAACTGGCCAAGATCGGTTACTCCCAGTCGTACAGCTACTTCACCTGGCGCAACACCAAGGCGGAGCTGCGGGACTATCTTATCGAGCTGTCCACCACGGCTCCCAAGGACTTCTACCGGCCGCATTTCTTCGTCAATACACCGGATATCAACCCTTATTATCTGCAAAGCAGTGGGCGGGCCGGCTTTCTCGTGCGTGCGGCGCTGGCGGCCACATTGTCGGGGCTGTGGGGGGTGTATTCAGGTTTCGAGCTGCTCGAGGCCGAGCCGATTCCCGGCAAGGAGGAATACAAGGATTCGGAGAAGTATGAAATCCGCGTGCGCGACTGGAACGCACCGGGAAACATCATTCCGGATATCACCTTGCTCAATCGTATCCGCAAGGCCAACCCGGCGCTGCACACGCACACCAACGTGCAGTTCTACAACGCCTGGAACGACAACATCCTCTATTACGGCAAGCCCTCCCGCGGGGGCGACGAGATGATCCTCGTCGCGGTGAACCTCAACCCGCACGGTGCCGAAGCGGCCGATTTCGAAGTGCCGCTGTGGGCGTTCGGCCTGCCCGACGACGCGGCTGTGGATGTTGAGGATCTGATCCGCGAGCAGGCATTCGTCTGGTACGGCAAGACCCAGCACCTGCGCCTGGACCCTACCGAATACCCATTCGCCATCTGGCGCATCCGACCCCATCGGAGGGCCTGACATGCCGCGAAAAAAGCCGAACCTCAATGACAATCCGCAGTGGTACAAGGATGCGGTCATCTACCAGATTCATGTGAAATCGTTCTTCGATGCCAACAATGACGGCGTCGGCGATTTCCCGGGGCTGATGCAGAAGCTCGATTACATCAGCGAGTTGGGGGTGACGGCCATCTGGCTGCTGCCGTTCTACCCCTCACCGCGCCGCGACGACGGCTACGACATCGCCGACTACCGCAACGTCCACCCCGAATACGGAAAAATGGGCGACTTCAAGCGTTTCGTGGAGGAGGCCCACGCCCGCGGCATCCGCGTCATCACCGAACTGGTCATCAACCATACCTCCGACCAGCACCCGTGGTTTCAGAAGGCGCGCAAGAGCAAACCGGGCTCGGCGGCGCGCGAGTTCTACGTCTGGTCGGACACCGACAAACGCTATGCGGGTACGCGGATCATCTTCCTCGATACGGAGAAGTCCAATTGGACCTGGGACGCCGAGGCCGGGGCGTATTACTGGCACCGTTTCTACAGCCACCAGCCGGACCTGAACTTCGACAACCCGCGTGTGATGAACCAGGTCATCTCGGTCATGCGCTACTGGCTGGACCTCGGCGTGGACGGCCTGCGCCTGGATGCGGTGCCCTACCTGATCGAGCGCGAAGGCACCAACAATGAAAACCTGCCGGAGACCCACGCCATCCTCAAGCGCATCCGCGCCGAGGTCGATGCGGCCTACCCCGATCGCATGCTGCTGGCCGAGGCCAACCAATGGCCGGAGGACACGCAGTACTACTTCGGCGATGGCGACGAATGCCATATGGCATTCCATTTCCCCCTGATGCCGCGCATGTACATGGCGATCGCCCAGGAGGACCGCTTTCCGATCACCGACATCATGCGCCAGACGCCGGAGATCCCCGACAACTGCCAGTGGGCGATCTTCCTGCGCAACCACGACGAACTGACGCTGGAGA
>CBFGWV010000230.1:0-7849 GCA_965652545.1 uncultured Candidatus Competibacteraceae bacterium | reverse complement strand
CCCCTCAACCAATGCGCCGTCGGTTTGCTCGCCGTCGATAGTCAGCCATGGGTGCCAGGCGCCGTCTTCAATGTCCCAGGCCATGCGGGGGTTGGCTGCCCCCCACAATGCGGAGACGCAATTTAGCAGCCCAAGGGCGGCGAGAAACGCCAGTGGATTGCCGCCATCCAAACCGCTGAGGCGCCAAGTGGTGGTGCCGCTCATAGTGCTTCCTCCGGCTTGGCTTGGCGCTGCTCCCATTCGCTGCGTCGATGATCGGACAGCATCAATGCCGCCTCGAGGCCAGCCAACCCCCACCAACCATACCGTCGAACCAAGCGCCAGAAGCGTTCGGCGACACCGCTATCCAAGCGCTCAAGCGCGGTTCGGCTGGATGCGTCCAGGCTGTGGCCTTCAAACAGCAACTGCACCTGCTGCGGATCGGCGTCCGTAACGAGCGGCGCGAAGGGGCGGCAGTGGCCGTGGTGGCTGGCGACCAGGTGCAGGACGAGGTCAGGATCATGCGCGTGCGCCAGCAGATCCGGGGCGCTTTCGAGCATACGCACCGACAGCAGCTCATGCCGTCCGCCCTCGGGGTATCCGGCGCGTGCGCGTGCGCGGTCATAGGCGCGCCTCCCTTGCGGCAAGCTCGCCGACTTGGCCAGCAACTCGCGCTGCACCCAAGGGTTGCCGCCATTGAGCATGGCTTGAAACCTGGGGTCGGCCTTGCCGAGGTCATGGCAGAGTGCGGCAAGTTGCACATCGCCGGCCACGGTTGCCGGCAGGTGTTGTGTGAAGCGCTCGGCAAACGCCGCCACGCCGCGCAAATGGACCGGCAAGACGACGGGTACGGTACCGGAGGCCGTGGCGTCATCCTCGTAGCCGAAGTCTGGTGCCGGGTCGGCCGAGAGCCGGCCCGATGCGCGTCTGACCGGCTGTCTGCGGGTCACCCGGAGGCCTCCGGGGTGAAGCGCCACACAGCGGTCGAATCGCCGCTCGCGCGTCAAGTGCCCGGCGATGTCCCGCAACCAGCCGGGGGTTGCCTCATCGCGACTGAGGTCAGCGAGGGCACGCTTCAACGCCTCGATGTGCTGCTCGGTTTCGTCCTCCGGCCAGGGCCAGGCCGCGGCGCCGGCATTGGCCGCAGCAGCAGTCTCGGCATCGGCCACTAGCGCAAGTACCGCCTCGCGGGCGGGTGATTCCGGCCATTGCCCGACAAGTGCCGGGGTCAGGCGGAGGGACACACGGGCTCTGGCGAGAAAATGGGCGCGATCGCCCAGGTCGATATCTGTTTCCGGCGGCCGATGGCCCAGGCTGTCCCAGCCCTGACTGCGGGCAGGTATGACGATCACATCGCCGGGCCGGATATCGCGAGGGTCCCGAATGATGGTGGCGTCCTCCGGCCCCTGCCAGCGCAGTACGCGACGTTGCCCCTTACCCTCCGGCTGCTCGTCGGGCTCGACACCGTGAACGTCCCCACTGTCGGCGCCCGCGTCCTCGCCCAGCAACCAGTGTCGGAAAGCCGCCAATGGCACGGGCATGAGCTCACCGCTGGCCGGCGGGCAGGAGGCGACCGCTTCGACCCAATCCGCCATCGGCGACTCACCCCCGGATGACTCGATGAGATCCGCCCGCCAGCAGACTTGCACATCGGCCGCCCCCGACTGCGGTCCATGCAGGAACAACCCGACATCGGGACTCGGGCAGGGAATCGGCGCGGTCTGGACCCAGCAGTCCACATGGGCTGGCAACATGACTGGCGCATGCGCCGGCTGCATGTTCAACGACGTCGGATCGTCCGGCAAGCGGGTTGCCAGGGCGTTGATCCCCATGTCCACCACACCGTGGTCGTTGCACCGGGCCATCAGCCAGCGCCAGGTGGCCGCCAGCGCCGTGCCGTACACCGGGTCGGGGTCGGCCCCGGCTTTTTCTTGATCGGCACGAATGACGATGACACCCCGAGCCTGGATATCACGCCCCATGCGGTTCAGGCGGCCGAAGCGTTGGCGCAAGGCGTCCAGGCCCGCACATTCGCTGACCATGGCGTCGAAATCCAGGTTGGCGCCCACCTCCAGTGTCTGGGTGGCCACGATAAACACTGGCCGCTCCAATGCACGCTCTTCCGATGCATTGGCGGAAAGGCGTTTCAACCAGTGGTTGACGGTGTCGTCCTTGTCCAGTGGCCGCATTCGGCCGGTCAGCAAGGCGGTGTCATGTCCGGCCTCGCACAGCAGGCGGTAGACCTCCCGGGCGGTCGCGACACGGTTGACCAGCACCGCGACGGCCATTGGGCCGTCATTGGCCAGGGCCTTGGCCTGCTGCACAAGACAATGGGCCAGCTCACGCAGGGCGTGCTTGCCTTGGGCTTTTTCGGCAACGCTGAGCCGGCACGGCTTCGCGGCGGCAAGCCGGCGACCGAGGACCGGGTGGCCGTCATTGGCCCGACGGGTATCGGCGTCAGGGAAACAATCATCGACACCTTGCGGCGGTGTCGCGGTCATGACAACCAACTGAAACGGTGACGGCAGGGGGTGCTGCGCCCATTGCCGGTACTTGGCCACGGCGGCCAGCGTCTCCATGAAAGGCTGCGCGCAATGTGCTTCGTCCAGCAGGATCAAGCTGTCATTGCCGGCCAGCCCCGCTTGCAGGGGCCAGGCCTTGAACGAACGGCCATAGCCACGAAAGAGTAGGCGGGAGCCGAACTGGTCCACCGTCGTGGCGACGATGGTCGGCTGTATCGGCGACCGCGCCCAAGCATCGTCGCGGTATACCCCGCCACGGAGACTGAAGCTGGCCAACGGCATGTCGCCCTCCCCGCCGGCCAGATAACGCAGCCTGTCGGCCACGTCTTTGACCACACCCGTGGTGGCCTCTGCCAGCTTGCGGGCCAGATGCTCGGCACGTTCATGGGCCTCGTCGACGATGACGCGCCGGTCGACGACGAAGAACACGCGTCGTGGCGCCGTCAGCGGCTCGCCCCGCGCGTGACGCTCGGCCTGTGCCGCCAGGGCGAACACGGCGATATCCAGGCAGGCCGTTTTGCCCGAGGCGGTGGGCAAGGTGATCGCCTGCGGCCAAGGCTGTGCGGCATCGCCGAGCACGCGCGCGACCAACGCGGTTTGCCATGGGAATGGCGAGCACCCCCAAAGAGACTCGAAAAACGCTGCAAAATCGACGATGCCCAGTGAACGGTCAAACATGGTCTTCCACCGCGTCGTGTGGTCGGCACAGGCCGTAGCCACGATAACGGCCCGCACCGATCAACACCGGCCCACTCACCGGGGCATCGAACACGATGAGCGCGTGGGCATGGTGCCGCCGTCCACCGTCGGACTTGCGGTAGAGCGGTGGAAAGTCCCGACTCGGCGGAACACCCTCGAACATCGACACCGGGTGCAGCAATACATCCCGTGGGCGCGGCAAGCCGGCAAACTCGCAGGCGGTCTTGACGGATTCGGCCGCGCGCGCCCAGCGGTCTCGGCCGTCGAAATGCCGATCCAGCACCACCGGCGTGACGCTGGCCCAGTACCGGGACGGCCTGGTCCAGGTGTCGGCCAGCAAATTCAACGGCGGCGTGTCTCGCTGCTCCAATTCGGCCGTGCAATCGAACGACCGGCTGTCGTACAGGTGAATCCGCCGCGACTGGCCGTCGTCCTCCCGCAGCAGCGGGTCGAGGCAGCGTGCTGCGTCCCGCGGATCCAGCCCGCGCGGCAGTGCCAAGGCGACACCCATCAACTGGCCCTGGGCATGCCGACGTCCGACAAACGGCAGCGGCAGAAAGGCCAGGTGCGGTGTGGTGCTCGAGCGCCCGTCCGGCGTGTGTCCGGTCAGCCATTCCGGCAAAGGGGCGGGAGATGCTTTCATGACGGCGTTACGCAGGGCGTCCATGACATTGAGCGTACTGCGCAGCGTCAGCTTGCTGCCCTTCAGCGCCAAAACCACCAGACGTGGATCAAACACACTGCCAGGGGCCTCTGCCGGCACGTTGGGCTCAGGCGTGCCGTAGCTCTGCCACCGCCCGGGCAACGGCCGCAGACTCACCGGCGCACCCTCTGGGAATGCTTGACTCATGGTGTCCTCGCATGCGGCAAGTGCAGCACGGGGTGCTTTCTTTTCCCCACCCTTCGCCGCTTTGACGGCCAGTTTGAGCTGGCCGATGCGGTGTGTCAGATCAGCGTGCCGAATGACCGCCTCACGATTGCAACGGGCCTGCAAATACGCCAGCCGTCCGCGACTGGGCACACGGATCGGCCGGCTGGTCACCCCGACCTGAGGGATCAACGTGACCGCGGGGGGTGAGTCGTCCAACCACATCTGGACCAGGGAGGCGGAGTGCCCGACATGGGTTACCTTTCGACACAAAGCCTCCAGCGACAGTCGATGGTCGTCCGGTGCTGCCGTATCTGGCCAGATCAAGTGGACGACGGGCCGGTGAGGCACGGCCACCGGAAACGCCCGTGGCTGGCGTGAGCGAAACTCGGGCACCAGAGACAGGCCTGCACCTTTGAGTGCGCCGAGATCGGCAGCAGGGGCACGTGCCAGCTCGCTGATCTTCTTCTTGCCGGCCAATGCGGGATCGTTGACGGGCACATAGTGCGTGACGGTGGTTCGATACTCAGCGGGCGATGCGGATAATGCCGGCGGTGGCAGTTGTTCCAGCCACTCCAGGGCGGCCTTTTCGGCGTCCTTGTCGCCATCGTCGGTCTCGAAATAGGCTGCTGCCAGCGCCATGAAGACCCGATCGGGGTGGGGTGGCCATTCGGCGAGGGTCTTTTTGGCTCCATCCGCCGCCGCCATCGCCCAGTCATTGAGATAACGCAGGGCGAGCGCGAGCATCAGTCGTCGCCTCCCGAGTGCGCCACTTGGTGCTGGCTGCGCCGCACCAACTCGTGCAGGTCCGGCGAGGGGGTGAGTTCCAGGGTGCCCTCCCAGGGTAATCCAGCCGCCTTGGCGCGCTCCACAGCGTCGATGAGCAAGGCGACGGCCTCGTCCCCGGTCAACTCGAAACGCCGCGGTTCCGCGCCTGGCGCTTCCAGAAGCTCCCAGACGAACGCCTCGGTGGGGAACAACTGGCAACGGGAGCGCAGATCCGCCCCTTGCTCGCGGGCCAGCGTGGCGGCGCACAAGCCCAGTGCCGTCAGTGCGGTGCGTGCCGCGGTATCGACGGCAGCGTCGGCTCCGCCACCCGCCAGCGGGAAGCGCAGCCGCCGCAAGGCCGGCAGGGACAGGACGGTGGTCTGACGTGCTTTGGTGAGGGTAAAGCCGCCGTCGGCCAAGCTTGGCGTGACGTTACCGTGGTTGATCTTTGAAGGCTGCCCCGGTTTACCGCTTTCTGACTTTCTGCCCTCATAGAGCTTGGCCTCGCCTTTTTTGTCCTGAACGGCAGCTGCCGCATCCAAGGTCCAGCCGCCACCCCGAGCTTCGTATATCAAGCCCGCGCCAAGCGTAATCTGCAGCGGATCGATCCGGCTGCTGGTTCTTTGCCCTTGCACGGCGCCGTAGCCGATGAACTCGGAGACGATCGCGCGTTGAAATTTGGCGCCCAGCCCGCCGCGCGGTCCGGTGGAATCCCACAGGCCGAACACCAGAGCAGTCGGGCACAGGCCGAACAAGCCCGTAGCGTTGCGAAGATCGGCATTGTCCAGGAGTTGCCCTCTTGTCGAGAGCCTGAAAGGTTTCATCGCCCCGCCATCGTCCATAAGGCTGTCGCGAAAGATGGCGTCGGCGACACGGTGTGGCGCGTCCAGGCTGGTCACGGTGATGGGCTTGGGGACATCCACAAACGACACGCTGAGCAGTGGCAGGCGCAAGCCGGTCGGTCCCTCACAGGCCTCCAGCAGTGACAGTTCCATTCGATTGGCCTGGGACTGCACCGAGTCCAGCAACACGCAGTCGACGAGTTCGCCTTCAGGGCTCATGCGCTTCTCGACGGCGTAGCTCCCACCCTCGTACGTCGGCGGGAACACTTTGTCGCCAGGGCCGCCCATGGGCTGGTACTCCGTCACGCAACGGAACGCCGCCGCGCGGCCGGAAACGGCCTGGGTCAGCACATCCAGGGTCAGCTTGCTTGTCATTGGATTATCTCCCTGCGGGCGCGGGTAGCGGGTCTTGGCGGGTTTATACGGCAGCCGGTGACGCAGAGATCGCGTCACCGACTTCACGCTAAATGAGGCCGGGGCGCGGCGCCCGAAGAAAAGTCACAAAACAAAAGCCAAGAACGAACACTAATGAGCGCTATGAGCTAGCTGGACTCGACCCACCTTCGATACCCAACGCGTCCGGTTCCGGCACACCCTCCTCCTGGATAGCGGTGCGCACGCCATGGCGGTGGGCACGCACTTCGCGCGAGAGGGGTAGCGGTGCTCGCGCATGAAATCCGCATCGAGGGCGTCCAGGATTCGCCAGATGAGGCGGTGCCGGGGTCGGCGAAACCGGTCAGCGCCCAAGGAACACCCCGTTACCCACATCGCGTACCAGCGCATCCAGCAACCGGCGCTCGTGCTCGCCCATGCGCTCAGGGTCGAGGTAGTGCCAGCGGTCCTCATACACGTGCAAGAGCGCCTTGGCAGGCATTACAGTGTCGCGGCGGTCCCAAAGGGCGGACCGTAGCTCGGTGCACTCGCTGATGTCGATGGGGGTGTCCGCTTTGAGGACCATGGCTGTTGGCGGTATGTCGCCGTCTGCTTGCGTGAACCAACGATACCACTGCTGGCAGGGCCGGGCCGGTGCCGAGTTCGGACCATAGCGCATTCGGGTGCGCGCCTACGGGGCATATCGGCTTGCGCCGGCCCGCAATCGTGCCTCCACCCGTTTGCGCAATTCGTCGGGGGCGAGCACTTCCACATCCGGACCGTGGCGCAGGATGTCCATAATGAGTTCGGTGGGGTCGGAGTACGGGACTTGGAGCTGATAGCCGTCCAGGGTCCATTGGCCGATCTGGTCGGGGTGCCAGGTTTCTTCAGCGACCCAGCGGGCGGCTTCCAGGTTGAATTGCAGCACTGCCCAGGCGCGCGCTTCGCCGGAGAAGATGCCGAAGCTGGCATTGAGGAAGCGGTCGACACCCTTGTCCGCCGGCGGGTCGTCGAAGGGGTCTCCGATACATGGCCGGTCAATGCGGTCGACGGAGAAGGTGCGCAGTCCGCGACGGGTTTCGCACCAGCCGGCGAGATACCAGTTGTGCCGATAGTGGGTAAGCCGCAGCGGGCGCACACTGCGGGTTTCGCCATGTTCGCGACTGCGAGGGCGATAGTGAAAGCTCAGCCGCCGGCCATTGAGGAGCGCTTCGGCCAGGGTGCCGAAGGTCTCATCGGGCACTTGGCGCACGCCGACGCCACGCACGTCAATCCGCCGATCCAGAGTTGAGACGCGGGCGCCAGCCTCGCCCAGGAGCCTGCGAATGCGCCCCTTCAGCGGGCGGATCAGCGGCGCCAGGACGCCGGGCTGGACAGACTCCAGCAAATGCTCGGTGGCCAACAACGCATAGAGCTCGCTGGCGTTGAACCACACGCCGGGCAGCTCGAAGGCATCCGCACCAGGGGTGTAGCGATGGCCATTGGCGTCCCGGTCGTACTCGATGGGGGCGCCGAGAAAGTCGCGCAGGTATTCAAAATCGCGGGTGACGGTCTGACGGGTCACGCCCAACTCGTCCACGAAGCGCTGCATGGGCACGGGGTGGCGCGCTTGTTTGAGCAATGCATGAATCTTGTACCACCGCTCGATACGGTTCATTGCCTCACCCTTTCTTATCGGGGGGTTAGCGGGTAGCGAACGTCTTCGCCTGTCGTATAGGGTAGCCACCCGCTCAACAGTATCGGGTGTTGCGGGCATCGGCGATTCACGGGAGCACAGCGCGATGAGCGCGAAATACGAC
>CBFGWV010000229.1:0-7851 GCA_965652545.1 uncultured Candidatus Competibacteraceae bacterium | reverse complement strand
TCACTGCCCGTTCAACAGACGCTCCAGCAGGCCCTTGCCCTCCTCGCCGATCTTGCCCTCGAGCTCCTCCTGCAGCTTCTCCCCGAGGCGCTCCTCAGCTTCCTCCCTGAGCTTGGACTCGGCCGCCTGGCGGGCCATGGCCTCCAGGTCGAGGCGGTACTCCGGTGCGTCGAACGGACCGTGGATCCGCACCGGAATGGGCACGCCGCGCAGGGCCTCCAGGTCCTGCCCGCCCTGGCCCTGGGCGGTGGCGACGACATTGAGCGTCAGCCCATAGTCGAGCATGCGCGCCAGCAGATCGGCCTGGCCCTCGCCGGTGACCCGCAGCAGCGGCGACTTGGCCAACAGGTCGTTATTGCGTGCGATACCGTCGGCGAGGTTGATACTCGCGGTCAGTTCGGTGAAGTCGGTGACCGGGGGCTCGTTCTCCTCCGGCAGGCTCTCCCCGCGCAGGGCGGCACGGGCCTGGCGAACCAGGCGTCCGAGGTTGACCCCGCGCAGGGCGCCATTGGTCACCGAAAGGTCAACCACGCCATTCAACGAGCGCAGCAGGGTGTCCGTATCGGCCGCGGTCAGGGACAGGCGGATACCGACATTGGCCGTGCCCGCGAGCTTGCCCTCACCGCCCTGCAAGTCATCCAGCAGATCGCCGATGGCCACCCCGGCCAGGCGTTCGTTCAAGGCCACCTTGGTCGGGCCGGCACGCCCGTCGATGCGAATATCCCCCTGGTAGCTGCCGCCGTACAACGCGGCGGTCGGCGTGAGGCTGAGGCGACCCTCGCGCGCCGAAGCGGGTACACGCAGGTCGGTGACGGTCAGGCCGGAGGCGCTCAGACGACCGATGCGCAGCTCGCCGTCGATGGGGAAACGCGGTACACCACCCTGGCGGGCGCCCGCAGTCACCGCCGCTCCCGGGGTCGCCGCCGCATCGTCTCCCGGCGGGCGGTAGCGATCGACATCCAGCGCGTCGGTCGCCAGGTCGAAGGCCAGCCCCGGCGCGTTCCACGCGGCAAAGCCGCGAATGGTCGACTCATCCAGCGTGACGATCAGCGGCTCCAGACGCAGCCTGGCACCCTGGCCGGCGACGGTCGCATCCAGCCCGACCCGGCTGAGTGCATCGTCGGCTTGCATGACGGGCAGATCGACACCAAAGGCCGCGAGTACCGGGCGGGCGTTGAAGGCGTGCAGACGCAGCTGCCCCTGATAGGCGAGCGGACGGCTGGCGGCATCCAGGGTGAATTGGCCATCGAGCTTCAACGGACCGGCACTGACCGCAAAGGTTGGGATGCGAAGCGCGCGCGTGGCGGCGCTCCAGGCCAGATCGCTGTTGATGGTCAGCGTCTGCCCCACCGGCAGCCGCCCGCCGCTGCGTGGTGTCACGGTGAGCACCAGATCGCTCACCGAGGCGTCCGCCCCCGCCCAAAGCACACCCCCATCGAGAGTGGCATCCAGGGCCAAGCCGTCACCGGGGCTGTCCAGCGCGAAACCGGCATCGACCGTGACCGGCTTACCGGGGACCACCTCGCTGAGCACCACATTGAGGTTGCTGACCGTCAGTTCGCGACCGCTGCCGGCATCACGCCAGCGCAGTTGTGCATCGGCAAGCTCCACGCCGTGCGCCGTCAGACCGGCCAGCCCTGCGCCGGCCGCCTCGGGTGCACCGGGCGCAGGTGCGCCGTTGCCCTGGGCACCGTCGGCGGGTACGGGCAGCAGATCCGCCCAGTTGGTCCGCCCCTGTGCATCGCGGGCAAGATTCAAGCGCAGCCCCTCGACCCGGGCCCGGCCGACTTCGACCCGCTTGCTCAACAAGGGCATGAGCTTCACGCGCACCTGCACCTGGGTCGCCGCGGCCATGGGTTCGTCGCCGAACCCCTGCGCGTTGGCCAGACGCACGTCCTGGATATCCACGCCCACCCAGGGGAAAACTGACAAAGACACTGGGCCGGCGATGACGATGTCCCGCCCGGTGCGGGCTTCGACGCGGCGAATGACCTGCTCGGCGACGAAGCCTGCATCGAGCACGCGCGGCAGGAGGACGACCGCGCCAACGGCGAGCACGATCAGAACGACGAGGGCAATCAGCAGAATGCGCAACGCTTTGGCCATGGGGGCTCCGTGTCACGGTCGGTATGGCTGAGTCGGACTGGGGCCGCCCCGGGACGTTCCCGGGCGCGGCATTCGCCTGTCACGATAGCCGATCCGACGTGCCGATGTTCAACCGGTGGGAATGAGCTCGCCCTGGTACTGCACCGGCCCGGTGGGCTGACCGGTGGGGGAGCCGCCGGTGGGTTCGAGGCTCACGGCAAAACCGGCCGAGGCGGGCAGGCCGGCGACGACCGCCGGGTCCACGCTCAGGCGGTGTTCGCCGTATATCGGCAGCACACCCATGGAGCGCGGTGCACTGCCGTCGGCGGGCAGCATCCACAGTTCGTAGTCCTTGCCGGGCAGTTGCGGCGGGTTGCCTACGGCATCGACCACCAGGCGGTCCGGCCCGACGATGCGGATCAACCACACGGCACGCTGCTCGCCACTGTTGAGCACAGACAAATAGGCGGTCTGCTCCGGTGGCAGGGTCAGGGTGGGCGGGGCGGTGAGCTGCGGCAGGATCAGCGCGGCGGCGAGCCCGGCGGCCATGGCCGAGGCGGCCACGCCCTGCCATACGGCATTGCGCTGCCACCAGCGCACCGGCATGGGCCGGGTGCGCGCCTCGATGGCGCGCCACACACCCGGCCGCGGCGGCGTCGGCGGCAGGGCCTCGGTCCACGGCATGAGCCGCTCGCCCCAGGCGGCGACCGCGCGCTGCAGGAGGTAGTCGGACACCAGCAGACGCTCGAAGCGCGCCCGCGCACGGCCGTGCAGGGTACCGAGCACGTACTCGGCCGCCAGGCGGTCCTTCAGATGGGGGTCACGCCGATTCATGATCGACACACTGCTTGAGGCGAATCAGGCCGCGGCGCACCCAGGCTTTCACCGTACCCAGCGGCTGGGCCAGTTGCTCGGCCAGTTCGCCGTGGGTGAGGCCGCGAAAGAAGGCCATGACCACCGCATCGCGCTGGGCATGGGACAGCAATTGCAGGCATTTGCGTACGGCGCGTCGGTCGGCCCAAGCGAGCAGCCGCTCGACCGGGCCGGGGGTATCGTCCGCCAGCACGGCCAGCACCGGCTCGATATCCTCCGCGACACCGCGCCGCTTGCGCAGCTGGTCGAGGGCGCGATGACGCACGATCATCGTCATCCAGGCCATGGCGCTGCCCCGCGCGGGGTCGAAACGATCGGCATCGCGCCAGATCTGCACGAACGACTCCTGCAGCACGTCTTCGGCCAGCCCGGCATCGCGCAGCATGTAGCGGGCGACGGTATTCAGCCGCGGCGCGGCGGTCTGGTACAGCCGGCCAAAGGCCTGATGGTCGCCACGCCCGCTGGCGCTGAGCAAGGCGACCAGCCGGGCCTCGTCAGGGTCGGCGGGTCTTTGCCGCTTGGGGTCGTCAGCCAATTCTTTGCTTCTCTGGTATCGGTATGAAAAGGATAGGCTAGTGTCCTGTCCCGGAAATATCTGATCTATCAGAACGGCAACAAGCCCGTATTCACATCGAAGGCCCGCTCCACCAGCCACACCGCCCCGATGCCCGCTACAGCCACCGAGCCGCCGGTAAACATGCCGCGCCGGTAGAACGCTGTCCCGCGCAGGCCGTAGGCCAGCGGAACCAACACGGCAACGATCGCCAACTGGCCGAACTCCACCCCCAGGTTGAAACCGACCAGCGCCAGCCCCAGGGCCGGGGCCGGCAGCCCCAGGTCGGCCAGCACGCTGGCGAAGCCGAAGCCGTGAATCAGCCCTAAGGCGAAGGTCAGCGCCCAGCGGCCGCGGCGAATCACCGGCACCAGGTTGTTCAGCGCCACCAGAACGACGGTGGCGGCAATGGCCGACTCGACCCACCGGCCGGGCAGCGACACCCAACCAAGCACCGCCAGCCCCAGGGTGATCGAATGCGCCACGGTGAAGGCGGTGACGATGCCGACTACATCCAGCAGCGCCGGGCGCAGGGCGGGCACGCGCACCCACTGGCCGTTGTCCCGGCGCAGTACCGTCGGCAGCAGCAAGGCCACGAGAAACAGAATGTGGTCGATACCGATCCAGATGTGCCAGACGCCCTCGACCCAGTAGTCCGCGAGCACAGCCCACGGACCGGTGCCGGTCACATCCACGGTGATCGACGGCTGCCCGGGGCCGAGCACGCGGGTGAGCTCGCCGTCCGCCATGACGATGCGCAGCAGGCCGCGGTGGCTGGGGTCCAGATCGAAGAACAGGCGGTAGTCCACCGTCAGCGCCCCCTTGTCCGGACAGGTCAGCTCCAGCGGCAGCACGGTATATGCGCCGTCAGAGTGCCTCGCCACCTGGGGTCGGCCGGCGGCCACACCGCAGGCGCCCTGCGCCGTGCGCACCGACAACCGCGCCAGTGCATAGGCGGCCACCGACTCGCCTCGGGCCTGGAGCTCGCCCCAGGTGATGCGCCCGTCGGCATCGGCATCCAGCCCCAGGGCGTACTCCAGGTCGCGCAGGGCGATGTCCCAGCGCATCGTGGGGACGGCGCCGGTGGTATCAAGCGTGAGGTAGCTGTCGCTGGGCTTGTGGGCAAGCGCGGTCACCGACCACAGGCACCACACGGCCACGAGGAGAAGGTGCCTGATCATGACGGCTGCGCCTGCAATCGACGGATGAGGGCCGCGACCCTCAGGTCGTGGAAACCCGACTCGGCCACCCAGTCGATGACCGGGCGGGCGGCCCCGGGTCGGCCCAAGGCCAGGGCCGCCTCCAGCACCAGGCGCACGTCCCAGTGCTCGCGTTGAACCGCGAAGTTGGCCAGCGCGGTCTCCAGCGCCGCCGTGGGGTCGTCGAACAGCCACAGTTCGGCGATGGCCTGCTCGCGCCGGTGCATGGCGTTGCCCCGTAGACGGGCCTCGGCGAAGCGGTCCTCCAGCTGGCGGCGAAGGGCTTGCGCGTCACGATGACCCAGGCGCGCATGGGCCAATGCCCGGCGCAACAACAGGCCGTCGACTCGGGTGTCGGTATCGATCAGCGCCAACACGGCGGCGGCTTGATCGGTGGCCAGCAGATGATCGGCGTATGCGCCCAGCAGATAGGCATCCGTCGCGGATTCGGCCAAGGCCTGCTCGAACCAGCGCCCGGCCGCGGCCGTCTCCCCCCGCGCCGCGGCGGCCTCGGCCAGCACGGTGTATCCCCAACGGCGCACGGCGGGGTCGACGGCATCGGCCAGTGCCTCGGCCAACACCGGCATCAGCGCGCTGTCCGCACCGGTACGCAGGCCGACATCCGCCGCGCACACTGCAACCACCAGCGGGTCGACGCGTCCGCGCATGCGGGTACAGGCCTCACCGGCTTGCGCGAAACGGCCTTGTACCTGGTGAATCACCGCCAAGGTCAACCAACCCTGGGCAAGGTCTGGATGGCGGGCCAGCAAGGCATCCAGGTCGGCGATCGCGTCGGCGAAGGCGTGTTCGCTCTGGCGAATGCTCGCACGCAGCAGCCAGATCTGCGGCGGCGGTCGCTGCGCGGTCCACCAGGGTGCAAGCACCGCCTGTGCGTAGCCGATCAGCCGTGGATCGGCACTCGCCCGACCGCGCTCGATAAGTCGGCGCGCCAGCACTGTGGCCGCATCCGGCGCGGTGGCCGGGCCGGCGGCCAGCAGTGCACGCACGGCGCCCAGATCGGCGTCACGCGCCGAGCCCGGCAACACCTCCAGAACCTCGTCGTCCGCCATGGGGGTGTAGGGGGCGGCGGCAAGCGCCGCCCCCCAGCACACCGCCAAGCCCGTCGCCAGGACCATCCGGCCGAGCAGGCTACAAGACATCGTCGAACGCCCCCGGCGTGTCGTCGAAGCGGAACTCCAGCGTATTCACCGGCACCGCGTCGCGCTCGTCGTTGGTGGCCGCGAGTTGGTCCTTGACGAAGCGGTTGAAGTCCGTCGACGCCGGGCCGGGCTCAGGCATCTCCGGCTCCTGCGGCATCGCCGTGTCGTTACCGCCGCCACCACCGCAGGCGGCCAGCAGTGCGCTCAGTGCCGTCGCGGCGGCCATCGCATAAGGTGCTCTCATGACAGCCTCCTAGTTGGGCGAACCCGGCAACGGGGTGGTCAGGTAGGGGAACACGCTGTCGAACTGCGCGGCCTCCTGCAAAGCGCCGTCGGTCAGTGGGGCCTGGCCGGCCGGTGCGACCTCCTCGGGCAACAGCACGCCCATGACCACGCGCAGCGCGATGTCGACGACATCGTCCCCGGGGCGACGGCCGTTGGGGAAGCCGGCCACGTCGCCACCGATGACGCCCAGGTTGTTCTGCTGGGCGGCCGGTACCGCCGGTATCGATGTGTTCAGCCGCAGCATTTCCGAGGGCGTTACGCTGGCCGGCTGGTTCAACCCGGGTACGCCGGTAAGAAAGGCCTGGACCAGGTCGGCGCGCGGGAACGCTGTCGGCGCCGGGGCGATGGGGTAGAGGATCTCGATCAGTGCCGGCAAGGTCGGGTGGGTGACATAGGTCGCAAACTGGCTATCGCCGGCCGGCTCGCTGGCGTTGAAGCGGTCCTTGTCCTTCAGGCCGATCACCACCTCGTTGACCAGCGGCGAGCCCAGGCGGGACACCTGGGTGAACGCCCCACCCTCGATACTGGCGGTCTTGCCGTTGTCGAAGTCAGGCGCCGGATTGAGCACTCGCGCCTGACGCAGGCTGGCGCTGGTCCAGCCGCCGATGACCGGGTCGCCCGCGGTCAGGCAGGCGGCCGGCAACTCCAGGGCCAGGGTGGTGACGTTCTTGTCATCCAAGTCGCTACGCTCACCGTCGACCGACCCCAGCGGGTTGGTGTTGATCAGGTCGAACACCTCACCCAGGTTGACGGCGAAGCCGTCCTTGCGCTGGCCCACGAACATGCGTCCCTCGCCGCAGCCGGGCACGTTGATCGCATAGCGGTGGTTGGCCGCATAGCTGGCGTAGTCGGCGATGGACTTGTTACCGATGTTGTCGGTGGGTTTGAGGAAGGTGGTCGCGCCGCTGACCGCATCCAACACGGCGGACGGGCTGCCGCTGCGGCGGTCGCCGCGCACGACATCCACGGTATAGGTCTCGATGACATTGGAGGCACCGTTGTCGCCCCGCCCCGGGCCGATACCGCCGACATTGGACAACGGCACGGACACCTCGACCCCGCCGATGGGCAGGCTGATGTCCTTGATCTGGGTAGCAAAGCGGAACTGGAAGGTGATGTCCTCGCGGGCATCGCCGTTGTTGTCGATGTGGATTTCGTACAAGGCCTGGGGGTCCAGGCGAAAATAATTGGGGCCGCCGTAGGGGTCTTGCAGCGGGTAATAGTTGGCGATCAGCGTCACGAAACCGTCGCGACCGGCCTCGTAGCTGTTGAACATATAGAAGTCCGTGGCGTCCACCGTCGGCTGGGTGGCGATGAACGGTGCCTCACGGTGACTCGAGGCCTGGGCACTACCGGCGACCGCTAGGGTCACCACCGCGGCGGCCAGCGCCATGGGATACGGGGTGTGCATGCGTTTTGCTCCTTGGTTGGTGTCATGCACCGACCACTGCGGAGCCCGCATCCGTTTGGATGCACCGCCCGCCGAAACGAGCGACGTAACACATTAGTAACAATTGTTAACCTTTGCGCCGTTCCCCTCTCTACCGAATGGGCTATTCTTGACTCGACGCTGGCACTTCCAGCTTCACACCACCGGCGAGATTGTCGAACTCGAAACCAAGAAGCCGGCGGTGCGTTGGATACCCTGTGCCACGTCTTTCAACCCTGCGGCCCCACCCCGCGGGGTTTTCGTTTT
>CBFGWV010000228.1:0-7864 GCA_965652545.1 uncultured Candidatus Competibacteraceae bacterium | reverse complement strand
GACAGGCCACCGACAGGCCACCGACAGGCCACCGACAGGCCACCGACAGGCCACCAAAGCTAGCCTGC
Organism: uncultured Candidatus Competibacteraceae bacterium; assembly: GCA_965652545.1. GTDB lineage: Bacteria > Pseudomonadota > Gammaproteobacteria > Competibacterales > Competibacteraceae > CBFGWV01. Next base: position 7,796 of record CBFGWV010000228.1, on the reverse strand, counting down.
CGGGTTGGGGTGGTCTGGGGAAGACCGTCGGCAGCATGGATGCTGCCGTCGAGCCCACACGGATGTGTTCACAGCGCGTCTGACCCAGACCACCCCAACCCGGCAGGCGGGAACCACGCGCCGGACCACGAACCATCCGCCAAGCGGGAACCACGCTCCAGACCAAGCCCCACCCACCAGGCGGGAGCCACGCCTCGGACCAAGCCCGCAAGGCTCGAAAGCCGACAACAGCTCCCAGGCCCGTCGCGAGGCACCCCACGCACCGCCGGCACTTACTGCGCCTGCGCCATCTGCCGGGCCACGTAGTCACGCATCACACGCTGGCCGACGGCGCCGGTGGAGGCGACCCAATCGGCGGTGATCGCCTCACCCGCCTGGGCCAGCTTGTTGGTCAGGGACTCGGACGGGGGCAAGACCAGCATGCCGTTCTGGCGCAAGGTGTTGGTGGCGGTTTCGGTCTCGATGCGGCTGGCTGCCCAGCCGCGGGTTTCGGCCTGACGGGCCGCGGCCAGGATGGCCTGCTGATCGGCACGACTGAGGGCAGAGAATGCAGCCTCGTTCACCAGGATCGCGTTCTTGGGCAACCAAGCCTGCACGTCATAGTAGAAGCGGACGTACTCCCAAGCCTTGCTACCCACACCCGTGGTCGGCGAGGTGATCATCGCCTCGACCCGGTTCAAGGCAAACGCCAAACCGACATCCGGCACCTCGACATGAATCGGCGCCGCGTGCAGCTGCCTCGCCAACTGCCGGGTGATCGGGTTATACGCGCGGAAGTACACCCCCCGCATCGCCTCCGCATCCTGCAAGGGCTTGATCGAGTACAACCCCTGGCCGGGCCAGGGCACCGCATAGAGCACACGCACGCCCTGCTCGCCCAGGCGCTCCTCGATCGCCGGACGCGAGGCCTCCCACAAACGGGCCGCCTTGTCGTAGTCGCTGGCCAGGAAGGGGACGGAATCCACCTCGAACAGCGGATCCTCGCTGGAGAGCTGCGACAACAGCACCTCACCGATGGCGACGCGGCCGCTGCGCACGGCGTCTTTGATCTCCGGGTGGCGGATCAAGGTACCGCCAGGGTGGACCTCGATAGTGACGCGCCCCCCTGTGGCGCGGGTGACGTCGGCAGCGAACTGCATGGTGTTGTCAGTCTGGAAGTTGCCGGCGCCATAGGGCGTGGGCATCTCCCACACCGTCTGCGCGGATACGGTCAACGGCATCAGCAAGGCAAGCAGAGCAGAAAGGCGCATGGCTTACATCCTCATCGCAATGGTCAGTGACCCTGCCGACATGAGAACTGTCACGCTGCGGACGCTCACGTCGAACAGGCTCCTGGGGGCGAATCGACTGGCAGCCTGTCGGGCTTGAGCGTCCGTAGCGAGGGAAGTCGGTGTCGAGGCAGATTTTTCGATCGTTTGCGGAAGATAGCCGTCGCTATCTGACAAAAACGATCGGGAAATATGGCCGATATCCGGCTTCCCGCAGTAGGACAGTCCCAAGCCCGTCAGGCTGCCGACAATCCATGCGCCCCTTTGGGCGGTCGTACATGGCGACCGCTTCGGGCGCTGCAAGCTCGCTTCTACTCACAGGCTTATGACCTAAGCTAGACTTTGTTGGTAAATTGTCAATAAAGTAATTGCAAATTTACCGCAACATTATCTATAAAGAGCTTGAAGCCCTGGCCGCCTGGTCATAGATGCCCGACAACGCGCGCAAGGTTTCGGCGATGGTGTGGAAGTCTTGGTCATGCTGGCCGCCCAGGGCGGACAAGGCGTTGATGAGGCAGGTCTCGCGAACCTCGCGATAGGCCTCGCAAGCCGCCGCCCCGGCCTCGCTGGTACGGTACAGGACCTCCTTACCGCGACGGCTGGTGTCGACCAGACCCGAGCCGCGCAACTTCTTGAGGGCGTAGTTGACCAGATGAGTGTCTTCGATATTGAGAACGAAACAGATGTCCGCCAGCCGCTTGTCGCGACCGCGATGATTGATGTGGTGCAGCACCAGGACATCCAGCGCATTCAACTCGCGCAGACCCGCCGCCGCGGCGCAGCGGGTGACCCAGCGGTTGAACGCGTTGCCGGAGATGATCAGGGCGAATTCAAGCTCGCTGAGGCCGGGGTACTCGGCCGATGCAAGATGGGCTGACGACACGATAGGGGGCAGTTTGGGCATATCCCGGCCTCGTTGCTCTTAGGGATGAACCAAGGCCGCCATTTGAACACTATGTCGATAAAACCTAAACAACAGGTAACCACCATGAGCACGCATACCACCGACCAATGGCAGTTCTGGATCGACCGCGGCGGCACCTTTACCGACATCGTCGCCCGCCGCCCGGACGGCCGGCTGGTCACCCACAAACTGCTGTCGGAAAACCCCGAGCACTATCGCGATGCTGCCCTCCAGGGTATTCGCGAGCTGCTCGGCCTGGGCGGCAAGGATGACATCCCGGCCGACCAGGTCGACGCGGTGAAAATGGGCACCACCGTAGCGACCAATGCCCTGCTCGAGCGCAAGGGCGACCGCACGCTGCTGTTGATCACCCGCGGGTTTCGCGATGCGCTGCGCATCGCCTACCAGAACCGTCCCAAACTGTTCACCCGTCACATCGTCCTGCCCGAGTTGCTGTACTCGCAGGTGACCGAGGTGGCCGAGCGCATCGACGCCAGCGGCGAGGTCCTCACCCCGCTCGATCTGGACGCCGCGCGCACCGCCTTACAGGCGGCCTACGACGACGGTATTCGCGCCTGCGCAATCGTGTTCATGCACGGCTATCGCTACCCCCAGCACGAGCATCGGGTGGCGGAGGTCGCACGCCGGATCGGCTTCACCCAGGTGTCGGTGTCCAACGAAGTCAGCCCGCTGATGAAACTGGTGTCCCGTGGCGACACCACCGTGGTGGATGCCTACCTCTCGCCGATCCTGCGCCGCTACGTGGACCAGGTCGCCGGTGAGCTGGGCGATGTGCGGCTTCAATTCATGCAATCCAACGGCGGCCTGACCGACGCCCGCCTGTTCCAGGGTAAAGACGCCATCCTCTCCGGCCCGGCCGGCGGCATCGTCGGCGCGGTGAGCACCGCCGAGCGCGGTGGCTTCAACAAGCTGATCACCTTCGACATGGGCGGCACCTCGACCGACGTGGCCCATTACGCCGGGGAGTACGAGCGCAGCTTCGAGACCCTGGTGGCCGGTGTGCGCATGCGCGCGCCGATGATGCACATCCACACCGTGGCCGCCGGCGGCGGGTCGATCTGCCAGTTCGACGGCGCCCGCTTCCGCGTCGGCCCGGAGTCGGCCGGGGCCAACCCCGGGCCGGCCAGCTACCGCCGCGGCGGCCCGCTGACGGTGACCGACTGCAATGTCATGGTCGGCAAGGTCCAGCCGCGCTTCTTCCCCACCGTGTTCGGCCCCGAGCGTAACCAGCCGCTGGATGCCGAGGTGGTGCGCGAGCGCTTCACCGCGCTGGCGGCCGAGGTGGAACAGGCCACTGGACGCAAGCTCAGCCCCGAAGACGTGGCCGACGGCTTCCTGCGGATCGCGGTCGAGAACATGGCCAACGCGATCAAGCAGATCTCCACCCAGCGCGGTTACGACGTCACCGAGTATGCCCTGGTGTGCTTCGGCGGCGCCGGCGGCCAGCATGCCTGCGGCGTGGCCGATGCGCTGGGCATGAAGACCATCCATATCCACCCCTTCGCCGGTGTGCTCTCGGCCTACGGCATGGGGTTGGCATCGGTTCGCGCCCTGCGCGAAGAGGCCGTCGAGGCCCTGCTCAACGACGACACGGTGGAGATGATCGCCGGGCGCCTGGACGCCCTGGGCGAGGACGGCAGCGACGAGCTGGTCCGCCAGGGCGTGGAGCCCGGCCGGATCACCATCGTGCGCAAGGCCATGCTCCGCTACGAAGGCTCTGACACCGCCATGCCGGTGGATTTCGGCAGCATCGCCGAACTGGTCTCGGCGTTCGAGGCGGCCCACAACGCCCGCTACGGCTTCACCGTCCCGGGCAAGGCCATCCTGGTCGAGGCGGTTGCCGCCGAGGCGATAGGCGACACCGGCCAGGCGGAGATCGCCCCGGTGGTGGCCGCAGCGCGCCAGCAGGCCTTGCAGCCGGCCGACCAGGTGGACTTGTTCTCCGCCGGACGCCATCACCCCACGCCGGTGTACCGCCGCGACGAGGCTCGCCCCGGGGATCGCATCGCCGGACCGGCCATCATCATGGAGTCCACCGGCACCACGGTGGTGGAACCGGGCTGGGCGGCCGAGGTGCGCGACAACGATGACCTCGTGCTCACCCGCGTCGAACCGCTGCCTGCACGCAGCGCGGTGGGCACCGACGCCGACCCGGTGATGCTGGAGGTGTTCAACAACCTGTTCATGTCCATTGCCGAGCAGATGGGCTTCACCCTGGCGAACACGGCCTACTCGGTGAACATCAAGGAGCGTCTGGATTTCTCCTGCGCGGTGTTCGACCACGACGGCCAGTTGATCGCCAATGCCCCGCACATGCCGGTGCACCTGGGCTCCATGGGCGAGTCCATCCAGGCGGTCATCCGCAACAACCCCATCATGAAGCCGGGCGATGTGTACGTGCTCAACGCCCCCTACAACGGCGGCACCCACCTGCCCGATGTGACGGTGGTCACGCCGGTGTTCGACGACGCCGGACGCAAGATCCTGTTCTACGTGGGCTCGCGCGGGCACCAGGCCGACATCGGCGGCATCACCCCCGGCTCCATGCCCTCGAACTCCACCCACGTGGACCAGGAGGGCGTGCTGATCGACAACTTCAAGCTGGTCGACCAGGGCCGCTTCCGCGAGAAGGAACTGGTCGCCCTGCTGACCTCGGGCGAGTACCCGGTGCGCGATGTGCACCAGAACCTGGCCGATCTGCAGGCCCAGATCGCCGCCAACGAGAAGGGTGTGCAGGAGCTGCGCAAGATGGTGTCCCACTTCGGGCTGGAGGTGGTCAACGCCTACATGCGCCATGTGCAGGACAATGCCGAGGAGCAGGTTCGGCGCGTGCTGAACGTGTTGAAGCCGGGCCAGTTCCGCTATCCCATGGATGATGGCTCCGAGGTCCAGGTGCGTATCGACATCGACCGCGAGGCGCGTTCGGCGGTGGTGGATTTCGCCGGCACCTCCAGCCAGCGCCCGAGCAACTTCAACGCCCCGCTGGCGGTGACCAAGGCGGCGGTGCTGTATGTGTTCCGCACCCTGGTCGACGACGACATCCCGATGAACGCCGGCTGCCTGAAGCCGATCGAGATCCGCGTGCCCGAGGGCTGCATGCTCAACCCGGTGTACCCGGCGGCGGTGGTGGCGGGCAATGTGGAGACCTCGCAGGTGGTCACCGACGCCTTGTACGGCGCCTTGGGCGTGATGGCCGGCGCCCAGGGCACGATGAACAACTTCACCTTCGGCAACGACCGCTACCAGTACTACGAAACCATCTGCGGCGGCTCCGGTGCCGGCCCGGACTTCGACGGCTGTTCGGCGGTGCACACGCACATGACCAACTCCCGCCTGACCGACCCGGAGGTGCTGGAGTGGCGCTATCCGGTGCTGGTGGAGGACTTCCGCATCCGCCCGGACTCCGGCGGACACGGCAAGCACCGTGGCGGTGACGGGGTGATCCGCCGCATCCGCTTCCGCGAGGCCATGACCGCTTCCATTCTGGCCAACCGCCGCCGCATCGCGCCGTACGGCCTGGCCGGCGGACAGGCCGGCATGCCCGGTGCGAACTGGGTGGAACGGGCCGACGGCGAGCGCATCGAGTTCGGCGCCACCGCCAGTGTGGAGATGACGCCTGGGGACGTGTTCGTCATCGAGACCCCGGGGGGTGGAGGGTATGGGGAGGGAGGGGCTTAGTTTTAAGTTTTAAGTTTTAAGTTTTAAGTTTTAAGTTTTAAGTTTTAAGTTTTCGCGGATCGTCATGCAGAGCTTCGCAAAAACCACTTAAAACTTAACACGTTAAACTTAAAACTTTCACAGCAACCCCGCCAGATCCGGCGCCGCCAAGCGCAGTTGAGCGGCGGCGGCCGGGTCGTCGGCGAGGATGCGAAAGCCTGAAAAACGGAACGACGGCGCCACCGCACAGGTAACCAGGGTGTAGGCGCCGTTGGTCTGGGCCGCCTGCCACCATCCGGCGGGGACGACGGTGGCCGGCAGGCCGCTGTCGGCCGAGTCGCTGAGGACGACGGTCTCGGCCTCGGCGAAGTCCGCCGACAGGCGGTACAAGGTCAGCGGCGCTCCTTCGACGTGGTGCCAGAGCTCGTCGGCATCGACTTGATGCCAGCGGCTGTACTCGCGCGCCGGCAGCAGATAGTCGATGACGCTCAGCGCAGGCCGCTCGCCCGAGTCGCTGAGGTACCAGCGCCGGTAGTGCCCACCCTCCGGGTGCGGCTCCAGACTCAGCTCGGTGGTCAGTTCGGTGACGCGATCGCTCATGGTGCGGTCCTTTCGTGCCCGCCTACATACTCGTACAGGCAGGCGTGACTTGCCACAACGGTGGTCGCCCGGGGGCGAGTACGCGATACTGCGCCGCGGCCACATCCACCCGACCGGTTCATGTCCCCAGACGATCGTACCCACGCACCCGTAGGGGTTTTCGATTCCGGTGTCGGCGGTTTGTCGGTGCTGCGCTCCATTCGCGAGCACCTGCCTGCCGAATCCCTCATCTATGTCGCGGACAGCCGCCACATTCCCTACGGGGACAAGTCGGCAGCCTTCATCCGTGGGCGTACGCTGGCGATCGCCACCCATCTGGAGCGGCTGGGCTGCAAGGCCATTGTCCTGGCCTGTAATACGGCCACCGCGGCGGCGGCGGCGGAGCTGCGGGCGACCTCGGGGCTTCCGGTGGTGGCGATCGAGCCGGCGGTGAAGCCGGCCGTGGCCGCCACGCGCAGTGGCGTGGTGGGGGTACTCGCTACGGCGGGGACGCTGGAGAGTGCACGCTTCAACGGGTTGCTGGCGCGCTATGCCGGTACGGTGAAGGTGGTGACGCAGCCGTGCCCGGGGCTGGTGGAGCGGATCGAGGCGGGCGATCTTCAAGGCCCGGCTACGGTCGATCTGCTGAGGCGCTATACGCGGCCGTTGCTGGCTGCCGGGGCCGATACGGTGGTGCTGGGTTGTACGCATTATCCGTTTCTGCGGCCGTTGTTGACCGAACTGTGCGGCCCGGATGTTGCCTTGATCGACACCGGCGCGGCGGTTGCGCGGCGGTTGGCGACGCTGCTGGACACTCTGGGGCTGGCGGCGCACAGGCCCGATGGCGGGTCGGTCCTGGGGTTGAGCAGTGGCCATCCGTGGGCGTTGGAGCGGTTCGCCGAGTGTGTCGGTGTATCGATGGTGGCCGGGCCGTTGCTGAAGGAGGATTGATCACGGTGGTGAGCGGGGGTTGTGCACGGGTGTCTTGCTTTGGCGTGGCTTGCAAGCGCGTTGGGGTAGCTGGGGGCGGTCGGGGGCCGATTCCCGCCCCGCGATCGGGGGCATGGGGCCACCCGACGCGCTGTGAATACCTCCCTGTACGCTCGACGGCCGCATCCCTGCGGCCGACGGTCGGGTGGCCCCATGCCCCCGGCCGCAGGGCTCTTTGCGGTGGCGGGCTCGAACAGTCGCCTGGGCAGGGGTTCGGTGAGTGGAACGGTGTTCCCGGTGGGCCCGTGGCGTTCGGGCTGAGTACGCCGTGATGGAAGAGCTCGTCGACGCGATCCTCGTCTGGACCGCAGCCCATCCCGGCTGGGTGGGGCTGGTGATTGCGCTGGTGGCCTTCGGCGAGTCCCTGGTGCTCATCG
>CBFGWV010000227.1:0-7884 GCA_965652545.1 uncultured Candidatus Competibacteraceae bacterium | reverse complement strand
TCATCGAAGGACCTGAGCGCTATACACCGCGCGATGTGGCGAATGCGCTCTCCGAGGCCCTCAGCATCACAGTCGAGATCGAGACGATCCCACGCGAGGCGTGGGAGGACACCTTCATCCAACTGGGTTTTTCGAAAGCGGCCGCACAGTCCTATGCGTGTATGACGGGTACGGTTTTGGACCATGAGATCGAAGAGCCGGACAACTCTGAGCGCGGGACGACGACACTGCGCGATTACATTTGGCGGGCTGTGAGCGCGGACAAGTGAACGAAGCGAGCGCACGAAACGTCGCGTTTGAGGGTAGCGGGCTTACTCAAGACCAAGCAAGGCCTGACGCCGAGCGAAAGCACGCTTGAGCACCGCAGCCGGCTCCAGAGGGTTCAGCAACGCGTTCGCAAACCTCTCTTGGTCCTCCGTCGTAAGCCGGATCACAGAGTGCAGATCCACGGAGCGCTGAGCCGCCTCCAGGATCGATGTAGCAGTCAGGCTCATGCTGCCCGATTCCCCAAGGCGCTGAGTCTCTCCAACGTATCAGGGTATTTCCTCACCATAAGAATAAGCGCTGCAGCTTGGGCATTGGGCCGCGCGCGCCCTTGCTCCCAGTTCTCCAGCGTGCGGGGGGATACCCGAAGGTGGCGCGCAAACACTGCCCGCGAGACGTGCATACGCTCGCGTGTATCCCGGACGAGTTCTGCGTCCATCTCAAGCGGTGGCTGATCATCGATCTCATGAGTCCGCAGGGTTATTTTGCCTGCGCGTTCCTGTCGCATGGCTTCGACGCCATCCATCAGTTCATCAAACAACTTGCGCTTATGAGTCATGATTTTTGTCTCCTGGCCTTCAACTCGGCCTGGATAGCCTTTCTCAAAATCCCTTTCTCGTCGGCTGTCAGGTCTGTAGCCTCGTCTTTGTCATAAAGTGTGAAAAACCAAATCTGGCGATCAGCCGTCAGGTAGTAGTAGATGACCCGTAGCCCACCTCGCTTACCCTTGCCACGGCGCATATCTTCCCAGCGCAGTTTGCGAAATCCACCGGTCCCTGGCATGACTTCACCGATATCGGGGGCCTCCATCAGTGCCCGCTGCAATGCCCGGTAGCTTTCATCGGTCAGGTAGTCGCCAAGGCGCCGCGTGAATAAAGGCGTTTCCAAGAAAACCAGTTTCATCGTCGAAGTATACGCAAGTTGCGTATAGTATCAAACCAAGCAGCCAAGCGCGTGAGCGGTATACGCCAGCCCGCTCCCTACCGCCCCAACACATCCACCGCCGTCAAAAACACCAGAAACCCCAGCCACAGCCACCCACCCAACGCAAACACCCGCTGCCACCCATCCGCCCTCCGCAGCCCCATGAACACGGCCAGAATCAGCCCGGCCATCCCCGCCGCGCACCCGCCGACGATGACGTAGGACACCGGTGCCGGCTGGTATGCGGCGGTGGCCACCGACACGGCCAGCAGGGCCAGCAGCCCCAGCCATACCAGCACCCGTCCGCGGTACCCGTTCATTGCCGCAGCAGATACAGCAAGGTGAAGACGACGACCCAGATCACATCGACGAAGGCCCAGTACAGGCCGCCGATTTGCACTTGGCGCTCGATGCGGTGGGGGTGTCGCCAGCGGCCGACGACGAGGGCTAGGGTGGCGAGCAGGCCCAGGCCGATGGCCATGTGCGCGGCGTGCAGGCCGGTCATGGCGTAGTAGAAGTTGAAGAACAACTCGGCGATCTGCGGCTGCTCGCCGGGGTAGGCGAAGGCCAGCCCATGCACGGGCATCAGCTGCTGGGTGTACTCGTGGTGCCATTCGTAGGCTTTGATGCCGAGGAACGCCACGCCCAGCGCGAGGGTGGCGAGCAGGAACAGCAAGCACGCGCGGCGGCGGTGGCGCTTCATGGCCAGCTCCGCCAGGGCCATGGTCAGGCCGCTGGTGAGCAACAAGGCCGTATTGATACCGCCGAGCATCAGGTCGAGGTGGCCGGCGGCCTCGGCGAACACGGCCGGGTGCACCATGCGGTAGATGAGAAAGCCGGCGAACAAGCCGCCGAAGAGCAGTAGCTCGGTGGCCAGGAACAACCACATACCCAGCGTGTCGGCACGGCGTTGCTGGGCCATGTCGTCGAATTGCTCGGCCGGGTGCGCCTCAGCGGTAGGCATAGGCCTCCTCCGTGACCGTGGGCGTCTTGAGGAAGTTGTGGGTCGGCGGTGGCGAGCCGGTGGTCCACTCCAACCCTTTGGCCTGCCACGGGTTGGCGTCGGCATGGCGGCCGGCCACCATGGACCACAGGAAATACGCCAGCGGCAGCAGGTAGCCGACGGCCAGCACGCCGGCACCGAGGCTGGAGAGCACATGGAGGATTTGAAACTCCTCCGGGTAGCTGTGGTAACGCCGCGGCATGCCCGCATAGCCGAGCAGGAACTGCGGGTAGAAGGTGAGGTTGAAGCCGATGAACAAGGCCAGCGCGGCCAGCCGGGCGAGGATTTCCGGGTACAGCCGCCCGGTGATCTTGGGCCACCAGAAGTGCAACCCGCCCAGGTACGCGGTCACCGCGCCGCCGACCATGATGTAGTGGAAATGCGCGGTGACGAAGTAGGTGTCGTGCAGGTGCACGTCCATGGCCAACGCAGCCAGGAAGATGCCGGTCAGGCCGCCGACGGTGAACAGCCCGAGGAACGACAAGGCGTAGATCATCGGCGCGGTGAAGCGGATGTGCCCCTTGTACAAGGTGGCGGTCCAGTTGAACGTCTTCACCGCCGAGGGCACGGCCACCAGAAAGGTGAAGAACGAAAACAGCACACCGGCGTACAGGCTCTGGCCGGCGACGAACATGTGGTGGCCCCAGACCACGAAGCCGAAGGTGGCGATGGCCATGATGGCGACCACCATCCCCTGGTAGCCGAAGATCCGCTTGCGCGCGAAGCAGGGGATGATCTCCGACACCACGCCCATGGCCGGCAGGATCATCACGTATACCGCCGGGTGCGAGTAAAACCAGAACAAGTGCTGGAACAGCAGTGGGTCGCCGCCCAGCGCCGGGTCGAAGATGCCGATGCCGAACACCCGCTCCAGGATGATCAGCAGCAAGGTTATGGTGAGCACCGGCGTGGCCAGGATCAAAATCAGGCTGGTGGCGTAATTGGCCCACACGAACAGCGGCAGCCGCATCCAGCCGAGCCCCGGCGCACGCATCGTGTGGGTGGTGACGACAAAATTGATGCCGGTGAGGATGGACGAGAAGCCCACCACGAACACCCCGGCGGCCGCTGCGATGACCGCAGAGTTGGAAAACAGGCTGGAGTAGGGCGTGTAGAAGGTCCACCCGGTGTCCACCCCGCCGGCGATCACCGCCACCACCGTGAACACCCCGCCGAGCACGTAGATGTACCAGGACAGCAGGTTGAGCCGCGGAAACGCCATGTCGCGGGCGCCGACCATCATCGGCATGAGGAAATTACCCAGCGTGGCCGGTATCGAGGGGATGAGGAAAAACCACACCAGCACGATGCCGTGGATGGAAAACATATCGTTGTAGTGCCGTGCGCTCATCAGATCGCCCGCCGGCGTGATCAGCTCCAGGCGGATGAACAACGCCGCCAGCCCGCCGAGGAAGAAAAACCCCGTAATGGCGACGATGTACAGCCAGGCGATGCGCTTGTGGTCGGTGGTCAGCAGCCAGTCGCGCAGCCCCCAGCCGGCGCTCAGGTAATGCGCGGTGCTCATGGCGCTCCTCCTGCCGGCCGGTCCCAGTCGCCCGGTTGCAGCGATTTGATGTACGCGATGATCTGCAGGATTTCGTCCTCGGCGATCTGCCCGCGGAAGCTGGGCATGATCGGCTCGTAACCGGCGACGATGTGTTTCTGCGGCAGCACGATGGCATCGCGCAGATAGGCCTCATCGGCCATCACCGTTCCGCCGCCGGCCAGGGGCACGCTGCGGCCGTAGATGCCGGCCAGGCTGGGTGCGCGCACGGTGGACCGGCCCAGATGGCAGCCGCTGCACCCGTGGCTCTGAAACAAGGCCTTGCCGGCAGTCTCGGGTGTGGGGCCGTCGCCATTGCGCGTCAGCCAGTCCTGGTAGTCGGTGCGACTGAGCACGACCACCTTGCCGCGCATGCGCGAGTGGTCCAGGCCGCAGTACTCGGCGCAGAAGAGGTGGTACGCCCCCGGGCGGGTGGCCTTGAACCAGATATCGACATAGCGCTCGGGCAGCACATCGCGCTTGAGGCGGAAGGCGGGGACGAAAAAACTGTGGATCACATCCTGTGAGGTCAGTCGCAGGCGGATCGGCTCGTCCACCGGCACGTGCACGCTGTTGATCTCGCGCGCACCGTCGGGATGCTGCACCTTCCACATCCACTGCTTGCCGATCACCTCGATGGTCATGGCCGTTTCACGGCCGCGGTACATGTCCAGGTACAAGCCGCCGCCCCAGGCGAACAGGCTCAGGAACAGGCTCAGCAGGATGAGCGCCCAGCCGATCTCGATACGTTGCCGGGCAGCCTGCGAGGGGCCGCCGGCCCGTGAAGCCTGGCTGCCGGCGCGGTAACGCAGGCCGAACCAGACGATGAGGACGATGAGTATCAGCGTGAGCAGGCCGGAGACAGCAAGCAGCCCGATATACAGCGCATCGACCCGCGTGGCCTGCTCGGTGGCCTGAGGTGGGATCAGCCGCAGGCCGACATCGGGGGGGCCGGACAGGTAGGGGACGCTCATTGCCCCTCCCGCCGCTTGAGCCAGAGCACCAGCCCGGCCAGGGCAAGAAAAGAGCCGCTACCGCCCACCCTCAACAGGTCCATCACCGCCAGGTTGTACGTCCCTGTCTGTGGGTTGAAGCGGTAGCAGCGCAACAGAATCCCTTCCACCGGACCACCGAGCGCACCTTGGCCGGCTTCCGTCAGGGCAAGCCGCAGGTCACCCGGGTCCGGGCGCATACCGAAAAGATAGCGGTTGATTCGCCCTTTTGGGGAAATCACGACGATACCGGCGGCATGTGCATAGCGTTCGCTGTCCGCGTCATAGGCGTAGCGAAAGCCGGTCGCCTCGGCGAGGGCGTCGATGGCCGGCGGCGAGCCGGTGAGGAACGACCAGTTGGCAACGGTTGGGCCGTACTGGCCACGCAGACGTTCGCGCAGGGCGTCTGCGGCGTCCGCGCCCTCATTGGGTGCGATGCTGACCACCGCCACGCGGTAGGTATCGGTGGCGAACGGCAACTCGTCGGTGGCGCTCGCCAGCCCATCCAGCAGCATCGGACACAAATTGGGGCAGTCGAACCAAGACATCACCAGCAGCAGCGGCTGCCCGTCAGCCAAGTCGGTCAGAGGTACCGATGTGCCGTCCGCATCGACGAAGACGGCTGCGGCAGGTATGCCCGCCCCGATGCGCTGGTCGAAGCCCACTGAGGCCAGGATCGCCTCCTGGTTGGTATGCGCCGTCGCCGCCATGACCGGCAGCAGCAGCGCAAGCAGCCATACCCGACGGATCATGGCGGTGGCTCCTCGCGGTCCTGTGCGGGCAGACCCCGCTCCAGCAGCAAGCGCATCGCTTGCTGGACCGGCATATGCACTACACCGGCCTCGCGATTCACCCAGCCCACACCGTCGATCCGCTCGGCCATGCGCGTCGCGTGTGCTTGCCGCTCGCGCACGGGGTCGCGTTGCAACGGTGGGCTCGTACTGACTGTCGCGGTGTCCGCGGCAAGCGGTGGCGGAGGGCTGTCCGCCTCGGCCCATACGCCGTGCAGCAGCCGCCAGACGACCAGCGCACCCAGGACAACAGTCACGGCGGTGGCGGCCATAGCGATCACCGGTGCGCGTACGGGCAGGTCGCGGGTTTCAGCCATGCTTGGCCTCCGTCAGGCCCCGCCAGCGATGTTGGGCTACCCACAGGCAGCCGCCGCCCAGGGCCAGCAGCGTCGCCGGGCCCAGCCAGCGTTGCGCCGGCAAGCGCTCGCCGAACGCCGGCAGGATGAGCCAATGCACGTACAGCACGTGACCGGCCAGGCACGAGAGCGCGGCGGCGCGTAGCCAGCCGGCGTGCCGCTTGGCCGCGCTGGAGAGCAGGATCGCCACCGGCACGATTGCATACAGCAGCAGGGCGACCCACACCACCTGGCCCCAGGGCGGCTCGCGACGACGCAGGTACCAGCCGATCTCGTGCGGCAGGTTGGCCGACCAGACGATGATCAACTGAGAGAACGTCACGAAGACCCAGCCCAGCAACACCGCCAACCAGAGATTGGCCACATCCTGGCGAATGGCCGCCGGCAACTGACCGGCCATCGCCAGCACGCCGGCGGCCATGGCGCTGGCCACCGAGCCGGTCATCAACATCAGGCCGAAGACGTCGCTGTAGAACGCCGGCTCCAGCGACAACACCCAATCGACACCAAAGAATGTCAGCGTCAGCGCCCATAGGATCAGCCCCGGCGCATGCACCGCCTGCGGCCGCCGACCCCAGGCCCCCAGCAGCCAGGGCAGCGCCAGCCAGATGGCGAGGTACAACAGCGTGCGCAACACAAACAACGGCAGGTTCAAGTAAGCCAGTTTGTTCTGCACCACCTCGGGCAACCGCGCCGCCGGTGCGGTCCAGGGGAACAGCACCTCCAGGCCCAGCAACAGCGGCAGCATGGCCAGCGCAAACAATGGCAGCGTCGCCGCCAAGGCCAACCACACCGGCTGGCTGTGGTTGCCCCAAGCCCCGCCAGTGAGCCCGTGGGTCATCAGCACCGCCACCGCCCCCAGCGGCAGGGCGCCGACAATCAACGCCGCCGTCAGCCAACTGCGCAGGAACGCCGGCCAGGCGATAACCAGGCCCACCGCGCTCACGGCCAGCGCCGCCAACGCAAGCACGGGCAGGGCGCGGACCCTCACGGCACGCGCTCCAGTCGCGCCCGCTGGTCGGGCGTGAGGTCGTCCACGCGGGCGTTCTGCGACAACTGAAGCGCACGGATATACACCGCGATGGCCCAGCGGTCCGCCGGCGCCACCCGGTCCGCATAGGGGTACATCACGCCGTAGCCGTCGGTGATCACGTCGTAGACATGGCGCAAAGAGGCGTTGCGCAGACGCTCGCTGTGATACGACGGCGGCTTGGGAAAACCGCGCTGGACCACCATGCCCTCGCCATAGCCCGCACGGCCGTGGCAGGGGGTGCAGAAAATCTCATAGCGTTCGCGGCCGCGCTCGAGCAACGGACCGGTCAGCGGTATGGGCAGGGTCTGCGCCGGCGGTGCCAACGCGTCCCCCCGTGCAACGGTGCCGGCCGGCGGCTGGCGGGCCGCTTGCTGGCCGGGCCAACCGGGCGCGACCTCGTAGGTTTCATATTTGGGCTGGTCTTCCATCTGCGGCTGGTCGCAGGCGGCCAGCGCAAGCAGCAGGGGCAACACCCCGCAGGCGCGGACCGCCGCGGATGGGGCACTACAATCCCCCGGCGCGCCCCCGCGGTTGCCCGGCAACCCGGATCGTGCCGCCTTGCCAAGCATCCCTTTTCGGCCACGGTACAGAAGCAAAACAGACAGACTCCCTGAGAACGGCTGGCTCCAGAGCGCAGGACGCGGGGACATGCCGCGAGGGGCGGTTGTCCGTAGAACCGTGCAGATAAGGTGACACTGCACGGGTGGACTCGTTCACCGGCGTCGAGAGGACGGCCGTGAAGGGGGCCGGATCAATGCGGCAGGGCGGTGGACTGGTGGGTTCGCACGAGTGGCTGGCCACGGCTCGGGGCTCTCCCAGATCTTCCGCGGAGATCACAACGTGTGGTGCTGGCGTTCGGGGGATTGCATGGGTGAGATGTCGCGAAAATTGGGTTTCACCCATGAACTTCGAGAGGCAATATTTGACACAACATCCCGAGCTCGGACGCTCCTAGCTGCGCACTGATTCGGGGTAGGT